>JAKQOG010000254.1 GCA_029565395.1 Candidatus Hydrogenedentota bacterium | reverse complement strand
TGGGGCAGGGGGTGCCTCAGGCGCAGGAGCGGGGGCAGGTGCTGGTTCCGGCGCTGGGGCGGGAACCGCCTCAGGGGCTGGGGCAGGAGCCGTCTCCGGGGCTCCTTCAACCGCTCTTTCTTCCGGTGCTCCCTCTTCTGGTGCTCCTTCTTCAGGCGCCCCTTCGGGCGCAGGGGCAGCTTCCGGTGGAGGCGGCGCAGCATACGGCGGAACTTGTTTCGCACCCTCCAGAATATCCGACGCAGGCAACAATATCGTTGCCATCGTCTGATCATCGCTCAACAACCCAAGCCCATTCCCCTCCGTATCTTTTATGGACCGAATAACATACACCCCCACCACTTTCCCGTCCAATAGAAAAGCCGGCGATCCCGGAGATCCCGTACTCGGCAGATAAAACGTCCGCGGTTTTTCCACCTTCGCCTCCACCCACGACCACGACATCGAATATACCCGCCCGGCGACCTTCCCCAATCGGTCCACCGTCAATAACTTGTCAAGCAGTTCCGGCGCGGCCGATGCCGTCAGATCGACAAACGGGAAGGCCTGTGCCGGTTTCTCCACCGGCCGCAAATATGCCAAGTCCAATTCCTTGTCCCGTAAAATCACTTCCGATGGAAGCTCCGTTCCATCCCCCAACATGATCTTCACTCCGCTCAATTCCGTCTCCATCTTCATCTGGCTGTCCGGCTGCCCCGAGATCATGTTGGAATACACACTTGCGGGATCCGTGGACGATAATGCCATCACCGTCAATCCTTCCGGACTAATCACCGTCCCTGTCGATTCCTCCTTAAATTCATTCTCCTGTGAAGCCATGCCTTCCATGGCAAATTTCTGCTTGATCACCATCTTGATGGTCACCACGGCAAGCTTGTTCTTTTCCAACACTGCCCGCGCCTGCTGTTCTGCTTCACCCGCCAATGCCACCGGCACAACCGCTCCGCCCAGCACGAGCAAAAGGAAAAGTATGGATAAAAAATGCTTCATTTGGTCTCCCACTTGGGCTCCAGTTCAATATACATCATGTGAATACCCCGCAAGACCTTGAACACCACCACCGGAGCCTGCTTGTCTTCGATGGCTTTCATCGCAGCCTGCAGTGAATCCACCTCCGGCGTATCCTGACCATCCACCCCAAGAATCAGATCGCCCGCCGTCAATTCGCCCAATGCCGCCCAGCCACCCGGCTTCACCTGATCCACCAGCACGCCCTTCTGCTCTTCCTTCCACTGTTCCGCGGCCTTGTCAAAAAACGTAATGTCACGGACCGTGAATTCAAACTGCTCATCGCGGTATTTCTTCATCTCGCGCGCCAGTTTCGGCGCGCCCACCAACTCCACCTTCAGTTTCACCGCCTTCCCCCCGCGCAATATCCCCAACTCCACGGTATCGCCAATTTTATACTGGCGAATCAAGGCTGCAAGCTCTTCGTAATGCTCCGGGGCGGAAGCCGTCATCTTCTCCCCATCCACTGACAAAATCAGATCCCCCACCTTAAGCCCTGCCTTCTCCGCCACGCTCCCGGCATATACATTGGTCACCCGAAACCCCGTAAGATCCCCCTTGCCCAGCGCCGCCGCAATATCCCGTGTAATCACCTGCGTTTCCGCCGGCAGCCACGCCTTCTTCACCTCCAGACCCGGATCTTTCATGTCAGAAACGCCCACCTTCACCACGGTTACCAACTGCTCCGTCTTGCGATCAAAACCGGTCAACACCGGAACCGGCGCCTTCGCCTTCTTCGTCATCCCATCCGAAAGCGCCTTCAACTCCTTCACACTCTTCACCGGCTTCCCCTTCACCGATACAATCACATCATTCTTTTGGATCACCGGCTTCGCATCCCCCGCCGGGCCTCCTTGCCGCACGGAGGTCACCAATACCCCATCCGTGCTCTTGCGCTTGAGTTCCTTCGCCAACATGAACGACAAATCCCGCACCGTCAGCCCCCACGTCTTCAGCTCATACTGCTTGGGTTGATATGGTTCCCGCTCCTTCGGCGTCACCCGAACCGTCTTTTCCACGCCATCCCGGATCAACACCACATACACCGGCTTGTCAATGGCCAACTCGCTTATCATCCGGTTAAAATCCGGCAATTGCTCCATAAACTGAACATCCACCGCCGTCTCCCCCACCCGAACTATCACATCCCCGGATTGCAACCCCGCTTCTTCCGCCGGCGATCCTTTCAACACGCCCCCCACTAATACGCCCCGGGGCGCCTTGTCATGCTTGAGCCGCGGCTGAACATCCGTTCCAATCCACGCCCGCCGCACCGCTCCATGCTTCATCAACTCCGTCGCCACCTCCCGCGCCAGATTCCCCGGAATCGCCCCGCTTAACCCCAGCTTGATTTCATTAATCCCGATAATCTTTCCCTGAAGATTCACCAGCGGTCCGCCCGAATTCCCGCCATAAATCTCCGCGTCATGCCCTATCCACCGCACCAGCGATCCAACATCCTCCCCGTCCTGCTCCAACCCGCCGCCACGACGGCTCAGCCAAGACGGCATGATCATCTCCGTGTTGCTCACTATCCCCAGTGTCACCGATTGCGACAACGCCAATGGACTCCCCATCGCCAGTACCTGATCCCCCACCTTCGCCTCAGCCGAATCCCCGAATTCCGCCACCGGATATTCCTTCCCTCCATCCTTCAACTGAATCACCGCTATATCCGTCAACGGATCCGAGCCCACCAGTTCCGCCGCAACTTCCGTCTTGTCTGGAAACGTGCATTTCAACTGCTTCGCATGCCCCGCCACATGATGATTCGTAATCACATGCCCCTCCGGGGTAATCACCACCCCGCTCCCCGACGCCTCATACTTCATCTCCCGCCCTTCATCGTAGTACGTCTCCACCACATGAATCCGGACCAAAGACGGCTTCACCTTCGACACCGCCTGCTCAATCTGATCCCGTTGCAGCGCCGATATCGCCGGCCCCGGTGACGATGACACGGCGGACGGCGCCACCGGAACGTCCGTCGCAGTGCTCCGGCAGGAAACACCACCCCCTGCTATCAACACCCCAGCCACTATGGAACACAAAAACCGGTAATAATCGCGCTTACTCATCGGAAATCCCTTTGCCAGAACGGCCGCTACGACTCATTCGCAAAAATCCTCAGAATCTTTATAGTACCATATAAATCCCCCGCCCATAAAGATCCCCACGCGCCATTCGATTCCAGCCAGGATTCAGGCTTCAATTCTCCTGCTATACATTTCTTTCCCCAATATACCCGAAGGTATACCAGATAGTGGCCAGAGGTTGAGTCTTCGATACCCCTGAAAAGCATACCCCTTACAAAACACGCTGAAGAAGTCCAAGAAAAACACCCTTTTCAGCGTACTTTAACTCGAACGCGCCGGGAGGCCATACGCAACATCCGCTTTTGTTCTTCTGCTTCCGGCAAGGCTTTGCCGAGGAAACCTTCAAGTTCGAAGAAGTCCGCCACCCGCTTGACGACGATGGCATCGCCGTTCAATTCGATGTTCACCCGATCATGCGGCTTCATCCCCAGCCGTTTTCGAAAACTTATCGGCAGGGTAATCTGTCCTTTTGGGGAGACGATTGCTATGGGCATGATCTTGACCTCGGCAGATTTCGCTTTGCATATTGTGCAGCACAAAACACGCTCTGTCAAACCAAAGGCTGATTCCTCGATACTCCCTGAACCTTTATCTCTGCGCACCTTTGCGCACTCCGCGCCTCTGCGTCGAAATCCCCCCAAGAATATGCAGAGCCCCGATACATCATTAGACCAACGCAGAGGCGCAGAGAACGCAAAGGTTCGCGGAGTGTTATTCCTTAAGGTTGTTTACGATCCGTTTGATCCCGTCCACCAGTTTAGGTTCATGAAAATTTATATTCAGTCCAAGATGGGTTTGGGTCAACCGCAGATAGGTCAGCGTTTTCGCATGATCTTTTTCAGTCATTTCCTCTTTAGCTTTCACGTCCACGATGACTTTTCCTTCAACGCGCAAATCTAACCGCAGGTCCGTGGCCAGCTTTACGCCTTTGTAATCAATAGGAACCGGTTTCTGCCGTTCAAAATGAATGTCTCGAAGATAAAACTCATGGCACAAGGCTTCCTCATAGACCCCTTCAAGCAATCCAGGACCCAGTATCCTGTGAACCTCGATAGCTGCGCCAATGATCCGCTCCGAAATCTCGTTCTCATGCATCTTCCATTCTCCTTTTTGTTTTTATGTGGCATTCTGCTCCATAACGAATACAGATAGCCAAAGCCTACGGGATAATGCACCCAAATTCAATATCTTCGCACTTCACAAAACGCAAAATAGACGCCTCACAAATACTGCCTTTTAAAAAATCGTTCCCTTCTCTGCGTTCCTTTGCGCACTCCGCGCCTCCGCGTTGAATCCCCTCATCTCCCGCCGAAGATCCCCTTCATCGTCCGGTTGATCATCGTCGGCGCATACTGAAACAACCGCCGCCGTTGCGGATAGTCGCGCACCATGCGATAAATCCGGTTTACATTGAAAAAGAACTGCCGGTTCGCCTTGCGCTGATAGGCAAACAACACGTCATCCGGCAGATCCGTGCAATTCACAAAGATCCGGATGAAATCCGAATTGTCATACGAGAGGTTCTTCAGCGCCTCCGGCTTGTGTTCCCGAACCATCTCATATAACGCTGTATTGGGAAAAGGGGTCACAGTGAAAAACGACGCATTGTGAAGAGCGGAACCGCAGACCGTGTCAATCGTCATCTGCAATTCTTCTTCCGTCTCCGTCGGAAATCCCAGCATATTGAACCCATTCGTAAAAACGCCCCGTGCCGCGGAAAGTTCCACCCCCCGCAAAAACTTTGGAATATTTAGATTCTTCCCGATCAATCGCTGCAGCCGCGGCGAGCCGGTCTCCAACGCAAAACTCGAAAAATACATCCCCGCATCGCACAGCGCATCCACCGTCTCCTCCGTAAGCACATCCCCGCGCAATGCATTGGAAAACGCAAGTTTGACATCAAGGCCACGCTTGCGAAGCAACTCACTGAAACGAATCACGCGCTCCCCATCGATATTGAACGAATCATCCACAAACTCGACATCGCGCACCCCATAGTGCTTTGAGAAAAACGCTATCTCATCCACCATCCGCTCCGCGCTATGCGTCCGGAAACGCTTCCCGAAAATCCGGTGGCAATAGATGCACTGATACGGACACCCCCGGCTGCTCAACAACGAAATATAGCGGCGCCGCGGGATGGGCGGCATCGACGGCAGTTTCCAGTACTTCCGTAAATCAATCAGGTCATAGGCGGGAAACGGCAGCGAATCCAGATCCTCAATCAGCGGCATCGCCCCCGAATTCCGTACAATCTCCCCCTCTTTTTCCCGCCAGATTAGTCCCGGAATTAACGAAAGATCCCGCCCGCCCAAAAAGTATTCCTGAATCAGCCGTTCAAACGCCCGTTCCCCCTCGCCCGCCACCAAGGCATCCGCTGCCGTATCCTCCAGCGCCTTTTCGCAAAATGACGATGCATGCGGCCCCCCCAGCACAATCAACGCCTTCGGCAATCCCTCCCGCACCCGCCGCGACACTTCCCCCAGCGCATATCCGAACGGCGTCAGCGCCGACAGCCCCACAATATCCGCGCCAAACCCCACAATGTCCTCCGCCAGCGCCGTGTACGAATAATTCTCCACCTTCTGATTCGCCACACGGATTTCCAGGTCAAATCGCTCCCGCAAATACCCCGCCAGATACAGCAATCCCAATGGCGGCGTGGACAATTGAAACAGCGGCACCCGCAACCCCACATTCACCAAATATAAACGCAGTTTAGCCAAACACTCTCTCTTTCGCGTTTCGACAGCCTGTCTAAGACTACCCTTCCCGCACGGAATACGTCAATATTCCGTGCAGTTCGCCGTTCGATCCTGACACAATCCTGGTGGAGGCCAGAATGCCTTTCGCACATTTGTGCTAACGCGCAAGCCGTGTATACGGTCGTAACGAAATCCCTATGGATGGCGTTGTGCAGTTGCGTGGAACGCGCCCCAGCCCCTATACTTCCCCTCAAATGCAAGCAGGAACCCATTCATGACCTTAGCACAAGCCATAGAGCCGCTCCATACCTTTTTCATGATCGTGTCCTTTGTCCTTGGCGCCATGGTCGGCAGCTTCTGCAATGTCTGCATCTGCCGCTGGCCCGCCGGAGAGTCCGTCATCAGCCCCCGCTCACGATGCCCCAAGTGCAAAAACGCCATCGCCTGGTATGACAACCTTCCCATCATCAGTTGGCTCCTCCTCGGTGCAAAATGCCGCCATTGCGGCCTCCCCATCAGTTGGCAATACCCCCTTGTAGAAGCCGTCACCGGCGTGCTCTTCCTCTGCGTTTACTGGCGCTTTGGTTTCGTCATAGCCACCCCCGTCTACATGGCCTTGAGCGCCGCACTCGTCATCGTCGCCTTCCAGGACCTCACCGACTGGACCATCCCCAATGAAATCACGCTGCCGGGCATTATTGCCGGGCTTGCCGTGGCCTTGCTGGGCATGGCCACTACCAATAGCATGCTCCGGGTGCTCAATCCCATGGACGCGCTGGACGGCATCGCCCTCGGATGCTTCGTCATCTGCCTGATGGACAGTGTTGTCGTGCTCTTGCTTAAAAAACCCGGCATGGGCTTCGGGGACGTCAAGCTTCTCGCCATGCTGGGCGCGTTTTTCGGTTGGCGCGGAGTCTTCGGGTCGCTTCTCATCGCTTCTTTCACCGGCGGTTTCATCGGTATCCTCCTGATCCTCATCTTCCGGGCAAAACAAGGCGAAGAAGAACCAGAAAAGCCCAAAACACCCAAACAGCCCCCCGTCGATCCCCTCAGCAACATCGTATTGGGCGCCAGCGCCGCCTACCTTTTCGCCCGCATCCTCTTCTTCGCCCAAACCAAGGATCCGATCATCGAAGAATTATACTGGTACATCATTACCGGCGCCGGGTGCCTCGCCTTGTTCGCTTGGATCATCGTGCTCCTCTCCTGGAACATTTACACACAACAACAAAAACGCAAACGCCGAACCACCCAAACCGGAGATGCGATTCAGGAGATCGACGAGGACGAATTCATTACCATCGAAGGACATTACCTGCCCTTTGGCCCCTACCTGGCGCTCAGCGGCCTTCTTTTCATGTTCTTTGAACCCGAACTTATCGGACTCTATAACCGCCTCCTGCACGCCCCCCCTCCCATGCCCGGCTTGTTCCCATGAACGTTTCGCCCGCTTCCAGAATGGATCCGCTTCGTTTTGAAGAAGCCTATTTTCAACGAATTTGGGGCGGTGAACGGCTCAAAAAAACCTTGGGAAAAAAAACACCCCAAGAGGCCATCATCGGTGAGGCATGGCTCATCTCCGACCATCCCCACTGCGAAAGCCGCGTAGCCGATGGGCCACACCAGGGAAAAACCTTGCGTGAATTACTCGTTCTAAACGCCCCCGGCATCCTCGGCAAACGAGCTCAACTCACTCCCCAAGGCCGCTTCCCCCTGCTCCTCAAGCTCATTGACACAGGAGACATCCTCTCCGTGCAGGTCCATCCTGCCGATGAGGATGCATTGCGCCTGAAGGAGTCCGATTCCGGCAAAACCGAAATGTGGCACGTCCTCGATGCCGATCCCGGCGCAGAACTCATCTGCGGCCTAATCCCCAACATCTCCCCCGCCGCTTTCCAACAAGCCCTCGCAAATCACCGCCTGACGGAATGCATGACCCGGTTCCCCGCTCCCGCGGACACAAACGTCTTCGTTCCCGCGGGAACCGTTCATGCCATCGGCAAAGGCATTCTCCTGGCGGAAATCCAACAAAACAGCGACCTCACCTACCGCGTGTACGATTGGGACCGAGTTGACGCCTCTGGAAAGCCACGCCCCCTTCATGTCGAAAAAGCCATGGCCGTCATCCGATTTGGCGCCGGTCACAACGGCCCAAGCCAGCCCCTCGCCTATGAACTCAACGGCGCATCATGCAGCATCCTGGCCGCATGCCACAATTTCGCCGCCGAACTCCTCTCCGTAACCGATTCATTTACCCGCGCTCTCCCCCAAGACAGTTTTCACCTCCTCCTCGTGAAAAATGGCCCCCTGACCGTCCAAGGCCTCTCTACCGAATATACTCTCAAAGCAGGAGAAGCCATCCTGATCCCAGGTTCCTCGGACGCCTATACCATCCACGGTTCCGGCACATTCCTGGACTATTACGTCCCCGATTTAACCCGCGATATCGCAGAACCCCTCCTCCGCGCAGGTCATTCCAAAGAATCCATTTCGCACCTCATCGAAAAACAGTGACTGACATAAGCGTAGCGAGTCTTCGCGCGAAGAGGTATCTGTCTATATTTTTCACGTATCCTGGATGGCTAAAAAACCAGAATTTGCCCTCGCCCCTCCCCATGTATTAAAACAATACCCAATTAAAAAGGAGTGGATTCGTGCCCGAAGTACAAACCGTGAATCCTGTTCCAATACCTTGGGGCGGAGATCGCTACATGCCGATCCGCATGGATTCCATCCGTCTGGACACCACGCCCGACTTCGCCCTCTATTTCCGGCCCAGCCCAGAACAACCCTTCGTCCTCTACTGCGAACGAAACCTTCCTTTCACCCGTGCGGCCCGCAAGCGCCTTGAAAACTCCCGCGTCTCCTGTCTTTACATCAAACAGGAAGAGCGTCTCGAATACAACCGCTACCTCGCGAACCATCTCGAAGACATCCTGCGCGATCCAAAACTCAACGTAAAAGAAAAATCCACCATTCTCTACGACTCCGCACAGGCCGTCGTCGAGGAGGTCCTCGCGCAACCTCCCACCCGCGAAACCATCGACCGGGGAAAGGAAGTCGTCCAGCAAACCATCAATTTCATGACCGCCGAAGACTTCATGATCGAGCACCTCCTTCGCGCCATCTCCTGCGATTACTACCTTTACACCCACAGCGTCAATGTTGTCGCCTACAGCGTCGCCCTCGCCATGCGCACCGGCCAGCGCAATTCCGCCATGCTCCGTGAAATCGCAAACGGCGCACTGCTCCACGATGTCGGCAAGCGCGCCCTCAATGCCGCACTGCTCAACAAAACCACCGCGCTCTCCGCAGAAGAATGGGAGCGAATGAAAACACATCCCTTTGAAGGCCACCGCATGCTCCGGGAATTCGGCGCCATTGGTGAAATTGCCCTTGATATCGTTCTCCACCATCATGAAAAACTGGACGGCACCGGCTATCCCGAAGGCCTCAAAAACGACGCCATCTCCCCCTTCGTACGGATGGTCTCCATCGCCGACATCTTCGACGCCCTCACTACTGAACGCTACCATCAAAAACCCCACAATACCTTCGAAGCCCTCAAAATCATGCAACGCGACATGCGCAGCGAACTCGACAAAGACCTCCTCCGCGCCTTCGTCGACGTCATGGCCGCCCGGCTCAAGGGCTGAGACTTACTAGTAGAGTTGAACCGTTCCTTTACTATTCCCTAAACTATTGTAAGAAGTGTCATGCGTATGTTTGAGCGATATGTATAGGGAGAAATGCTCAACATTGGAAGGGAACACGTAATGGTCCCTAAGAATTTCTTCAAAGTAAGCTTCTTGGTGCTCTTTATTTTTCCGCTGTGTTTTACACTTCCAGCTTGGGCACAATATCATTCCGCTGACACTGGCAGCGATTATGCCATCAACCTAAGTGAATTGCTCCGGGTGATCCAATTCTTTAACTCAGATGGATTCCATTGCGAGGCGGGAACGGAGGATGGCTATGCCCCAGGGCCAGGTGGTCAGACATGTGATCCGCATGACAGCGACTATGTTCCGCAGGATTGGCACATCAATCTGTCGGAATTGCTAAGGGTGATCCAGTTTTTTAATTCGGGCGGATACCATACACAGTGCGATTCGGAGGATACGTTTGCGCCAGGGGCGGGCTCGCATGAATCCTGTGAAGGCGAGGTTGAAGGTGTATCTGAAGGACAAGAGGAAGGCGTAGTGGAAGGTCAAACCGAGGGAGAAGGCGTTGAAGAAGGGATTGCTGAAGGCCAGATGGAAGGCGAAGGAGGGGTGGAGGGTGAAGGTGATGTTGAGGGTACCCTTGAAGGCAGTATTGAAGGGTCATTGGAAGGTCAGGGAGAAGGTATTATGCCTGAGGGGGATGCCGAAGGGATTGTAGAAGGCCAGCTTGAGGGGGAAGGTATTGTTGAAGGAGTTGAGGAAGGTTCGGAAGAAGGCGCTATAGAGGGCATGGTGGAGGGAGAGGGTGGTGTGGAAGGCCAGCCGGAAGGAGAAATCTGTATTGAGGGCGAGTGTGAAACAATCTTGCTGCCTGGTGATGTGCCGTTGGAGATGGTGTGGGTTTCTGGGGGCAGTTTTATGATGGGCCGGTATTCCGGGGAGCAGGACAGTTATGATTGGGAAGATCCGCAGCATATGGTGACGGTGCCGGGGTTCTGGATGGGGAAGTATGAATTGACCAAAGCGCAGTGGACGGCGGTGATG
>JAKQOG010000239.1 GCA_029565395.1 Candidatus Hydrogenedentota bacterium | reverse complement strand
TCGTCGTATCCGCCGCCTTTTCATCATCCCCCCCTTGCCAAAACCCAACACCACCCCTCTGTCTCCACAACCGTCATTGGACGGGCGAACCCCAGCCAACGCCAGGGCAAGTGGCAAAATCCCCTCAACTCGTCAGCGCTGATTAGCCCCGGCTGCGATTGACAAATATACGAACTCTGTGTTAACTTGGCCATAGCCTGGAAGGGCTTGGGTGTATTCAAAGTGTGGATGGAACTGAATCGAGAAGGAGAGAGAACACCATGCGCAGACTCACAGCAGGGATGGCGATAGGGTTGATTGCCCTTATTGCGGGATCCGCTTTTGCGGAATTACAGAATGTGGAAGTCGGCGGGTCCATTTTCATCCGTGGCAATTATATTTTGAACACGTTCACGAATTTTGGGGCGAATGGCGCTCCCACGCCCGCCACGCGATATCCATATAGTTCGGTTCGCGGACGGCCCATCGGGGGGGTGTTCAATCCGAATGTCATGAGTATTTTTGATTGGGACGGAGCAGGCGACGACGTTTCTTTTGTGGAACAGCGCACGCGCATCCACATCAAATCAGACTTCACACAGAATGTGAGCGCCAAGATTGAAATGGATTCGTATGACGTCTGGGGGGAGGATTTCCGCTCACAAAACTATATTACCGGCGGTGATACCCGCGCGCGAAGCATTGATGACGTGGAAATGTTCCAGGCCTACATCGAAGCGGATCAAATGTTCGGAATTCCACTGCGCTTGCGGGTGGGCCGTCAGGAACTGGCCTTTGGAAGCCAGTGGCTGGTTGGCACACGGGACTTTGCCTTCTTCAAAACCGGCTTGTCCTTTGACGCCATCCGCCTAACCTATAGCCATGATTGGTTCACTATCGACGCCTTTGCCAGCAAATTGGCGGAGAGCATGCGTGACATGTTCCAGAGCGATATGGATTTCTACGGGTTGTACGGTTCATGGATTGGGATACCGGACGTAACCCTCGACCTGTTTTATTTCCTGCTGCGTGACGACACCCGTGGCGCCGATGTGAACGGAAACTGGTTCACCGAATGGGTGGAAGACCTCCTCAGCGTGGATGACTATGAAACCACCGCCCTCCATACCATTGGCGCGCGGGCCGCCGCAAAAAAATGGGGTTTTGACGCAGAATTTGAAATTGCCTATCAATTCGGCGCGGCGGATGCGGTGGGGCAGACGTTCAAGCCTTTCAACTATGGCGACGACAATGCCCGCTTCGACAATTGGGGGGTCAAAATCGACGCCGGATACACCATCGACATTACGGAGAAGTACAAGCCGCACGTCTTTGCCGGATTCCGGTATTATGGCGGGGAAGACAACCGCAAAATCAGTTTTAAGGATGCGATAAATCCCTTCCACTCGCCCCATGCCAGTGTAAGCTTCAACCGCCTGTTCTCGAATGAAATCAACAGCGGATTCCTGGACCTGTGGAACGACATGTCGAATTGCTGGCTGGTGCGCGCGGGCATCGAAGGCCCCATCATCGAACGCCTGGGCGGACGCTTTGCCGTGAACTATTTCCACGTGGTGGATCCATTCTATGCGCCGCGGATGTGGAAGCCTTTTGGCCGGAGCATACCGGTGGCGCCCTTCATGCCATGGGTCGTGAACCGCAATGACAGCGACCTGGGCTGGGAGACCGACCTCTTCCTGGAATACCATTACAGCCAGGATCTGTGCTTTGAAGCCGGATGGGCTCACTTATTTACCGGAAATGCCCTTCGCCAAGGAAGTTTTACGCGTTGGAACGGAACGCTGTACACCGGCGGAACGGATGACGACGGCGCGGACTACCTGTATCTGGGAAGCAAGTTAAGCTTCTAGCATGCAATGAATAGCTTTCCGGCGGATCGAACGTGTTCGGTCCGCCGGTTCTATTTCACACGGTAAAACACTTCCACGGCGGATTGTACCGCCGTGGAAGAATCTATGGGAAAAACGCTATCTCACCACTTTTACAATGCGTGTTTTCTTGGCCGCTGCATTGCCCGCAACGTCTTTCACATTGTAGTAAAGATAATACGTTCCTAACGTGCTCGTCTTCACCGTCCCCGTCCGAACAATCTCCACCGTCAAATCGCCGGATACATTGTCCGTTGCCGTAGCCCCGGGATCGATGAAGGCGCGGTACCGCTTGATACTCATCGAACTGGAACCGAGGAGTGTAATCACGGGAACCGTGGTATCGATGGTTAGTTCATTGGTGGTCGCATCAATCACCATATTCCCGGAGGCATCTTGCGCTTTTGCCTGAACATTATAGGTTCCTGCGGCAAGCGTCACAGGCCATGTAAGGCTCCAGGCCGTTCCGCTCAGCGTGGCGTTGTACCACGTGCTTCCATTCACGCTCACCTGCACCTGCGCCGCATTGGAGAATGTCCCGGTCAGGGTGGGTTTTGTGCTCTTCGTGAGTAAGGAATTCACCGTCACGGCGGGAGGAGCCGCAGAAGGAACCGCCACCGTCACTACAAAGTTATTCGCCTCGCCCTTCTTTACATGAACGTCCACTTGTTTGCTCTCGCCGTTGTATTGCACCGTAACCAAATACGTGCCGTAAAAGGCCCGGAAGCCATAGGAACCGTTGCTAGCGCTCGATCCCTGGGCGTTCGTGTGCCATTCGGTATGGATCAGTGATTTCAACGTATTGTATACGGGTTTGGCGCTGAGGTCCGCGCGCAATACGCCGCCCCCGGACACCCAGGCGTTCAAGTCGCACACGTCCCACCAGCTTATGGCTTCCACGGACGGGTGCGCGAAACAGATCCGGTAGAAGTCTTCGGCATACTCCGCCTGCTGGCCTTCTGTCCATGTGCCGCGCCACGTGGACCGCAGCACCGCGTTCCCGTTGGAGCCCGGCGTGAACTCCGTGATATGAATCGGCGTGTTCAGCGCGGCGTATTTATTCAGGGTGTATTGGACATGCTCCAGCGGGAACGCCATGTCTACCGGGGCATGTGCCTGCATCCCCGCCGCGTCGATCGGGGTGCCCCCCGCCAATTCGCTGTTCAAACCATCGTAACAGTCCTGGAAACCGTTGTAGAAGTGGCCATATTCATTGAGAATCAGCGTGCCGGTGCTGTCGATGGCGCGCGCCCAGGCGTAGGGTTGATTCACCGCAAATCCGGGCGCATTTATTGGTTCATTCACCACTTCCCAATTGCTGATCAGGCCAAGGTACCGCTGCATGATTTGCGCGACATGCGCCTGCTGCACGCTTGTGGAGGGGATGCCGTTAGTCCAGGCGGGAAGCGCCAGTTCATATGCCCACAACAACGCATGGCCTTTGACGCGGATAGCGTTCGCCACGCACCAGTTCACCATCGAATCCGTGCGCGCATAGTCCGGTTGACCTTGAACAGGCTCAATCAGCGACCAGTAAAACGGCACGGTGGCGTAGTTAAAGAGTTCCTTGAATCGCTGCTCATACAGCGCATTTTTTTCGGCGGTGTCGAAGGTCTGGTACCCGCAGAAATTTGCGCCGAAGAGGAAGTCGTGATTCGTCTGCTCCACACTCACCGCGGCGCCGGACACTACATTGCCCGCTTCATCCTTCACCACAATCGTGACATCGCCCTTGCGGAAGGTATCGATGGCCGAGGCGGTATTGGCAAGCAGGTTTGCTTCCAGGGTCTGCATTGCGTTCAACCATGCGGATTGATTGGAGATCGTGGGGTCCGCCACGCCCGGCGGCGCATACACCGCCATGGCGTTCAAATACAGATTGATGTCTTCGCCGCCACTGGCCATGTTGTTCAACAGCGCCATCCCAATGGTATGAACGCCTGCCGTCAGCGCCACATTAAAAGAATAGACTTGCATCGTGCTCGTGCCCACTGTCACGGTCTCGCGCGGAAAACCGTCCAGGCTCACCGCCATCAACGGCCATACTCCGGCACACGGCGTGCCCAACGCGAGCGCCGCCACTTGGTACGTGCCGTCCTGCGGGATATTGATGTATTCCGCCGTCTCGCCGTTCGCGTACAAATAGCCTTCCGGGACCTGCTTGATAGAGGCATTATACGCATAAAAAACCAATGCATGAGAAGAGGCCGTGAACATCACCAGGGCCGTGATTGTCATCAGAGTGATTCGTTTCATGGGCATTTCCTCCATCGTTTGTTCCATGGAGGAATGAGCATTCGCCATGCCACCAAGAGAAAATGTCTCGAATAATCTATAACTCGCTGAAATGTATCATTTTATAAAATGGAGGGCATTGGGAAGGAGGGGCTTCAAAAAAATAACTATCGTCAACTTGACAAATTTCCGTCTGTCAGGGATGGGGGTTTGTCCATAGAAACTGCTTTAGAGGCATTTGCGAAATAGGCTTTTTTTTCCTCTGAGCAGATGAAAAGGCAACGGTTTGGCTGTGAAATGCGAGTAATCTGTCCTGTTTTCGGTGATCTTTTGAGAAAAAGGCCTATTTCGAAAATGCCTGCTTTATCGATGCCGTGAGATGTAATCCATTGTTGCGCTGGCGAGCAGGCCCGATCTGCTCTGGCCATGTGTTTTCGCCCACTGGTCCAGGGCATTTAAAACATATTCCGGCAGGGTGATGTTAATGCGCTTTGTCTGTCCCCCCGGAATTTCAACCTCTACCGAAGCGATTACTACACGGTACCCTTCGCCTTCATAGTCTTTGAGCATTTCCAGCAGCGCTTTTTCATCACCGCCGCCGGGAATCGGATCACCATCTTCCACCATGGATTGCAGATGAAAGGACAAAACCTCAGACGCCCGGGTATGCGCCTCTTCAATCGTCTTCGCCACGGTGACACATCCCGGAAAATCGGGAAAGGCCACGTCAATTTGATCTGTGCCAATACCCGCCAGCACGGCCGGATAGTTTTTGCGCATTTCATCAATCTCCTACTTGAGCCCAGCTTGACGAAGGATGCTGTTGACAGTGCCTTTTTTCAAGTCTTTTGCCGGGTGCGGTACAGTGACCTTTCCCGGTTTTCCCGGATGAATAAACTGATGATGGTCACCCTTGATATTCTTGCGGCGCCATCCGTTCTCTTCAAGTATTCGAATAATTTCTCTGCTGGTCAACGTGCACACCCTTCCGCTGGCTTCACAGTTCATTATACACACTATACACACCACAAGCAAATAACATCGCTTAAACTATCACCACTCCTTACCCTTATTTACTTTACCTCAATCCCCGAAATACGCATCTTGCACTGGGGATTCCTCGCGTTCTGACAGCGTAAAGAAACGCGCGTTAAACAACGTTTCCACTATCCTTCATCGACACATGTCACGTTGAGTTAACAGGTGGGTGTTCCTCTATACGCCCCGCATATCCGGCGGCCAGATGTGCTTGTGCAATTGCACCTGGAATCGCACGGGAAGTTCATCCTCCAGTATCCATTCCACAACGCTTTTCGCTGGAATCCGCTCCGGCACGTGTGAAAACAACACCGCATGGCAACGGTCCTGCAAAACATGCTTGCGAACCATATCGCGGCTCCATTCGTAATCCCGGCGGCTCGCAATAACAAATTTCACCTCATCGCGATCCCGGTTCAATACCTCCACGTTTGGCCAGTGATTCCGGTCCATCATGCCGCTGTCCGGACATTTCAGATCTAGAATTTTAATTACCGCTGGGGGAATCGTATTTATTGGCAGTGAACCATTTGTTTCCAGCAGTACCGTATACCCGGCGCCGAGCAGACGCCGCGCCAGCGCGGGACATTCCGGCTGTATCAGCGGCTCGCCCCCGGTTATTTCCACTAATTTAGTGTGATACTTCGCCACAGCCGCCACGATTTCCTCCACCGTCATGGGCTGTCCCCCTTCATATGCATATGCCGTATCGCACCACGCACACCGCAGATTACAGCCCGTCAGCCGCACAAACACACATGGCAATCCCGCCCAGGTCGATTCACCCTGGATGCTATGAAAAATTTCCGTTACCTGTAACTGAGCCATGCGTACTGATCTTTACTCAACGTACCGTATATCGGGAGGGCAAGGTTTGCCCGCCCGGTCCGTGTACTTAATAAAGAAACATTATGCTTCGGTTATCTCGACGCCCAGCGCGCGAAGTTCCGCAAGAAAAGGATCTGGATGCGTCAGGATACGTTCCGCCGCGTACACCCCGCCAGGGAGATCATCGAATTTCCCTGCACAGAGCCATTTGGCCGCGACGTACGCAGGCAATGTTGTGATATCCGCGATGTGCCCAACATAGAGAAAGGCGCGGCACACCGTTTTGCCGTCCTTTTCTCCATATACTTCGACGCGGCCCACGGATTTATCGATGCCCTTTGAGGAAAACCATCCTTCAATATGATGGAAGAATTTTGCCAGCGCCGTGCGCCGCTTATGTGTTTTAAACATTCCCAGTGCGCTCATAATCTTCACCAGGGTAACAATATAGGCCGGTTTCGTGCCGCCATGCAGGGTCACTTCTTTCAGTCCGGGCAGGTTGCGGGGCAACGATACGGACTCCGCATGGCCGGTGTAAAAAACACAATTTTTGCCGATGGGTGCGGGAAACTCGACCTTCTTTTTACCCGTACCGGTCTTCACGCGCACTTCCCGTCCGTTGAACCATTGCAGGGTGGTGCCATTAAAGATATGGAAAAGATGTGTGAGATTGGAGGCCCCCACGCTCTCATCCGAACCAGCGCACCAATTCACGCTGATACGGGTTGGATTCGGCACTTCATTGTAGCCTTTTCGCGCAAGGATTTGCGTCAGCCCCGGCGAATTGCCGAAGCCCGTCAGGATCTTCACCCCCGCCTTTTTCGCATCCTCTTCCAGGGTGATCACATCCAGATAGGCATCATAATCGTCCGAGATCGAAACATAGGGCTTGCCTGCATTGATGGCACACTGGGCCAGTTTTTTCTCAAAGAAATAGAACGGCCCCACATAGCACATGGTAACGTCATGCTCCCGCATCAGGGCGGCAACCCCTTCCGCGTCGTTGGCGTCGCACGCCACACCGCCGAACTTCGCACCCAACTCTTTGGCCTTTTCTTCCGCCTTCGGACCATTCAAGTCCGCCAGGGTCACATGCTCCACGTCTTTGTCGGCCGCGAGCAACCGCCATGCGGGCACTGCCATGTCCGCGCATCCGCCAAGTAATAATACCTTCATATCCGTCTCCCGCTTACTGTGTTATTTAATAAGGCACTTCATTAACTTCTGTCACCATAACGGACTGTAATTGCTCCTTACGCAGAAATCCAGTTTCCAGCGTCGGTGAATCATTGTTACAGTTTCCGCGTCCTAAACGTGCAGCGCCCGACACTGGGGCGTAGCTGCCCTTTTTAAAACCGCATCAACTCTTCCGCATCAACCTTGTCTTGTGCGCGCTGTGTCGCAAATTTGTTCCGCAGGAGATCCTCACGGCCAATAAAAGTTACCTTTACTTTCCCATAAACCCCTCGAACCGTATTCGCTTTCGCCTCTACAAACCGTATCCCGTCAATAGTATTAAGTAGATCCACACGGCTCGGTGGCACGCCAAATGTAACGATGTTCCCCTCGGTGCTAAATACCGCATCCGGGAGTTCTTCCTGATTAAAGCCGAAGGCAATTAGCACGGCGCGCAAGCGGGTAATGTTTTCCGGTGTGGAATTAAAAAAAATATCAATGTCTTTTGTGAACCTGGGGTAACCATGGAAAGCCACGGCATAGCCGCCCACAATCATGTACTCAACTCGGTATTCTTCGAGTAACCGAAACAATTCTTCGAAGTCGGGCTGGGTATTCATACAGGAACTTTCCTGCCTCAATCCGGAGCGCTTCCACCGCATCAAGACGTTCTTCAGGGCTGCACGCCCGCCAATATGCACGATCACGCTCGGCCTGTTCTTCGTGATTCGTGATAATTAATTCCTTTTTCATGCACTAAGTCTAACCAAGGGTAGAAGCCAATGCAAGAGTGAAAAATCATTTATTTGACGGTTTTTACTTTTATGAGCCGCAGCGGAGAAGATTCCGGCAGAGCGCCTTCCCGGGGCTTGTCGCGATTCGCTCGGAGCGTTTCCCACTGGAGTATATAACGTGTATCCGGCTCGGGGCTTTTCCCCAAGTCGTTGGCGCGGCGAATACTCATTCCGGGAAAGCTGCTGTGCACTTTTGCCAATTCCTTCGGTAATTCCGGGGTTTCTTCCAGCGTGGAGACCGGTTTTAGCGTGGCTTCGTCCAGTAACCAAGTAGATGATCCTTCTTTCGCGTGATGATATGATTGCTTGATCCGGCCAGGGGCGCAGGGTTCCACGCCAGAAAGACCAATCTCAGCGATGATCGTGCCTCCGCCGCTGAATTCCCAACGATAGTGCCAGTCACTTGTCTGATAAATATGCCATTTTTTATCTTCGAGCCGCGCTTGGTAGATCTGCGTGTTCCCCTGCGCATCGAACTTGTGGTAGCTAATCACCGGGCGCTGTTGCGAATCGAACCCCAGCTTGGTATTTCCGTTGAGCATTCCGCCGCCCGCCGGCACGGGATCGACGATCTCCGCCGTTTGCAGGGTAATTGGCAGAACAAGGGGCTGGCCTGCGCTTGTATGCCAATGGACCAGATCATCGCTTTGCGCGTAACTGAGGTCATGGTTGGATTCACAGCCGAAGTGATCCCGCCAGACCCAGCATAGATGGAACCGCCCGTCCGGGCCCAAGACAGGGCCGTTGAAGTAGGCATTCATCTTCCCGCCACCCGACGTGAGCGGCTGATCGAGAAGGCGCCGCCACGTCTTGCCCGCGAGATCGTATTGATTAAAAATCTGGTCGCCGTTCCCGCTCTTCCCATCGCGATAGGTAAATATCAACACATTGTTTGGGCCGCGAAAAAAACTGGGATAGGTGACCTTTGCCTCGCGCTCCCCCACCATGGGCGCACGCTCGAACGTGGCGGGATTCAACGGATCGCGGGTGCGGAAATACACCAGCGGTTTCACATGCATGTTCCCGCTTAAATGCAAATATCCGTCGTCATCCACTGTCATCGTAATGGAATTGTGACTATCCCACGCCAGCTTTTCCGGCAGCGTCACCCGCTGCCACTCCGTTTCCCCCAGCGTGCGCCATGCCACCACCATGTCCCGATCCGCATTGTAATAGGCCGCGAACTGTTTATCCTGATGCGTCATCAGGGAAAAGCGCACCGGATGACCGGCCCATACCGTATCCACGTTCAGTTCCTCGACCACTTCCGGTCCGGAAGCAACCGCTAGTGCCATTACGATCACTAAAGATACCATGTCCATACTCCTGCATCCTCGAAATCGTTCAACACACTATACCTGCGCCGAACATTCATTTAAAACTGCCGCACCAATGAGTATAATGCCTCGATTCAACCGATTTAAGGATTTTGCGATGTTTCACCGAATAATTTTGATAGTCATGATGACATTGGCCACTTTGCCGGTGGTTTGGGCACAGAACGATCCTGCCGCGGACCTCGCCAAGGAAATTAGAGGCAAAGGATGGCTTATTTATGGGGCACGAGGCACGGGCGGGTCATGGGATTTGTTTGTATCCCGTCCGGATGGCAGTGAAAAGCGCAACATTACCAATACGCCGGAGTATGAGGAAGCCGCGCCACGGGTGGCGCCCGACGGCAAACGCATGCTCTACCGGCGTTTTGCTAAAGGGTCCGTCATTGACCACGACAAATGGGGTTTCCAGGGTCAAGTGATGATTAGCAGCCTGGACGGTTCCAACGCGGTGGAATACGGCGGTGAAGCGGAATTCCCCTGGGCGTGCTGGTCTCCGGACGGAAAACAACTGGCCTGCCTGGACAAGAAGGGGATTAAGATTGTGGATTTTGAAAGCAAGAAGGTGGTGCGGGAAGTGCCGAGAAAAGGCATTTACCAACAGTTGTTCTGGTCGTCCGACGGGAAATGGTTTTGCGGCACGGCCAATCATGGCGGGCAATCCTGGACAGTGGTGCGGCTGAATGCCGGGACAGGCGAGGTAAACGTGGTGCGGGAATATCAGAATTGCACGCCGGACTGGTGCCCGGATTCCACCCACATTATCCTCAGTTCACGGCCCAAAGGTCAGCCCGGCGACAAGGGCTACGGCTACACGCAATTATGGATGTGCAGCAGCGACGGCCAGGAGCAAAAACTCCTGTATGGTGAAGACGGCGGACACATGTACGGCGGGCAACTCTCGCCCGACGGCCAATACGTGATCTTTACCAAGGGTCCCAAAGACGGCAGCGGCTCCACGGGCGATGGGGCTCCGATGGGCATCCTGCGCATGGCGGACACGCCGAACATCACAGGTGAAAGCAAAGACCTCCGTGCCTTGCATCCAACCACGAAAAACGGCCCTATTGTGTGGCTGGAATCCGCCTGGGAACCTTACTGGACATATTATGAGATTGGAAAATGACCATGAAGTACGCAGTACACTTTATTGTCCTCACGATCCTGATCATTCCACTGGCCTGTTCAAAACTTCCCCCCGACGGGAAAGACGATCACGTCACCACGCGCGGAACCATCGAAGTCACCGCGCAACTCATGGAAATCCCCGGCGAGTTTCCCCCCAACAACCTCTACGACTACGCCTACGTCCTAAAATACAAAGTGCTCCAGGTGCATCGGGGAAAATTGGATTCCGACACCATCCTCGTCGGCCATTACAACCCCCTCAAACCGCGCGCAAAAGTCAAAGACAAACGCGTGGATGACGTCGGCGGAACCCTGCGCCGTTTCCAGGCGGGCGATACCCACCGGATGGCATTAGAATCATCCATCGACGAGTTCTACATGGGCGGCATCATCAACGAATACGCCGAAAAAGAAACCGGCCCCGTCTTCTGGGCCGTCTGGACCAATCCCGTTGCCAAGAAATAAACCACAAAGTACAACTTTGAAGACACATTCGTTCCCAAGTACAACTTGGGAACGAGGGGGAAATACGTCCTATAGGACCTATAGGTCCTATTTTAAAAAAACTGAACCCGTTAACCTTTCATCGCCAACGCTTCTTTACGTGCGGTATCCAGAATATTCGCCACACGGTGCCAGATCGGAATAGGCAGTATATCGTCCGCCGCCGGGACAATCGATTCGATATGCTCTGGGGTTTTAATGCCAACGATGGCGCTGGTGATGGCGGGCTGCGTGAGAATCCACCGGATGGCGAGCTGCGCCATGGTTAACCCAAGATCCGCCGCGATCTTCTTGGTTTCATCCAGCGCATCTAGCATGCGGGGAAAGGCCTTGCCCACATATAAATCGTAGGTTGCGCGGCTGTCGCTAAAGGCATGATCCCGCGTGTACTTCCCTGTCAGGAGTCCGCGGTATAACGGCGAATAGGGGATCACGCCGATACGGTGTTGCAGGCAATACGGCAGTTCCCGCTGCTCGATCTCGCGGGCGAGCAGGTTGTAATGCGGCTGGAACGATTCCACGTCGAACACTTCACGGTACAAGCTCATTTGCTCGACATTCATGTTGCTCACGCCCACCCAGCGGATTTTCCCTTCCTTCTTCAGTTTGCCCAAGGCCGCCGCCACCTCATCCGGCCGCGTCAGCGGATCCCATGCATGAATCTGATAGAGATCGATGCAGTCCGTTTTCATGCGGCGCAACGAATCCTCGCATTCTTGAATAACATATTCATACGACGTGTCGGGATACCGCTCCGCCGTCTGGAAATTCCAATACACCTTCGTGGCCAAGTAAAACTTGTCCCGCAATTTGCCCGCCGCAAGCGCATCGCCCAGACAGGTTTCGGAATATCCCTCGCCATAAGCCGCTGCGGTGTCCACAAAGTTCACACCCAGGTCCACCGCTTTGTGGAGGGCTTTCCGCCAGGGTTCCAGCGGCACATCGCCCCAAAACCGCGGCGACAACTGCCAGCACCCGAAACAAATCCGCGACACCATCAAATCCGTCTTGCCAAGCTGCTTGTATTGCATTGTATTCTCCCCGAATTTTTCTTGCCGTCAGTGTGCATCACCCCAACCATAAATATCAACCCATATGACTCGTGCCCGTATAACTCGTGCCCAAGTTGCACTTGGGCACGCACTTGCACCAAAAGCTGTGCTTTGAAATGTAATTCACTTTCAATTTGAATTGCTGCCGGGACTGGCAAACGCCTGACAGAAAAAACCTATTTCAGCGTATCGCCGTATTCCGGGGCAGTTTCCGCAACCTTTTTCATTGCCCGGAGGAATCTCTTCTTATCCGCGCGCGAAGTCCGCTGGAGCATATACTCTTCCGTTTCCAAAGCAGCGATCTTCTCCGCCAGCGCTAATGTTGCGAGGTGATTTATAGACACATGCTCCCGCTGTGCCAATTTCCGAAGTTCATTGTGCAATGAATCCGGCAACCGCAGACTGATCGTACTCATGACCATGCTCCTATTATTTTCAAAAACTCTTTCGGGGTAATGATTTTAACGCCAAATTCTTCTGCTTCTATAAAATCATAACCATTAAAGGTAACTATATGAGTGCAACTTGCCGTTACTGCAAGTTCCAGCACCATGTCGTCATCCGGGTCTGGCAAATTTGGCCGCCACAGATAATGGATTTTCTTGGATTGGGAAACAGCACAAATATAATCAAGAATTACCTCCACATCTTCTTCAGTCAAGGCAGTGTCCTTGATTTTCCGTTTTGCCACAGCCTCATATTCCAGAACCAACGGGACTGAGACACATACATCAAACAATCCACTGTCTATGAGAAGCAGAAGTTTATGCGAGGCGCCTCGATTGCTGCGAAGCGCCGCAATCAGAACATTAGTGTCTAGCACAATCCTTGGCTGGCTCATGATGGTATTATATATGATACCACACAAAATCGTCAACAACCTAGCATTTTGAACGCATGAACGCTTGAGGCCTATTCTGATTCACTTCGCATTTATCTTTTATCCCTTGCGTTTTCGGCGACAAGAGTCTATTTTTAGGGGGTTAACTGCGTTATTGCATTTGGAGGCCAAAAACGGGCTTCCCCTGGACTCAGAGAATTAACAAAGGAGAAAGCGGGCTATATGGCTAAATGGGTTTTCGGAGTCACGATTCTAGTATTCATCTCCGTTCTTGCCGGTGCGCAACCCCCAGCGGACCCGGACCAGGAGTATATCGCTAAATTCTTAAAGGCCTTCCCCAAGGAGGAAACGCCCCCCACTCTGGAAACCTACGCCACCCCGCAGCATTATGACGAACTGTATCTTGGCGAGAATCTCGACAAGGCGCTCAAGAAAGTCAGCAATGATAGTGGCGGCATCGCATGGGGCCTCTCCTATCGAATGATTTCCCTCAACGAAATGTTCCGCGCGACCGGCGACCGTAAATATCTTGACGCCAATCTCCGCTGCATCCGCGCGGTCCTGGCCGCAACGGACGATAAAATCGGCAAGAAACTCTGGAATGGACGCGTGGTGAAAGCATGGGGCTGCGATAAATATGCGGAACGCGGCCGCGCCATTTTCGCCGTGCACACCGGCATTATTACCGCGCCCATCCTCGATTTCCTCCTGCTGGTCAAGGACATTCCTGAATTCAAGGAGCAACTCGGCCCGGAATACCAACAAATCCTCGACGGCGCGAAAGCCGCCCTCACGGAACACGACCGGCAGTGGCGCGGCGGTCCCAATGCAGGCGAAGGCCATTACATCGGCCTGGATCAGGAAAACTCCCTCGAAAACAAGCCGCTGCCGGGCAACCGCTTGAGCGCCATGGGCTGGGCGCTGTGGATCTCCTGGAAAGTGTCCGGCGACACCACGCACCGCGATCTCGCTCTCGGCATCGGCCATTACATGAAAAACCGGCTTACCATCGGCACGGATGGCGCCTACTATTGGCCCTACGCCCTGCCTACGGAGCCTGTCACGGAGCCCAAAGCCCGCGAAGACGTCAAAGGCGAGGACAGTTCCCATGGCGGGCTTACCATGGAAGTCATGTTCACCCTGGCGAAGGATAACAAAGTATTCACCCCAGACGACATGAAACGCTTCGCCAAAACCGCCATGAACGGCTACATGCGCCGCGCGGACGGCATTCTCATGACCAGCATCAACGGTATGGGTGCGTATGAGCCATCTTCACACATCGGCATCGCATCGCGCTGGCTACCCCTTGCCACCTATGAACCCCAAATCCGCGACCGTATCCTCACCTACTACCTGAATTACCGGCCAACGCCCGGCCCGCTTGATCTAGCACTGCTGTTGCGTTTTCAAAAAAAGGGAATTACAAACTAAAAGGGGAATACGGATGGAAAACAACGAGAACACTATAGTTGCCAAGCCAACGTGCAACAAGATTTTGTTCGCGATATCTGTTGTCACTTGTTTTGCAGGAATCATTTCCTTTTGGATCGGATTCGAAATAAACTCGATACCTGCCAGTATAGTTTATTTTGGCGCTATCCTTTACTCTGTAGGAATGCTTGGCTTGATAGCCACCTTTCATCTATTAAAAACACACTATTTTATCGGTTTTTTAAATGTATGGTTTGCTGGGGCTTTCTTTTGGATAGTAGCTACTTTCGGTGTGTATTTTCTTGTTCTGCCCTTTACTGCAGCAATCATGTTAACTATGTGCTTTCTTCTAGGCTTGATGATGTCTAGATATTTTATACTGCACCCGAGAGATGGTGTCTTGGTGCTCTTTTTCTTACCGCTTAGTATATACGTGCCCTTTGTCTCTTTTATTCTTACAAATAAACAACCTAAACTGGAGACCGTAATTCAAGAACTAGGAAATTCCTTTAGTTTTGAATTTTTTTACTGCCTTTTGACGGTAACTGACAAGTGCCAAGACATCGTTTACTGAATTTAGTGCCAGGACATCGTTTACTGCGGAGCTAATTAGAGATCTGAATCGGCGAACATATGCTTTTCCAAACAGAAGGAGAAGCATATGGAGAAACAGGAAGAATGGT
>JAKQOG010000231.1 GCA_029565395.1 Candidatus Hydrogenedentota bacterium | reverse complement strand
CTTCCGATCTTGTTCGGCGTTTGTCGTTTGTTGGGGGAGGCGCCTATGCTGATCGGCAATATTGGCGGTCTCAAAGCCTCGTATGTGAAACGTCTTGAAGGGCTTGCAAAGCGTGCAACCCGTTCCAATGCGGTGATTTCCCCTGAGTTGGCCCGATCCTTAACGGAAGTTTCCTTTGAAATTCAGCGGCAGACCGGCTTGGTGATGGATCGGCGGGGTCATGTGCAAAAAGTGGTAGTAGGTGATGCGCGGACCATCCTTCTTCCCGAACTTCCGAAACGAGGGTATGACCGGTTGAGCGGACTGCGGTTTGTCCATACCCATCTTCATCGGGAAGGGCTTTCGGAAGAAGACCTTACGGATCTTGCGCTTCTCCGCCTTGATTATGTCGCAGTGATTGAAGTGTTGGAGGACGGACTTCCCGGGAAGGTGTATCAGGCGCATTTGCTCCCGGCAAATGAGGGGGATGCCCCTTGGGAGATCCTCCCTCCCTCCACCGTTCACCAGTTGCCGGAGGATTTTTCGGAAGCCATTGACGCGCTTGAGGAAGAATTTGCGCGGATGCGCAAACCCCGGCGCGCGGGGGACAACCGGGATCGCGCCCTGCTCGTGCATGTTTCCACCCTTTCCCCCACCCAGGCGCAGGATTCTCTCCTTGAGTTGCGGGAACTCGCCCGAAGCGCGGGTCTTGTTGTCGTGGGGGATGTTAGCCAGCGCCGTCCCCTGGATCCCAAGTACGT
Source organism: Candidatus Hydrogenedentota bacterium (assembly GCA_029565395.1). GTDB lineage: Bacteria > Hydrogenedentota > Hydrogenedentia > Hydrogenedentales > CAILVY01 > CAILVY01. The sequence continues at coordinate 32,927 of JAKQOG010000231.1, read as the reverse complement.
TACCGGGAAGGGAAAATTCCGGTCGATGCTTATCAAGGCCATGCAATTGGGCGCTGGGACTATTGTTTTCGATTTGAATCTTTCCCCTTCCCAGGTAAAGGGGCTCAGCGATTTTACGGATCTTAAAATACTCGACCGTACGCAAGTGATTCTTGACATTTTTGCCCAGCATGCCATGACCCGCGAGGGTCAGATCCAGGTGGAACTGGCCCAACTGCGCTACCGCCTCCCCTTTCTCGGATTGCGCCAAACCGCGCTTTCCCGGCTTACCGGCGGTATCGGTGGGCGCGGCCCTGGCGAAACACGCCTCGAAATTGATCGGCGGCGGGCGCGTGACCGCATCGCCCGGCTGGAACGCGAAGTGGATCAGTTGGGGCGGCGGCGCGAGTTGCGCCGGGGCGTACGCACCACGAAAGGCGTGCCCACCGTGGCGGTTGTGGGGTATACCAACGCAGGCAAGTCTACTCTGTTAAACAATCTTACGAACAGTGCCGTCATCGCCGAAGATGCCCTGTTCGCCACCCTGAATCCTGTTTCCCGGCGCCTGCGTTTCCCCCGTGAACGTGAAATCATCATCACGGACACCGTGGGCTTTATCCGGAGCCTGCCCAAGGACCTTATGGCGGCCTTTCGCTCCACGTTTGAAGAATTGCACGATGCCGATCTACTCTTGCATGTGATGGACGCATCCAGCCAGGATTTCGAGGAGAAATATGAGACGGTCCGTGAACTGCTGACAGAACTGGACCTGAACGACAAGCCCATCATGCATATCGTTAATAAAACAGATTTGGCGGAGCCTGCAACCGTGCAAGGGCTTGTTTATCAGTATAATGGCATTCCGGTATGCGCCCTGGACCGGAATTCCTTTGCGCCCTTGCTTGAAACGATGGAACACATCCTGTTTGCGGATGAGGAGGTTCATGCGGAATGCATTTGAGAAACAACCTCGTGCTAACCCTGTTCCTGTCCCTTCTAATGGCCGCCATCAGTCATGCCCAGGACTTTTCCACCGCGAAAAGCAAGGCGGACGCCTATTATGCCGCGAAAAAAGCCGTTGCGGATGCCACCGCGCAAAATCAGCCGGATCAGGCCGCCATGAAACAAAAAGAGGCGCAATCGCTCCTTCAAGAAGGCCTGATCGCCTATAAAGACGCCGGGGTTGAGTCTTCAGCGGAACCAGCCGTGCTCCTGGAGTACGTTGGCCTGCAAGAAGAGGCCGGAGACTACGATCTGGCCGCTGAAACCCTCGCAACGATTGTTCAGGCCGACCCGAACAACGCCATCGCCTTGACCCGGCAGGGTGAAAACTATGCCAAGTGTGGTCCGGCCAAGCGGAAAGAAGCATTTAAGGCGTTACATGCCGCATTAGCCATCGATTCCACTTCCTCCCAAGCCGCGAGAACACATTTTCTGCTTGGTGATTGGTATTGGCAGGAAGGGTTGTTCGAATTCGCCGGAGATCATTTTGACGCTGCGCTGAAACTGAATCCTGACGACGTGCCCGCCCGCATCGCGCGCGCCGCGCTTAATGCACGCAATGGCCAGGTGATCGAGGCCTCCAAGGAAATTGACGACCTCAGTAAGGCCGCGCAACCGTATGATATCGACACCCGTGAACGGCTTCGCAAGGCCCTCGCCGATTTTGATGCGGCCCGCCGCTATTTCCCCGATACCGCGGAAAATCACGCGGCCTATGCGCGTCTCCTCTACCGTGCCGCCCGCGTTACCGATGCCATTCTCGCCGCCCAGCGCGCCACCCGCCTGAATCCGCAGGATACCGCGATGTGGAACTTCCTCGCCAGCATGCACATGCAGATGGGCAACCTGAGCCAGGCCAAGGCCGCCTTTGAAAAATCGCTCGAAGCCAAACCTGACCAGCCGGATGTCCGCGACACCCTCTCAAAGCTAGACGCGCAACTCCAACAACAAACCCAGCCGCAACCGGCCAAGCCTGCCGTTGCACCCCGCGCCCCCATGATTATCCGATAAATCACAAATCATGGAATCAATTGCACCCCGCACTCACAACAATGTATTCTCTACAGTACGGCCAAGATAGCAGCTTGTCATTGCGAGGAGTCTTCGACGAAGCAATCTCGCTTGGATGCAAAACTTCATAACGAGACGAATGTATGGAACGAACGATACAAGTCCTTAATGCGCTAGAGCACGATGGCTTGTATACCCGATATGCCATAGGCGGCGCGATGGGGGCGCTATTCTTCATGGAACCCCTGCTTACCTTCGATCTGGATGTGTTTGTTCAGTTCCCACTCACTGCTGGTGGGTTAATTACACTGGTGCCCATATATGATGCCTTAAAAAAACGAGGGTATTCGGAAAAAGAGGAACATGTGGATATTGAAGGTACGTATGTCCAGTTTCTTCCCGTGCATAATCCACTGACCGAAGAAGCGTTGAAAGAAGCGCTCGACACACAATTCGGCGAGACTCCAACTCGGGTGTTTCATCCTGAACACCTTATGGCAATTATGCTGCAAACCGGACGCGAAAAGGACCTTCAACGGTTTGCAGTTTTCAACCAACAAGTGAAAGTGGACGCGGCCTATTTGAACGACGTGCTCACACGTCACGTCCTTTTAGAAAGATGGGCACAATGGAACCGGTGAATGATGTGCTGCAACGGCTCCTCAAAGCCAAGGAAGACCGTAGGAAAGAACTTGCCCGGCTGCCCATCGAAGAGAAGGTCAAAATCGTCGTGCGCATGCAACACATGGCCGCGCCCCTGCTCCGTCAACGCGGGAAAGAAGTCCACCCCTGGACGCTAGATGAAAAGTAGATCCTGTTCCATTTGAACTTTCTCTCCCCTTGACGTTTTCAACCAAACTCTGATCAGGGGACTCTTTTTCTAACTTCGCCGGAAAGCGCTCCAGGGCATGAGGATCAAAACACTTATTCCGAACAAAAGCAGATCACCGAGGGCTTTTCGAATATCAAAGTGCTGTATTGCATTCTTTTGGCAATTGCAGCCGCATATGCCGTGGCTTGCCGCCATTTCCAGTTCATCCAAGCTGAGTTTACCGTCGTTGTTTCTATCCAGGAGGTTGAACATGCATGGCTTCAGATCCGGAATTAGCACCCGTGCTTCTAAAATAGAGAGGGCGCTATCCGCATTGGTGTCCAAGGAATAAAAGGAACCTAGCAGACGCTGTGCAGTTTCCCTTATGATGGAGAGCTTTGGATAGGTATATTGGAAGACACGTTCAAGTGTAACCGCTGGCATAGTGGGATTGGATTTTAGGAAGATCGCCAGGTCGGTGATACCCACGTCACTGGATTCCGGCGTCCTAAAGACCAGGTTGTATTCATCCGAGCCGGGTGTCGTAAGGAAGTCCGACTCAGTGGCGGTGGCTATGACGGCGCATTTTTCGGCACTGCGGAATTCAATCCGATCCACCCATGCGATCCCGCCCATCGGGGAGACGATTTTCAGTTCCAGACCGCCGTTGAGATCGCCTATGACCGTTCCGTAACCTACCCAGTTGGCGCCGGATCTTCGGAAAAGCTTCACACCTTCCTGCATTTCGGTGGTAAAATTCGCGCCACTGCGCAGGCTGAAGCCGTTGAGTGAGTATAGGCGGGCGATCATGGCATTGGGCTGGTTAGTATCAGGAGTGTTGAATGTAAGTCCAGGAACTACTTCATTGTTCAATAATTCTGATTGATATGCTACTGCGGGAGGTTTCAAGATCGTGGTTTCCCCTGTCACATAATCAAACGCCGTACCGACGCCCCACAACGTGAGGCCCGTACGAACGTCTCCGTAGTTCAATCCTGTTTGATTCAGAGGAAGTTGGACCGTTATTGCTGCTGTGTCAGGATTAGGATTGCCGGCTGCGTCCACGGGGCGGTCAAAATCAAGTAAGCCACCAAGGCTAAAATACGAGGCTGATCCGGCCGGAGGCATGTTTATTTTCTCTTCATAATCCGTATAGAGGTGCAGGCTGAAGTCATAGGCATTGTCGATTGAAAGGCCTGCCGGGATAACGCCATTCCCGGTCAGTATGGAAATGTAGCCTGTGCCTAGCGATCCTAATGTATCGGTATTTATTTTTGTTTCCGGGATTGCATCGGCATTGCGTGCGATACCAAATAAACGGCTGACCCCTGCCGGTGTTTTAAGGGCGGGGAGCGTCACCGGTGTGGTATTTTCCGCCGTGCCGTCCAGCGTCATGGCGATGGTTGTTTCCTCTTTCGGATTCTCCAAAATGAACGCGGTGGAACGCACACCCTTTTTTACTTCATGGCGCTTATATCGAAATGCGTTGGGCAATGTACATGCATCTATACCAGTACCGACTTGCACATCAACGTCCACATACGCTGCCTTGCTGGAACCCGTGTATGGCGGGATCACAATGTCAATAGAGGTGTAATCAGGGGCTGCACGGAATCCCTGTACTTGTACACCATCGATAAAGATGGGAGTTTCATTGCTCAGGGCTGTACCGGTAAATTCCCGAACTACACCACCAAAGATCCACCCTTCCGGCATCGTCTCGGCATTGAGCAATACAAATCTTCCACAGGATACTTCAGTTACAAACTTTGCGATAATGGTCTTGTCGCCGTCCATTACCAAGTTGGCAGTAACAGCACCGGTCTCTGAATCGGGAGGGCTTATGTTGAATAATTCTCCAGCATTTTTGCCTGAGAAATTTAAAAAACGGAATCCATCTGTCATATTCGGCGTTGCAATAATAGTGACGCAAGTGTCAGTTAACCAACCCCAGGGACAGGTCCTGGGGGGTGATACGGACACTGTGCCGCCATAGGCCGAATTGCTGCTTATCTGAAGGGTTCGGCATTCGCCGCAAGTAAATTGCGCAACCACTTGTTTGCTGCCGTTCATAAGAATTGTGCCAATACCATCGTTTTCCGGATCAAACACATCGCCCCCATTTTCACCGCCCCAAGATGAAAAGAAACAGTCAATAGCAGGTGTGGCAGTCAGCGTGACAATAGTTTCTATCGGATAGAAAGCCAACGCAGGATCGGCAAGCACCGTGCCGCCCGCAGTGGATGATAGAACAAGCGGAGTGACTCCAGGTTCTGATAGATGAGCGGCAAACGATGCCGTCTCAGTAGCCATTGCCATTTTAACATCAATTGTTGTGGTATAGAAAAGGACGAGCGCCCCAAGAATTGCAGCCACCTTCACGTAATGCATATTCGCTCCCTCATGTACCTGAAAGAAATATAGCAAGAAAGGACGATTTAGTCAATACGTGTAGTGTTTAGGTAATTGTTTCCCTAAACTTGATATATGCAGGTCTCATCGATGAATGGGACACTTCAGTCCGAGGATTAAGAAGAGTCCTACCTGGAGATAGGACCTACTATTTCAATCCTTTTATAGAATCTGAACGGATGTCCGAATCATAGCCGCTCCCTTTCCATCTAACATAGTCTCTCTATCAATAAAACGATTGAACCCTATAATTTATTTACACCTTTCAGACGGAAAAACACCGAATCCCAGATTGTAAACAGAAGATACACTCATGGGAGGGCGAGGTTTATCCGCCGCAGGAGGGCTCCCGAGGCTGTCAGAGAATTATTTTACACCGCATAGAAAGGCGAAGATATCCCGAAGGGATTTAACAACTCAGCCCAGGATAAGCGAAGCGCCATCCTGGGTGTGCAATGTCACCCCAAACAATACCACTCTGTAAGAGTTCCATAAATTGATCAGACGCCCGGCAGGCGGGCCATCATGTCTCAATCGCTCCACAGCGTGTGTTTTCAACAAAACCGGTTGCCACAGGCGAAAATAGTATATATAACTCTTTCAGAGTATGCTCCATGGGGAAATCCACACACCCAGGATGGCGCTTCGCTTATCCTGGGCTGAGTTATCCATCCCCCTGCGGGGATGAATCGTTTTTTAGCACTATGCATGGTGAATCGTTTCCCCATTCCTTGAAACGGATGCTTACGAATTCTCAGGCAGTTTCTCCCGCCGAGCCGTGAAACATGATCTCCAGAAAGATTGGGAGATGCATCATTAAGAAAAAAGGTGGGGAAAAAGGGGATGTTTTGTTTTACGGTTCGGCGGGAGCCTTGCCCTCCCCCTTTGCATCTTATCGTTTCCGCGCAAGCGTTTCCGGCACTGATCGTTGATAGAACAGATTTACTCCTGCAACGAATTTACCATCTTCGTGAACCACTCTAAATCTCTAACCGCCGCAAGATCTGCATCTTGTTCAACAAGTGATTTGCCGGGGAATGTACCGTACTGCTTACAGTTTTCCAACCAGGTGCGGCACTCATCAATCTGACCTTCGAGCGCAGCAATGCAGGCGAAATCGTAGGATGCAAAGCCGGGATTTAGTGATTCGACGATTGCCAAAGTATCTTTGGCATCACGAAAAAGAGCGTTCATTTCATCCCCAGTCTTTCGTTTGGCCCTTTCGATTATAGTGATTCCCAAATTATAGAAAACTATATAAAAATTGGCATTCAAACGCGTTGCTTCCTGAAATTTTTCACACGCTTGTACTAGCAGCGCGTCTGCTCTTTCGATTTGTGCTTGTTTTGCATGATCGGATAGTGCAGCCCCCCAATTACAGAATGCCTCATGAAAATCAGGTTTGAGCCGCACGGCCTCCGCAAACTTTTCATGAGCTTGTGAAAATAGAGTCTCCGCTTCCGCGCCTGATTTACTTTTCGCAAAGTCAGAAAGTGAGATCCCCCAATTGCAGAATGCCACATGGGAATCGGGTTTGATGTGAACCGCTTCAGAGAACTTTTCATGGGCCTGCAAAAATAGGGTATCGGCTTCGTCACCTGATTTTCTCAATGCTTGCCGAAATAAATCCAAGCCCCAATTGCTTAAGGCCTCATGGAAGTCAGGTTTAATGCGAATTGTCTCCGCATACTTTTCATAGGCCTGCCCAAAGAGCGTATCTGCCTCCTTGCCTGATTTTTTCAATGCTTGCTGGGAAAAAGTTAAGCCCCAATTAAAACGTGCTTCATGTGAGTCCGGTTTAATACGGATAGCCTCTGCAAATTTTATGTACGCGCGTGTGAATAGGGCATCTGCTTCAACGTCGATCTTGATTGTTGCATGCTGTGATAACGCGCTACCCCAATTACAGAATGGCTCATAACGGTTAGAATCTATACGAACTGCTTCTGCAAATTTTTCATACGATTGCGCGAATAGATCGTCAGCATCAGCGCCTGATTTCATGTCAGCCTGCTCAGAAAGCGCAAGCCCCCAATTATTAAAGGCATCAAAATAGTTCGGCTTGAAACGTATAGCTTCTGCATAGTTTTCATAGGACTCCCGAAATAGCTTGTCCGATTCAGCGCCAGACGCTATTTTTGCATTAAAGGCTTTTCTGAATCCCTCATCCATAAAAGACTTTGAAAGGACCATTTTATAATTAAATGCAAAATGAATCACTGCGCGGATTCGCTTAAATATATTCATGGTTACCCCTTATGTTCATCACACAGGTGCACTACTTGTATAACTGCAAAATAATGCTATGTGAGTATAAAGAAGCTTGTCAAGTAGATGTTTTGTCTTGCCATACTGCGGTAGCAATTAAAATACAGGTACATCATCATGTGATGGGAGCCTCGCCCTCCCATGGGGATTATGATGGAAGGGGTGTGACTTCGAATGTATCGAGGAAATGTGTTTCGAGGTGTTGTTTTACTTTCTGGAGATCGATATTTCTGCCGAGGAGTTGGCTGAGGGAGGTGACGGGTTTGTCGGCGATACCGCAGGGGATGATGAATCCGAAGTGGCGCATGTCGGGTGCGACGTTGAGAGACAGGCCGTGGAAGGTGACCCATTTATGGACGCCGATGCCGATGGCGGCCACTTTGGCGCCGTTCACCCAGACGCCGGTAAATCCTTCCATGCGCTCGCCCTGAAGACCGTATTCTCGGAGTACGCGGATAATCACTTCTTCGAGGGTGCGCAGATACCATCCGACGGAACACCGCCATTGGTTGAGATCGAGGATGGGATAGGCCACGAGTTGTCCGGGGCCGTGATACGTAACGTCTCCCCCGCGATCCACCTCGACGACTTCGATTCCTTCCTGCGCATAGCGCTCTTTCGTAAGCAGGAGATGTTCGGGATGCGTGTTACGTCCGAGAGTAATTACGGGTGTATGTTCAAGCAGGAACAACGCATTCGTGGCGCGATGTTCTTCGACGGCCAACCGGCGCACTCGTTGTTGTTCGAGCATTTCCAGATACGGAATGGGCTGGGGAATATGAATACTCTCGATTTCTCTGGACATAGTGCAATGTAGATATATTAGCGTGATTATGCGAACGCGGGTTCCAGCATGCCGAGCACTTCGAGGATGGCCTCTTCGTTGGGTTCGAGCGTGGCGGGTTGTTCCGCGGCGGCGATGGCGCTGTCCGGGTCTTTGAGCCCGTGCCCGGTAAGAATGCACACCAGCCGGATCATTTCGCCATAGAGCGGCTCAACATTATCGAAGAAACCGTTCTGGGACAACTTGATAATGCCAGCCACGCTCGCCGCGCTGGCGGGTTCCACAAAAACGCCTTCGGTGCGCGCCAAGAGTTTATACGCTTCCTTGATTTGGTGATCGGTAACCATACCGATGACGCCATTTGATTCATCGCGCGCTTCTTCGGCGGTTTTCCAACTGGCGGGATTTCCGATGCGGATGGCGGTGGCATAGGTCATGGGTTCCGCGACGGGGTGTCCCAACACGATGGGCGCCGATCCTGCGGCCTGGAATCCAAGCATGCGCGGCAGGTTGGCAGCCTTTCCCGCCGCCTTATACTCCTTATATCCTTTCCAATAGGCCGTGATGTTACCCGCATTTCCGACGGGCATCGCCTGGAAATCCGGGGCTACGCCGTCGAAGGCGTCTACAATTTCAAACGCGCCGGACTTCTGGCCCTCGATACGGAATGGATTTATGGAATTGACCAGGCAAATCGGATATTTGCTGCAAATTTGGCGCACTAGCGTGAGCGCCTCGTCAAAATTGCCCTTGATTTGAATCACTTTCGCGCCGTGCACCATCGCCTGGGACAGCTTGCCAAGGGCGATTTTCCCTTCCGGGATCAGCACGGCGCACTTGATGCCGGCCCGCGCGGCATAGGCGGCCGCTGACGCGGACGTGTTGCCGGTGGAGGCGCACATCACCACTTTGAATCCGTCCTCAACGGCCTTGGTGATGGCCATGGTCATCCCGCGATCCTTAAACGAGCCCGTGGGATTCAGTCCTTCATACTTCAGCCAGATTTCGAGTTTCGGATGGATCGCGGCGCTCAATTTATACGCCTGGATCAAAGGGGTCGAGCCTTCATTCAGGCTGATTACCCGGGTATTGTCCTGAACGGGCATAAACGCGCGGTACCGCTCAATCACGCCGGCAATTCGCATGGGAAACTCTCCTTCTTAAAGGACACGCAATACGTGGGTCGGCTCGATGATACACTCCAAGGCGTCGATTTCCGCCTTGGCCGCCATCAGGCTGGATTCTACCGTTTCATGGGTCATGAGTACCACATGGGCATCGGTATGTTCATCCTCCTCCTTTTGGAACAGCGACGCAATGCTTACACCGTGCTTGCCCAAGACGGTGCAAATGCGTCCCAGCACACCCGGATGGTCTTCCGTGGTGAAGCGCAAATAGTAGCGGCCATCCAGCAAACCGATGTCGCGCGTGGCGATGGAATGGGAATACCGGAAGGGCGGCGGCACGGGCCCGTTGCCGCGCTGCGCGATGTCCACCAGGTCGCTGACCACCGCGCTCGCCGTGGGATACTTCCCCGCGCCCCGGCCATAATACAGCGTGGCGCCCGCCATGTCGCTTTCTACATAGATGGCATTGAATTCGTTTCGTACGTTCGCAAGGGGGTGTTGTTCGGATACCAGCGTTGGATGCACCCGTGCCTCTACTTCGCCCTCTACGCGCCGGATAATCGCCAAAAGCTTAATCCGGTAGCCCAACTCCTGGGCGTATTGGACGTCCAGATGCGTAATTTTGGTAATGCCTTCCACAAAGATCTCGTCCAGTGGAACATAGGTGGAATGGCACAGTGAGGCGAGAATCTGGCATTTGTGTGCGGTGTCATGCCCCTCGATATCGAGGTCGGGCGGTGTTTCGGCGAATCCTTTCATTTGGGCCTGTTTTAATGCTACATCAAATTCGAGTCCTTCCACGGACATTTGGGTGAGGATGTAATTGCAGGTCCCGTTCAGAATGCCATACACCGCGTGAATATGATTGGAGGCCAGAGACTCGCGCAGGGTTTTGATGATGGGGATGGTGCCGGCCACCGCGGCTTCATAGCGGAGTTCCACGTTATTTTTCACTGCGGCTTCACAAAGTTCCCGCCCATGTTTGGCCAGCAGCATCTTATTCGCGGTCACGACATGTTTGCCGGCATTCAGCGCTTCGAGGATGAAACTCTTTGCGGGTTCGATCCCCCCAATGAGTTCACATACGATGTTGACGGCGGGATCTGCGATAAGGGCATGTGCGTCCTTGCTTGCGGTAACATCGTTCAGCCCCAAATCCTTCAGAAGGTCTTCCCGAAGTTCCGCCACGTGCTGCAAGGCCAGTTCCACGCCCGCTTTGTCCGAGATGACCCCTGCATTTGACAGCAGAATTTCCACCACCCCGCCGCCGACGGTTCCCGCGCCGATTACTCCAATTCCATACGCCATACGTTATCCTTTATCCTCTGTTTCCAATATGCATAGTACATCACCGGCGGCGATGCTGTCTCCTTCGGCCACGCACGTTTCCTTCAATATCCCATCTTTGGGACAAGGCACTATAAACGCCGCCTTGTCCGTGGTCAACTCGAGCAGGTCATCGCCCTCTTGTAACACTGCGCCAATTTCCGCCAGCCAGAAAGAAACACGCCCGCCTTTTACGGCGTCTTCGTCGTCACCAAGACTTGGCAAGGTTACTTCAAACCGCATGTCCTGCTCCTATGTTGTTTTTATGCGCATGCCACGCAGCAAGCAATTCCTCCGACCGGTATGAGCTTCGCACGAACGGCCCCGCCACCGCAAAAGTAAAGCCCAGATCATAGGCCATTTTTTCATAAGTGGTGAACTGTTCCGGCGAAATGAAAGCGGCTACCGGGTAATGATTCGGCGTGGGTTGCAAGTATTGTCCAATGCTCACCGCCTGGCATCCCGCGTTTAACAAATCATTCAGTGTTTGACGCACTTCCACATCTGTTTCGCCGCATCCGGCCATAAATCCTGATTTAATGATGCTTTTTGAACTGTATTTACGGGCCGCCGCCAATACTTCAATGGATCGGCGATAGTTGGCGCGGCGGTCCCGCAAAATCGGATGCAACCGCGCTACGGTTTCAATATTATGACTGAAAACTTCCGGAGCGGCATCCAATACCTGTTTCAACGCATCGTGATCCCCGTCGAAATCCGGCGTAAGCACTTCAATGGTGGTTTCCGGCGAATATGCGCGGATGGCCGCGATGGTTTGCGCGAATTGTTCCGCGCCGCCATCGGGCAAATCATCGCGCGTTACTGAAGTAATCACGACATGCCGAAGCGCCAGCCGCTTGATCGCTTCCGCCACATGGTCCGGCTCCTCCAAGTCTACTTCGGATGGCCGACCGGGTTGTACCGCGCAAAAATGGCAGTTCCGCGAGCAAACATTCCCCAGGATCATGAAGGTTGCGGTGCGCCGGCTCCAGCATTCCCCCTGATTCGGGCAATGCGCGCTTTGGCATACCGTGTGCAGATGCAATTCGCCCATCAGGCGTTTCACTTCCTGGTGGGAAGCGCCTGACGGCCATGTGCGCCGAATCCATGTTGGAAATGCGGGTTGATTCATGGTGTGTGGGGTTCCTGAACGATTGCTCTCCATGACCGTGATTATAGCATGGGAACGCGGCCGAGGGAAAATTTAGACGGGATAGTTGGCAGGGAATGCACCGATTTTATTGGAGGATGGGCCGCGCAATGACATCAAATATCTCAGCAGCCGAAATTTCGGCGTTTACAAATGTACCGGGCGCTATATTTCCCATCGTATCCAGAAATATGCTGCCATCCACTTCAGGGGCTTCGGCAGGACTGCGCCCAAACCATTGTTTGCGCGACGCATCAAAGCCTTCCACCAGCACGCGCGTTCGCTGACCGATTCGGGCGTGGTTTAGTTCCGCTGAGATTTCGGCCTGCGTTTCCAGTATCGTGTGCCAGCGGCGTTCCCGCGTTGGTTTTGACACCTGACGCGCTTCCTTTACCGCGGGCGTGTCTTCTTCCCTGGAGTATTGAAACACCCCGAGACGATCAAAGCGGATTTTCCGAATTCCTTCCAACAAGTGTTTAAACGCCTGTGAGCTTTCCCCTGGAAATCCAACGATCATCGTGGTGCGCAGAGTAAGGTCAGGGATAGCTTCGCGCAGGCGTTTCACCAGATCAAATGTGTTTACCTCACGATAGGGGCGTTTCATGCGGCGCAGGATTTCGGGGTCCAGATGCTGCAACGGAATGTCGAGATAGGGAACGATTTTCGGTTCTTCACGAATCACTTCAATCAGGTCGTTCTTCACGCCGCCGGGATAACAATACAGGCACCGCACCCAAAAATCGCCGGGAAGCGCGCACAAGCCGCGGAGGAAATGAGAAAGGCGGTAGTCCTTCCATCGGTCCTGTCCGTACACGGAAATGTCCTGCGCCACCAGATTAAATTCTTTTACGCCTTGTTTTAGGAGCAGTCGCGCTTCTTCCAGCAGGATATCCGGAGGGACCGATCGAACCGCCCCTTTCATGCGTGGTATGGCACAAAACGTGCAGTGATGGTTGCATCCGTCGGCAATTTTCAAGAAGGCATGGGGTGTGTGTTCACTTCGTTTCCGCCGCATGAACCGGTAAATATCCACTTGAGGCGGTGCAATAACCGCTATACAAGGCTGTGTGGAATCCCCAAGAATCAGATTTGCCAAGGTTTCAAATTGTCCTACGCCCACGATGCCGTCTATTTCCGGGATTTCTTTGAGTAAATCGGAAGCGTAGCGCTGTGCGAGGCAGCCGGCAACATAAAGATGTTTTGGGTTTCCGGTTTCGCGCTTGCGATCCGCCAGTTCCACCATGCGTTCGACGGATTGCCGTTTTGCGTCTCCGATGAACCCGCAGGTTGTCACCACCACCGCATCCAAAACAATACCTGTTTCAATCTCCTTTTCGAAGAATACCGTGCATCCGCGATCTTCCAGTACACCCGCCAGATATTCATTGTCAACGGTGTTTTTATCACAGCCCAGGGTTATGAGGCCCACACGCATGCAGGTTTCTTCCGCTCTATCGAGGTGTATTCAATGTCAATAATTTTTGACGGTCAATCGTGCGGACGTCGATTCAGGAAGATCAAGAGTGCGCCTGCTGCGATTACAATAAGCCAGACATAAAAGGGAATGGGCAAGTTGGCGATAAATTCAGGTGTTGTGCCGGTGAAGTTTAATAATACCGCGCCTGCTCCGATGATAATCAGAATGATGCCAACAATCGTCATGGTTTCAGTCCTCCACATTTTTTATGCTCATGAATTTTGTAGGGCTCGCTGATAGTATAGTAAAGAAATGGGCTTACAATTGCCACTCTTGTTCCACAGGGTTGATTGGCCGGAGAGTAGTAGAGATTGATGTTGCTTTTGCCCAAGCGCGATAATGCGCGCAATGGTTGTTTCAGGTTATTCGTGAAAGGATATCGCCGGTGAAATACCTTTGCATGGCAATGCTTGCTATCATACTGTTGTGTGCCTGTGCGCATGAGGGGCGAAAAGAGGCATTTGCGAAATCGCAATTGCCTAGTGTGACCGTGCGCGCGGAAGAGCCTGTGTATTCGTTTGTGAGTCCGGATAATGGTTCCGGACCCTTGTGGAGTTATGGGTGCACGCCAATAGCGCGGTTGGGCGATGAGGTGTATGTCAGCCAGATGGAAACCGGGGAAGGGATTCCCCCACTCTGCAATACACGCTGGCGGTTGTTGCACCGGGAACAAGGTCAGTGGCGCATGATCGCGGAAGCAGATGCTTTTCGCCAGCGCGAGCCATGCCCGCTTGCCCGGCTTTCCGATGCGCAGTTGGTGATGAATGTGAACGATTCCACGCAACCGCAAGGAACAAAATATGGGGTATGCGACCCGCACCTGATAAAGTTTGTTTTTCCCGATGGCAGCCATGAACGCAGCGAGTTACGTCCTGTTTGGACGGACCAGCCCTATTATACGGATCACTCGTATCGCGGTTTTGCGGCGGATACCGGGCGTCATCAACTGCTGATGCTCAACATTGACGCCAAAACCAGCATTCAGCATGCCTGTCTTCTTTCTTCGGATGGAGAGACGCTGGCCACCGGCTCGATCAAGTTCCCTATACGCGCCTGCTACCCGCAAGTACAGCTTTCCAAGGGCGCAGCCTATGTATTGGCGATTGGGGACATTGTGGAGCCGGTCAAAGCCTGGCGCGAGTATAAATTCGAACAAACCCAGCGCAGTTGGGATTATGTTTTTCGGATTTTGTATTTTACGGGGACCCCGAATCTCTTTAAGCAGAATTTTGCGGAACCTATGGAAATTGCGAACGTGGATGCCACGGGCGGCTACATTTCCAACAAGGATTTGTGGGTATCGCCGCGCGGCGAAGCCTATATTCTTTATACGGAATGCGAGGTGGCCTCCGCCCTGCTTCGCGATAAATTCTTTCCGGGCAAATCCATCATTAATTCGCTTAATCTCGCCGTGGTGAAGCAGGGAAAGATCGTCGAGCGGCGCAGGTTGATTTCGGGCACGGAAAAATCCGCACCCGGTGAAGCGCGGTTTCATCTCACCCCGGATGGAACCTTGTGGGCTGTGATTTTTATGAGTGGCGAAACGGGCGGGAATTCGTTGTTGCGGATTAATCCGCCGGATCCGGAAAACCGGCTTATTCCTATTCCCTTAAAAACGCCCATGTCAGGATACTGCCTGGCGTCCGTGCGGGCAGGAAATATTCCCTCTTACACCATTGATATGTTGGGATGCCTCAGTGGGAATGTAATGGCGTATGCGGAGATTGCTATGCGTTAGGCGCCGGATCTTGTTCCAGAAGCCCTTCCAGCACTTCCAGGAGCATGTTCACGTCCACGCCATAGGCCGTGCACACTTGTTCAATGGTTTCAAAGTGGCTAATGCCGCAGTGCGCGCAACCGCCTAAGTGGAATGCCGCAAACACTTCGCCTACCCGCGGATGTACCGCCATCGCTTCCGCCACCGGCATATCGGGCCGGAAATGTTTCTCTTGTACATCTGACATGATTTGCCTCGCTTTCATAACCTGTTCAAAAATCATAGTATACCTTATCCAGGCAGGAAAACACATCCGGCCTGCAAAACATTCCCTGAGAGAAGAACCTCTTTTCCCCAAACAGCTTTCTCCGCGAATCAGGGAAAAAAATCTATGTGAAAAAAGGGTTGACAATGGCTTAATTGGCCGTTACACTCCCTGACAATTGAGAAAGCAGGGGAAGAGCATGCGTGTTGGTGAAGTGAAACGCCGTATTCAATCAGGAGAAGGTCTGGCGGCATTGCCCAGAATAGCGCGGGAGTCGCTTGCCTGCAGGCCGGAGGACCGGGATGGTCTTCTGCGTATTGCCCATTTGATTCAGTTCGAGCCTCCGCTGGTTTCTACCATTTTTAACGCCTCGGATTTATCCTCCCGGTCTTTAGAGGAGGCGGTTTTCCAGATGGGCGTTGCAGGAATCCGAAAAACGGTATTCCAACATGCCGCCCATGGACTGTTTCCGGATAAGGAAGGTGCGCGTCTGGATCGCAAGGCCTTTTGGAAGCATGCCTTTGCTTGTGCCGAACTGACCGAGCGGCTGGCGGTTCAACGAAACAGTCCCTGGCGAAATGAGGCCTATGTGGCCGGGCTGTTGCATGACATTGGAAAGCCGATCCTGGATGCGATTATGCCGGAAGGGTATTCCAAGGTTCTGGAAGTGTCCCATTCCCATGCCCTCTATGTGCTTGAAGCGGAACAACGCGCCTTTGGCGTGGACCATGGGCTGGTGGGCAAATGGGCGGCGGAATATTGGGGCTTGCCGGAGCCCTATGTTGCCGCGATATGGTTGCACCATCATCCGGAAGGTGTATTGGAGGCTGCGCTGTATCCTGCTGAACTTATCGCATTGGTTGGCCTGGCAGACCAACTGGCACACGGACTACTTGCGGGCTTTTCACTTAGCCAGTTGATCAGCGCCACCGAGGAACGGCGAAAATCACTTGGGATTGCCCCAGATGAGTTGGAGGTGATGTTGGGCAAGGAAATTGCCCCGCCTCCTGAGGAAATAGAGGTTCACGCATTGCCTGACACAGCGCTTCTGGAAGAGTCATTTTCTTTATCCAGGCGGCTGAAGAGAAGCCAGGCGATGAACCGCCTGCATGATACGTTGCACTCACTGGAAAAGCAGGAACAAATATTACGCGTTGTTGTGGAGTGTCTCCGAAACGATTTCTCAATATCCGCGGGATGTTGTTACTCAGTGCTCCTGGAAACCTTGGAAGGCGTGGTTTGGAGTCCCTCCCATCCCGTTCCTTACCCTCTTCACGCGCGGTTGGATGCGGACTCCGAAAGAGAAAAGAATGTGCTGGAACTGCTGGGGAGCTTGCTGCCCAACGGCCCTGCGGCACAGAACTTGTTCAAGCATCAGGGGCTAATGGTTATTCCCTTGATGACGGAACAAGGCAGTCTGGGCCAGATCATTTTTGACAGTTTTGGCATTTCGATGTCTGAGGAAGATCTGGACGTTTTCTTGCATGTAGGGCGGATCGCTGGAGCAGCTCTTGGACGGATTGTGGATCGTATCCAGAACGAAGAACGCATAGAGCAGTTGGCCGCTACTCTCTGGAAACAGGAAATGACCCACCGCCAATCCATCCGGACCGAACGCATGGACACGATGGCCCAACTGGCGTCGGGCGCCGCCCATACCATCAATAATCCGCTGACCGCCATTTCCGGGCGCGCCCAGATGTTGCTGAGCCGCCTTAGTTCGCCAGAAGAAGTGCGTTCTCTCGAAACCATTATTCAACAGAGCCGCCGCATCAGCAAAATCCTGAGCAACTTAATGCAGTTTGCCCGCCCGGCAGACCCCCGGTTGGAAACCACCGTGCTGAGTTTTGTGATGCATCATGTCGTGGGGGTAATGCGGGAAAGGCTGGAAGCCAATCATATTCGGATTTTTGAACATTATGCACCGGGCATTCCCAGTGTGCAGGCGGATCGCCGTCAGATTGAACAGGTGTTCATTAATCTTATCCTGAACGCGGAACAGGCCATGCCGCACGGAGGCGACCTGACAATTACCGTGAAACCCAGCCAGGATCGGCATTCCGTGGTGGTTCAGATTTCCGATACCGGGCACGGAATCCCCGCGAACATAATCGACCGGGTCTTCGAGCCCTTCTTCACCACCCGGGAGGAAACGGAAAATACCGGACTGGGCCTGGCGGTGTGCCACGGGATTATCGAACGGCACCGGGGGGCCATTACCTTGCACGGTGGATCGGGCTTGGGCGCCACCTGCACCGTCACCCTTCCTGCCGCCACGGAAAAATCCGCCGCGAAGACGGAGCCTGTACTTTCTCCCGGCGAAACTCCCCCACTCCCACACAGGCCGCCGCAAGAATCCCTGGCGCCTCATATCCGCCCAAGAGTGTTGATTGCCGACCCTGATGAGGAACTCCGTGAAGTCGTGCAACAAGCCTTGCACCACCGCGCCTATGACGTGATCACCGCCGCAGACGGACTGGAAGCCCTCGCCATTATCTTCAGCAAACCTCTGGATCTGGTGCTGTTGGACCCCGAACTGACGGGGCCCGGAGGGATTCCCATACTGCAGCAACTCCATGAGCGCCGCGTGACCACCCCCATCATCGCCATGCTTTCCCCCAGTCCGTTGAATCAGATAGACGCGACCGGGAATACAGCAGCCACCCTCTTAAAATCCTTCCCGATGGAACGTCTCCTCAGTGCCATACACAGCGCCCTCAGTGCGCGCCATGTCGCCTGAAATGGACTTGCCGCCGTTTCCCGTGTTATAGTCCTCTTCGGCAAAGCGCCCGTAGCTCAGTTTGGATAGAGCACTTGCCTCCGGAGCAAGGGGTCGTGAGTTCGAGTCTCGCCGGGCGCGCCATAATTTTTTCTTGCCTTCTCTTGCAAAACCTTGATTTTATTGGCCAAAATGCGATTTTTATCGAGTGTATCAATTCCCTCATAAAGTGGCGATGTCTTGCCTCGAATTGCCTCAAATTTACATGAATTGTCAGAATTTGGGGTAACCGTTGGGGTAACGGAATTCGCCACCATTTCCGCCGCTTGCGTTTTCGCAGTTGCGATGATTGGGAGTTTTTCCACCGCCCCGGCCACGTCCATCAATCCAAGGTGCGTGTAAACATTTGCCGTCAACTTGGGGTCACTATGCCTCATGGCTTTTTGCGCCACCTGCAAGGATACACCCGCCTTCGCTAACATCGTGCCGAAGGTATGCCGCAATGCGTGAACGTCCACCGCGCGGCCCGCGCCGTCATATCGTGCTATCTTCGCAGCTTCGCAATCATCATGAAATACCCCTGTCATCTTTTCCGGCACATCAAACAATGGAACACTATCCAATGCCCCCGGAAATTCCACCACAGAAGCGCCACGTTGCCCCACAAGGCGAGATCTTAACTCTTGGATATACAAACCAAGGCCCGCCGCCAATTCGCTGTGTAGCGGGATTTGTGCGCCGCGCCGTGCTTTTTCGTCTTTGGCATGAAGGATGATATGCGGGGTGTCCGCGTCCAATCGCACAGCGCCCAAGGTGATGCTTCGCAATTCGCCCCACCGCAAGCCGGTTCCCGCCGCCGTCCAGTATGCCATTGCCCGAACGCGTCCGCGCCACTTCAAGGCATCAATGCTTTTTGCGGATAATGATGCCGCTTTTTTGTCCGTCGTATCACCACGGCCTTTGTTGCCTTTGAGTGCTTCCATCAATGGACGCTTTTCCGCCGCCTCGATAAGCCGCGCCAGTTCATCCGGTGTCAATGCGCGCCGGATATGTCGCCGGTCTGCTTTTTCATCGCGCCGATCTGTGTCTGCAAACATGTTTGAGTTTGTGTATCCTTGCCGATCACACCATACGCCGAAAGCATTAAAGACGGTCACATAGGCGTTATGCACCCGCGCGCCCATGACGGACTCTGGTTTCTCCGGGTCTTTCGGTGTAACGGCCCGCATGGATAAATACCGTTCAAGTTCCGCGCGGTCCATATCGTGCAGGGTGCGCCAGCCAATACCATCCACTCCAGCCAATTCAAGATAACGCTTCCAAGTTTTGCAGGTCTCTTCGGCGCATTTCCGCGCCGTCATGGATTGAATAAATTCCTCCACCGCCTCTATGTATGCCTTGCGCCCATGCTTCGCTGTGTCCGCCTCTTTCTTCGTGAATATGCCTGCTGTAATCTTCTCCTGCTCATCTTGTAATTTATTCGCCCTCGAATCCGCCGCCGATTTATCCCGGCATCCGGTACGGTAATCTTTACGCCGTCCATCGGCCAGCGTTATTCGCGCGTACCATGTGGATGATTCGGTGCGGATTCGCATTGCGTCACCTTCGCCCACAACCCGCGCCGTTTTTGTTTTTCCATTGACTGTCCACCGCGCCCACCGTTCACCGTTCTTTGTGAAGATTTCCGCGCCTTCGGGAAGTGGACGTGTCACCTTTTGTTTGAATAACGATGCCATGCTATTTACTCCGCCCCTTTTTCGACTTCACCAATTTCAGCCCGAAAAATTTCATAAGATCATCGGCCTTGTCTAATCGAAGAGTGGTAGTTCCGTTTATGAACCGCGCAATCGTTAAGCGGTTCACGCCCGAAATGCGTTCTATCTCATTGTGCGATAGGCCCGATTCTTTGATTGCTTTTTTCAATGCTTCCGTCATGTTCATGATACATATATACCAATCTTTTTGTTATTTGTCAACCTTTTTCTTTCACCGAAAATTGACCATCCACCCGCCGTTCAAACTCTTCCAATGCCTCGTTGAGTATGTCTTGCGCCTCCGCACCGAATTGACGCTTTAATGTTTCGCCCGCATTGCGCAGGATAGCCGCCAATTGCCCTAGGGATTCATGCACTTCTTCACGTCGTAACAGATTGCCTTCGCGCATCTCCCTTTCAAGTTTTGACAGCAAAGTCCGTTCCTTGCGGAATTCCTCTAACCAAGTGGAATTGGGTTTATCAACTTCCCCGGTCACCTTCCGCTTTAAGAGCTCGCCGCGAAGTTTCACTACCGCTGGCGCATTAAAATAGCACTTGCGCCCCCGCCGCTTCACATGTTTTTGGTCAAGATACGGTTGAATGTGATTATTGAAGTGCGCCAGGGTCACCCCAAGGATACCGGCCATAGCTTTACGGTCAAGCCAAGTGTTCACGTCTTATTACTCCAAGTTTTAAGGGTCATTCTTATAAATATTCCGGCATTAAACTCGGAACGAGCGCGGGGGACCCCCTGGAAAGGACCCAAGCATTTTTTGCCGGGTAATAATGGAGCGGGCCGCCTGCCGCAAACGGCGACCCGCTAGGAGATAAATACCCCGTATACTCCATAATGGGGAGCATTGGGCATAGTGAGGTTAGTCTATTTATCACGCCCCGCGTTCTTTCGCAAAAACAGCCGGATGCCGTGGTCATTAAATTGACACAGGCTCGCCGGGAGACGCCAATGGAATTTGAATGCGGGATTGCCCCCCGGAGCGCCTAGTTCAGCCGCCCGCATTTTGTATGCCCCATGGCTTGATTGCGCTTTCAAAAGCGCATTGTGGAGTTCAACGCAGCGTGGGAGCACTTGGAGAAACTCCTCGAATGCCGCCGCCGCCGTCTCTTGTGCCTTGCGACACTCGCTTAAGCAGTGCTCGGTCTTTTCCGCCAGTTCCATTTTTTGAATATGATTTTCGAGTGCCTTCAGTGCCATTTCAATGGAAGTCACTTGGCGCGCCGCGATTGTTTGTTCTTGCGCAAAATCTGTTTCTTCGCAAGGATCTGACCCCGACAAAACCCGCTCCGCAATCTCTGCTTCACGTTGTTGTGTGAGGCTGGCAAGCCGCTGGTTGATTTCCGCGCGCCTTGCTTCCAGTTCTTGTTTCCGCGCGCGGGCGCCGGCCAGATCTAAAGTCTTGGATTCTTGTTCCAATGTTCGCTTTTTCATTCTATCGGACCCTCCGCGTTGTTCGACGCTGCTGATTCCGTGACCCATAAATTTCTGCTTTGAAGATTCTTTGTCTTTGCTCAACTTCGCGCGCATCCAATTTCTTGTGCCGCGCCGCATTCGCTTCGGCAATGAGACGTTGCCGCAGTCCAGGATTTTTTGCGTCCAGGGCGCGGACGGCTCGAACATAACTTTTTCCGCGTGCCATCTCCGCGCGGACGGCGTCCTCGAATTCAATTTCTGTCTTTGTGACCATAAGTTTTGTCCTTTCTAATCGAGCGCAACCGCGCCCGTGTTGTTGAAAGTTGAAAAATGTTTAATCATCGATTGAACTCCCTGTGTTGGCAATCATTGCGGACAGGTCCACCATGCCCGGATGATATGGCTTAGGCTTTCTCGGCTTTCGGGCTTCGATACCAAGTTCATCAAAGGTCAATGTATCGGGTGAAAAGTGGAATGCCAGCCGCGCGCCTTGACCCGGCCCGTTGCGCGCCTTCAAAATGTGAAGTGTCCTGTTCGCCGGTGTGGTTTGAAGCCCGTCCATCGTGTGTATTGTTGCCGCGTGCCCTTCGGTATGGGGTTCCAGCCATAGGACGGATTGCGCCAGCCGGGTAAATGCCGCGCCCCCGGCCACCCCGTCCATGTCCAGTAAGCCGTTGATCGTTGCGCCCTTGCGGGGGTGTAGCGCCAGTATGAGCGAAGCGCCGTAGTCTCGGATTGCCTTCCCCGCGTCCACCATAAATTTTGTTGCTGCGTTCCAAGGTTCCGCGCCAAAATCCGCAACACTCAAAGGGTCAACAATAATGAGGCGGACACCCGCCGCCGCTTGTTCCCTTGTCCACTTCGCCAGGTCCGCGATTGTCGGTTGCTTTGTAGGGGCATCGTGAATCACCCCCGCGAAGGTGTCCAGCTCCGATTGATGCCGCGCCAGCGCCGCCCGTGCCGCTTCGGGGTTCCCGCGCATCCAATCAGGATCAAGTATCTGGGAATCGCCTTCCAGTTGGGTCAGGGTGCGTAATAAACACGCCGCCCGATCTTCCTCTAAGACGAACACCGCCACCGTCCACACCGCGTTATGAAAGAATTGTGCCGCTTCCAAGAGCATAAAGGATTTTCCACAGCCCGGACTCCCACACAATAACGTGATGCTTCCCGGAAGTAGTGGCCGTGCCAATCTGGACAAGCGCCCCCAAGGTAAGGGAATATCGCGCCGCTTGCCGCTGATTGTGTTTTCGATAAGTGAAACCAGATCACCCGCAGGGGTAACAGCTTCGGCTTCGCGGATGATTTTCAAAATAGCGGCCCGTTTTGCTTCAACGGAATCATCCCGCCAGCATTCCAATAAGTCCACCACGTCACCCTTGGGAGCAAGCCCAAGTTTTGAAACATCCACCACGCGGATGGACTCGGCTTTGCTTTTGAGAATTGCCGCCACGTCCTGCATATGCGCAAGGCCCGGAGCATCGTTGTCCGGCCATAGAATTACTTCTCGCCCATGCAAGGGTGTCCAGTCCGCATAATGCGCCTTGCCCGCGCCACAGGGTGAAGTCACCGCAATCAAGCCAATGGAACGCAATGCCTCAACACACTTTTCGCCTTCCACCACTACCACGGGATATTCATCCGTGCCGATGCCTTCCCGCCCGTACAATGGCCAGGGCTTCGGGGGTGCGCAAAATAGCCACACATTGCCTTCCTTGTGAACCTGTTTAAAGATTTTGTCACCGTCCGCACCGATAACGCGGAAAACTACAAAATCCGGGGTGTACTCATACCGCGCCTCTATGCGTTCCTTAATCGTGCCCGCCAGGGCTTCGATTGTCGGATAGGTCCGCCGCGTTTCCTTCGTAGTGGGTTTCATTTGCGCCAGGGGCTTTTCTTCCTTCGGCAACACATCGGCCAGGGGAACACCCCGGACACGCGATCTAATGTCGTACACATCGCCCGAAGCGTTGCAGGAATGACACTTGAAGCGCCAGACACCGGAATTCTCATAGACGCCAGCCGAAGCCCGTTTATCCTGATGGAATGGACATCGGCATTCATTCCCTCGGAATTGTGCCCCGGCTTCCGTAAGAGCCGCGATCAAGGCATCCCGATTGTATCGTTCGCTTTTGTCCATCATGCCCCACCTTCCCGCGCAAGTTCCCGCTCAAATTGCGCCGCCTTTTCATCCGTCCAGTCGGATTCATTTTCCGCGCCCGTGGCCTTTTTCCAGCACTCATGGATTGCGGCCATTTTCATCAAGCCCGAACGTCCGCGTTTCCGCAAGGGTTCGATTGCGCCCACTTGCCCGCGCCAGAATTCCGCGTCTTTGTGGTCCGCATCGAATAGCCAAGTTAGGGCTTGGACTATTTCGCCTTCGGTGAATTTATCACGATGGACAAGCCGCGCCAAGGTGCATCGGGCATCATTATCCGCCTTGCTCCCTGCTTCCGGTTGCCGTGTGGAAGGGTGCGCATCTGTAATCATCGCCCACAGGGAAGGGTAGAAGGTTTCCAGTTGGGGAAGGTCCGCCAGGGGGTCATCAAGAGGGGAAGTGCCGGAAGGCGTTGTTCCATCCTTCAGACATTCCTCATTCAGACATTCAGAAGCAAGCGCTTTGCACCTTGGTGACAAGTCCTTGTCGCCTTGGTGACAAGTCTCTGAATCTATAGGCGGTGCAGGAATCGTGCTTTCGGCCTCGTTGGAATGAATTCTCTGATGCTTTTTGAAGTTCAGAATTTGAAGATAGTGCTTTCCTTCTGCCTCATATCGGACAATAAACGCCGGGTGGCAGTCTGCATCCTTCAATTGTGCCAAAGTCTCTATTAAGCCCTCGGCATCGACTTCTCGATCATAGGGAAAGATTGCCGCCGCGATTCGACGCGGGCGATATTCAAGCCGCCCTTCCCTATCCGCAAGACACCAAAGGCCAATAAAGAGGTAGCGCGCCTCTATCGGCGCATCCGCCAGTACTTCGTTGTTGAACACGCCGGGTTTGATGTTACGCGCCCGCATGGGTAGATCCAATCCGCAACGGCCACGCTGGACAATTCTCTTGTGTGCATCGCCGTATATCCCCACATTGCCCACCGCAGCACTTAGAACACGCCAGGTAAACCATTTCCCGCAATCGCGAATTGTTCCCAGAGTCCCCGGCATTCCCTGCGGAAGGTGTAGGGTCAACGTTAATCGTGATCTTCATCTTGCGCCTTCCCTTCCCCACACCAATCATCCGCTTCGGTTTCTGGCCAAACCGTCATGAGTGTTCCACCTCCGTTGATAGAATCAGCCGCAGCTACCACGGTAGGAGGCATCCTGTGGCATTCGTCTGAATCCCAGAAACAACAATCTTCACAGTTAATCATTGCGCGCCCCCTTCCGGCTTCCACCCTGTCCGCGCGCAGTCGGGACAGCCCGCCGTCACCCATGCGGAAATGTCCGCCGCCCGCCAGCGTATCGAACGGCCAAGGGTGATGGGTGCGGGCATCCGCCCGGCGTCACGGAAGCGCCAAATAGTCCGTTGCCCCACATGGAGCATTTCTGAAACTGTTTTGACATCCAATAGCATTTTGATTTCCTTTGCTTCGCGCCGCGCCCGGCCCTATGCCGTTCATCAGCGTCTACCCAACCCTCAAAAAGCAAGGTTCAAGCAAGGGAAAATTTGTGATCGTGCTGTATTTATTGGGTGCGATAAATGGCAAGACATGGCTTGGAGTTCCCTTGCCGGGCAAGGTAAGCAAGGGAAATATTTAGACTCATTGTGTACATCTGTGCTACTTGATAGAATAGGTTTCATAGGCGAAACGAGATATAGGGAAACGAACAGAAACGAGACAAAACTAAACGAGCAGCCAAAAATCAACCAACACAAAATGGAGGTATGAAATATGGCGACACGTAAAGTAATGCGCCTCGTTGATAAGCACACCGGATTAATGGAATGTAAGGTGTGCGGTGATTGGCACGTTGCTAACATTAAACCACTCACCAATGGTAGACACTATTACCGTGGTTCATGGCAATGTCGGCATGGGTGCAAATTACCGGAAGGAAAATAAGCCCATTATCTGGTAACGCCGTGCCATGGGGGGTTTCGCGCCTCCCATGGCTACCCTAATAGGAGGTCAAGATTGTCATCTCCCACCCCAAGAAATCGAACTGATGTTACTCTGTGTCCCCAGTCGCCGGACATTATGAAAGGGTTGTTTTGATAACCCAAAAGCCGCCATGAATGCCGTGTTTAAATCATGGACAATATCCCAGCGTTTTTCCTTGTGTGGGTTCGGATATGTTCCGCCAAATTTCGCAATATTGATAAGTAGCCCGGAAACCTTTGTTTTCCCCTTCACGCCAAGTGCCCCCCAGTCGCGTTTCAAAAAAGCATCCCCTGTACCCGCCCGCCGGTATTGGATGCCATTTGCTAATACTTTGACTTCGATCTGCCCCCAGTCATCCACCCCAAGCGCCTCCGCAAGTCTACCGTTGGGTTTTATGCTATTTCCTTTTCCCGATGCAGCTTTCCTCTTCCTGTAACTATTCAGACGGGGTTTGTCTTTCCCATCAAAAAAATCTTTAATGTCCGATATGTTATTTTTCACGGCATCGTCATACCATTCCCCTACCTTCACCTCAATGTAGTCACGGTCAAAATTCCAAGGGTGTGGTCCTGTGTCGGTCAGAAATTGCGACCATATCGCATGGTATGCGTGAGGTTCATTGGGGCGTTTCGCTGTACGCAGCGCCGCCACCATATAGTTGTGTTGAGCGATGGTAAGCGGAATCTCTCTCATTTCCCCGTCCGGGCATATTGCCAAAAAGGACAAGCCCCGCGCCGCAACTCGATCAAATAATTCTTTTCCAAGCGGTGTAGGTTCCATGCCCATGGCATAGCCCCAATGAAGGAGATCTTCCACCGGTATACCTTGTGGGGTATTTCTTGGGGGTTCCCCTTGGAAGTACTCGGTTATCGGAAGCGTCAGGCGATCTGATTCTTCGTTCACAGAGTACGCCTGTGTAAGTTCAGGCAATTCGATTTTCAGTACAAAATCTTCTGGGTCCCAAAAACCTTTGCTCTTCGCCAAAATGAGAAAGTCATCTCGTTTTACATACCAAAAGGACACTTGCTTAATAGAAAACTCACCGCTCAGTCCCTTTGGACAAGCAACCGGATGATCCTCTTGATAGCCGGGTAGAGCACCGGCCTTTAACGATCTTTCGGCAACATTGCGAAGCACCCTTCGGTTTTCATCAACTTTGGGGTCAATCACACGATGGGAATAATTCTTACCGGGAACCGGTGTATCACACCAATGAGTTTTTAGAACCGAAGTGATAGCGGAATCCAACTTCCAATAGTCCCATGCGAGCATCAATTTTTCATGGGAATCGTGACTTGCGGGTGTGTCTTGTCCCGCCGGTTCTGTCTTTTTCACCATTGCTTCACCCCCGTCAGGTGCCCGTATTTAATGAACCGGGGCGGATCGGGTACGGTTCCCGATTTTCGGCCCGTCAGCCTAAGCCCCGGCAAAAGCAATTACAAGAAATATTTTAACACATTTGTCCGTTCAATTTTTCTATGGTTCAATTTAAACCTGCCAGATTTCTTCCAAATCAATCAGGCGCGGTAGATTTTCTTTTTCCATCTCAATCAGGCGCGGTAGGTTTTCTTCCAACATTTCCCGGATTGTTTCCGTCATATCTTCTGGCGGTTCCATATACCTCATGCCCGCCCCCCGTCTTTGTCCGCCAGCACATCCGCCAAGAGGGTCAAGAGTTCATCCCGGCCCATGCCCCGGAGTGCTTCCAGAATCGCCCCCTTTTCAATCTGTGGGGTAACCGTTGGGGTAACAAGATTTTCCCCGCTTTGTAAGTCATTGTCCCCTAAGCCCTTACAACTCGTGGATACTTGCCTCCGGAGCAAGGGGTCGTGAGTTCGAGTCTCGCCGGGCGCGCCATAGTTTAAACTAAGTCGAATCAGGCAGTTACCTGATACCCGCCCAGGCGGCATTGCGGCTGTAATCCAAGGAACGAAACGGTTAGTACTACCACTTAGTACCCGTTTCAAAGCATTTGGAGGCCGCAAACATGAGCGCCAAAATCCCGAAGTTTAGACACCACAAACCCACCCACCAAGGCTATGTTGAACTCAACAATCATCGTTACTATTTAGGCCGGTACGATGACCCAAAAACCAAGCAACGCTATGACCGCACTGTCCAGGAATGGTTGGCCAATAACAGGCGCGTGCCTGTTTCACCATCGGAAATCACTATCGCGGAAATGTGCGCCGCGTTCATGGACCACGCCGAAATTCATTATCGGCACCCCGATGGCAGACCAACCGGGCAGATGGATGTGGTCACGTATTCTTTGAAACCATTAAAGGCTGTTTATGGGGATCTGCCCGTTATCGAGTTTACTCCTCTGCAACTGAAAGCAATCCGGGCGGGGATGATTTCGAGCGGGTTGACACGGACGGGCATAAATAAACGAATCCGAGTTATCCGCCACGTTTTTAAATGGGCCGTTTCCGAGGGCATGATTCCAGTTACCACATACCAAGCCATCCAATGCGTTACCGGATTGCAAGCTGGCCGGAGTGAGGCTGTCGAATCAGAAGCGGTTCGCCCTGTTCCACAAAGCCATATTGACCTTGTGAGGCCGTTGGTATCCCGCCAAGTACGGGCATTGATTGATTTGCAGCTTCTTTGCGGCGCCCGTCCAGCGGAATTGTTGAAACTACGCGCCATAGATATCGACACATCGGGCAAAGTCTGGATGGTGCGGCTGTCAGAACACAAAACAAGCTATCGAGGCCGGGAACGTTGTTTACATTTTGGACCGCGCGCGCAAACCATTTTGCGGGAATTCATGCAAGATAGGCCCATATCGGCATGTTTATTTTCTGCCCGTGAAGCAGAACAGCAACGATATGCTGCTTGTGAAAAGCATCGGCATCAGCCCGTGCCAGAACCTATGACTGAACGCCAGATCCGGGATCACTACGATGTGGCCAGCTATCGGCGCGCAATCAAACGGGCTGTTGATAAATTCAACGCAAGGGAAATAGCAGAGGGCAGAAAGGACAACATTATACCGGCGTGGAGTCCAAATAGATTAAGGCACAGCTTCGCAACCAACGTCAGACGGGAATATGGGCTGGAGGCTGCCCAAGTACTCTTGGGGCATGCGCATGCCGATGTAACCCAAATTTACGCCGAGACAAATACCGCGCGCGCCATTGAAGTAGCGGCGCAGATTGGATAAGCACTTGCACAGCAAGTATACTTTTTTGTGCCGGGGCTAGGTTTTCGCGAGCCGAAAAGTGGAACCGCACCACCCGCACCCGGTGCTTTTCAACAATGCGGATACCGTATGCGAAGGTATCGCCGGATGTCCGAAAAGAAAATTGCAATCGTTGAATTCACAAAACGATTATATGATCTTGGGATATTTCTGAAGCAAGACGCAGACGCACTGATAGACACAAACACAATCATTTCCCTTTTAGAAGAAATTGATCCCCTTATCAAAATAGCGGTTTCATTGAAGGAAGACAGAGTACAGGAGGCTTTGGCGGCACTACTAAAGTGGAGTGATTGCTTTCACCATCTTGCTCAAGGTTTGGAATCCGATTGGGGTGAAGGAAGCAGCCAGCGGGAATATGTTCGCAAAGAGATGAAAAGAATGTGGGCCGAGAACGGTACTACTTTGCAGAACGCTTACTATAACCTCGCAGCAAAAATCGCCCTACCAAAGGCTGGCAAGTCTATTCTCAAACCTTCACCATTACGACCACAGGATTTTCCTATGGGTGAACGTGATGGACTCGAATATATCGCTTATAAAGTTCTTTATGAATCATCACGAAAAGGGAAAAAGTTACCTGGCAAAACATGGGCAACTAACGTATCGGAGGAAATGGAACAAGTAATTTCTGAGGATAATTTGCGCAGAAAAATCCTTCCAAAACTGAAAACAAAATACAACGCTGAAATTAGTAATGTTGGGCGTAGAGGATATTTTGTCCCCTCTGTTTTTGTCTCTCCCGCCAAGAGTCACAAATAGTCACATTGAGTCACATTAAGTCCATATACCTTTCGCGCACGAGATGCAACACTTGCGATAGACAACGCGCAAGTAGCGCAGAAAGGTTTTTATGGAAACGACAGCATACAAAACGATGTCCGAAGTATCCGCAACCCTCCCTGGCCGCCCCCATGTTTCAGCGGTTTGGAGGTGGTGCCGTAAGGGGATAAAGTCCCGGAATGGCGAGCGTGTTCGCCTGGAACACACGCGGATCGGCGGGAAGATATATGTTAAAGAGTCCGATCTGGATACCTTCCTACAGACACTAACCGACGCCGATCTCCGATACTTCAACACGCCCAAACATCAGCCAGGACCGTCTCTTCGTACGCGGACAACTGCCCAGCGGCAAAAGGCCATCGCCCAAGCTAATGCACGGCTGGCCAAAGCGGGGATCTGAACATGAAAACCAGAAAACAAACCCGACTTTCCCCCGTTGAGGCGATCCGTCGTAAGTGCCTCGAATGCGTCTGTGGCGATCTTGCCGAGATCCGCAATTGCACAGCTACTTCCGATAAATGCGAAATATTCCCATTCAGAATGGGGCGTGGTCATAAACCTGATTGGAGTCATGGCCATGAGAAATGCACCCGGTTGCAGGCCATCCGTAAAGAGTGTATCCGGGTCTGCATGAACCACCACCCAAACTATGTACCCGGTTGTCCAAGCGTTAACTGCGATCTTTACTGCTTCCGTAATGGCCACTGGCCGGTGGGTTCAGCCATCCGTTCAAAAAGGGCTGATTTATCGGGACTCGCGAAGCCAGAATCCACGAACGCAGAGCAACCCCTATCATTGCAGCCCCCCGATGGAAAGCGAGGCTAAAATGGGCACCAATCGCGGTAATGATTTCTGGCAGGATCTGGATGATTCCCTAAATCGTGATCCCGTGGTGTTGGATGATGACATGTTCTGGCGATTCGGCTTTGACTTGGCGCGCCGTGTTCAGGGAGTGCTGTTGGCGCACGGTTATGATCCTGCGCGGGTTGATCTCAATCGGTTTGAGGATTTTTTAAAGCAGATTGCCGATGATTACGAAATGAATGCCGATGAATTGACTGAGCAGGTATGGGATGCGTGGGATAAAATTCGACTACCGGCAGGCATTGACCCAATAGCTGCTGCTGCTGCTGCTCCCGTCGAGGTCGAATTGAAGGGGAAATATCCCAACGCCCAATTCAAAACCGATGCGGCGCGAGTGCTGAATATCGCGCAACAACTCAGTCAGACAACCTCAACCTTCTACCTCCCAGTACACAAGCTGGCCGGTCAACTGAACACCCAACCCAAGAGAATTGCACGGATACTTAGGGCGCTGGAAAAAAACGGCCACCTGTGGAAACGAGGAGCGTATTCCCGCACTAAAGCCCAACGTTGGGAACTGACACAGAGTCTTCGAGTCTTGGATTGTAATGGAGGCAATGGAGTTTTAAAAGAAATTGAAGTTACACACGTGTTCGGAGCTACGCCCCGGACATACGATAGTCGAGATTGTCCATCTGACTTGGCATTGAAGATAGCTGTAGAAAATGCGTTAGCCGGTCAAAACCTACCCAAAGCACCATTCCTGATGGTTGGGGTAATGCAGGAGGCACATTAAGGAACCTCATAGGATCATTTATGCGTGTTTTTAAATCTCAGAGGCGTTTTTATAGTAGGGGGCGGCATTGATATGGCAAAGGGTGTGATCTCGTCTTCTGGCGCAGCACGCACCGGAAAAAGAGGGGGTTTGGCATCCTTCCGCGCGCGTGCGCGAATCAATTCCGGTTTTAAAACAATAGAGGCGAACATATGGAACAAGTTGAGCACGAATACCCAATGCAGAATGAGGAAACACTCCTTCCGGCGCTGGTGGGCGCGTGGGCGTACCGGACATTTTCGGCGGCCCCCGAACTGCATCAAAATATCTGCTATGCCCTCGCTGCGGGGGAAGCGGACCACGTAATTGCCAGATGCTACGCCGTGGACCTGGACTTTGTGAAATCCGTGCAGACCTATCCTGTTATGCAGGACTGGATCATCGCGCACGGTTTGGCGCGGATGCAGCGGGAAATGCGGATACGGGAGAAGTAAGACGAATTGGTGGAGAAGGCTCAGGGAATTTATGAACACATAATGGATGACCCCGATGCCGCAGACAAGGATCGATTGAGTGCTGCCAATGCCGTCTTAGACCGCCATTACTCAGGGCGATATTGCCGTCAGACCCGCGCGCAGCTTCCAGAGACCCATCAAAGCATCACTGCGGAGGTCCTAAAGCAACGGGACCGGCTTCTGGCAATCGAAACCACAAAACGTCTTGTATCAGAGGCGGGAAACCAAGCTGCCGGTGTATAAGGCGGCAGAGCAGGACTTTTCATCCAACTTAAAATTTCTGGCGGGTGAGTATCATCGCTCACACGAGAAGGCCGTCATCCCCCCAAGGCACCCCCGCGTCGAGGTCATTGATCGGATTCGGAGAAGTTTTCAAACACCGACGCTACAGCAGCGGTGCGCTCCTTCACTCGCTGGCGATACTTCCGGCAGTTAAGTGAGTGGTTGATCCTCTTCGCCACTTCCCTGGCCTTGTCCTGACCGAGTACTCGCATGATGGTATGGGCAACTTTGGCTGGACTCCCGACAGCGGCTATCTCCTCCGGTGTCCGGGGTTGCGGTCGCCGTGGCGATTCGAGTCCAAGTGCTCGAAGGCGTTGTCGTGCCATCTTCGCCACTGCCTTGTTTAACAGGATGTCCAAGACGGGTTGTAGTCTCTTCAATTTCACAGTGATGTTCTGACGGCTACAACCCAGATCTACCGCAATCTGCCGATGGCTTTTGCCGCTGATCACTTGCAACAACAACCAGCGGTCACGGATTTGGTCCGGGTGTTTGTATGATCTTTGCGTACTGTTCATGTTGCGGATTGTAACTCATACACATGAAGGTGGCAAGGAGATTTTCTAGAACATCCACCTTGAGGTAAACATGGGGGAAATAGACCGCTTTACAAATTCATATATCACCCCAATAGGCATTTCACACCATAAGCCAAAAGAGATGGTATCAATACGTAAATGGTCACAACGATACTTCCTGCTATAAACGGTAATAGTTCAAACCTATAGATAAATTGTTGTTCAATAGAAATATTCAGAAGATCAAGCTCTATGTCTTCATTGGTAGGTGATAGCCCTTCTGACTCAGCAAGTCTATAAAGATGATGACGAATAGAGTTTGCTTTTTGACTTCCCTTTAATAGTTCTAACAACATGACACATAGTCCGGCTATTATCGAGTAAATGATAACGGAGAAAATTTGCTCAAAGGAAATTCCTACAACAATACCAAGGAAAATTACAGCAATCGTACTCATGTTTTTCCCTCATTTATGCATGCTGCGAGTTTATACCGATTATCTGCGTTTCGCAACTATCCCATTAGCGACATGGGCAATCATACTGCTATGAGGGGTATCTTGTAAACACTCTTCAACTAGAGTGCCTCGAAATACCCTTCCGGTTAGACTAACCGCAACGGGGTGAAAAGCGGGGCTAAAAAGAAAACACTTGCAAAATGAAAAACGTTGATTTATACTGATTTTTAAAGGGATTACGGCCCAGTTGAGT
>JAKQOG010000223.1 GCA_029565395.1 Candidatus Hydrogenedentota bacterium | reverse complement strand
TAGAATGGCACTAACTTAAGGTTTTATGACATATCTGCTTCTGTGTGGTATCTCCTTGAATAGATGGCGGGGTTGGTTGAGCAGTTGGTAGTTTTTCGGTCTTCGTTTTCTTGCACGGGGCTCGGTTCGATTGGGTCTGTGAGGTATCGGAGCACGCCCTATGGCTTGAAGCATGGCCTCATACAGGTTGATTGACGTGGCCTCTGTGACTATGGCCAGTATGGGTGTCCATTCCCGGATCGCTTGGCAGGCGCCCTTAAAACTGATCCGGTCCAGTGGCTTTTGCGTTGCCTGTGCGGCTTCGATCATGGTCGCACGAATAAGGTTGTAGGCGATGATATGCATAACGACCTCTTTTTCAACCATTTCCGGGGTCTTACAGCGTAAGAGGTCCATGTTCATGGCGATTTTTATATCCCGGAAATAGAGTTCGGCGCACCACCGGCGGCGATAGAGTTCAGCGAAGGCCGACGCCGGATATTGTTTGTGGTCGGTCAGTGTAGTGGCAATAGTAATGGATTGACTTCTGAACCCGGGGATATCCACCGTAAACGAGATGTGGCGCAGATTGAGGACGTCGGGAACGGCAGCCCAGAAGTCTTTTGTGAATCCTTTTGGACAGGGCTTCATTTTTATCCATTGCACAAGTGCATCTCCGGGTCCAATCCTTTTGACAATGCGCACCCCGGTACTGCGGCGTTGATGCAGTCGCATGACGGAATCTATCCCCTGCGCGAGCAACATAAAGAATTCCAAAAAGCCGCAAAAGCCTCTATCTCCCAACACAACATCCCCCGGTATAAGATTTTCCCACAACTGTCGAAACAAGGCCCGCTCGGATACATAGCGTGAAGCCCAGGCGCTATGCAAGAGGACGCCCGTGGCCAGGGAAAACAAGGCAACGAACCGCATTTCAGGAAAACCGCATCCAGGCAGTATTTTTCGGGATTGCGGGTATTTCTCTTGGTTTTCAGGCGTATCGGGCATGGATAGCCCAGAACCGTCAACCACGGTGACCCGGCGTCCATACCACAGGCCTTGCCCGCCATGGGCGTGTTGTATGGTGCGCGTCACTTCCCCGCACACCCTTTGAAGATTTCCCATGGGCAACCGTTTGCGCGCGTCGCAATAGGCTGCGGAATTGGGTGAGGCGTGTTTGCCTTCCGTCAGCGCCAACCAGGCCAGAAATTTTTGCACGGCTTCCCTGCACGAACCATCCGATGAGAGCACCTGAGCCAGAAAGAACCAAAACACGCGTGTATGCGTATATAAACGCTCACGCGCCGCCTTGCCAAGCCCCGTAAGGTCAAGCCAGGGCCTAAACACACGCTGTAAATCGGCGATGCCTGCCGAACCCAGTTGCAGCATCTTCCTTTTGAGTTGGTTGCTTTTTTGTTGCATACGATTCTCCTTTTGTATGATTGATAAACAAGTATATATACTTGTTTATCAAACGTAGTATAATACCGTAAAAGGAGACAGAAAATTGCTGGAAGACAAAAAAAAGATTGAGGAACTACGCAAGCGGTATGAAAGATTGGCGTCGCAGCTGGCAAAACTCGACCTTATCGTTCAAGGTACCATCACCGAGCGCACCATAACGAAGAAAGACCCCCGGAATCCCGCCGCAACGCGAACCATTGGCCCCTACTACCAGTGGACATTCAAACGCAGGGGAAAAACGGTCACCGTAAACCTTTCTGCATCCCAAGTGAAACCGTTTCAGAAGGCCATTGATATCAACCGAAAAGCCGAGAACCTATTGAGTAAAATGCGGGAACTATCCCGGAAGATTCTTGACGCCTCAACAGAGGGTGTAAAACGGCATAACTCCATCAAATAGAATAAGTTGTGCCTTAAGTTAGTGCCATTCCATACTGTCCCCGAAATGCGTCCGGGCAGAAAAAACTGCCCGCCACAAGGGCGGGCAGCAAGCAAGTTTACTTTAGAGATTGGTTTAGTACATGTCGCCCATACCGCCTCCGGGAGGGCCGGCGGGCGCCTTCTCGGGTTCGGGGATGTCGGCAATCAATACTTCGGTGGTCAAGAGCAGGGCGGCAATGCTCGCGGCATTCTGCAGGGCGGTGCGGGTCACCTTGGTGGGGTCCAGCACGCCAGCCTTGAACAGGTCTTCATATTCGCCGGTCTCGGCATTGTAACCCACGTTGCCCTTCTTGGCGCGGACGTTCTGCACGACCGTGGCGCCTTCGTCGCCGGCATTGGCGGCCAGCTGGCGCAACGGCTCTTCAAGGGCGCGCCGCACGATCAAA
>JAKQOG010000187.1 GCA_029565395.1 Candidatus Hydrogenedentota bacterium | reverse complement strand
GACAAACGCGGCAGGTTCAATAACTGTTAGTGCAGACCTTAAGGCCAATGGAGGCCTTGTTATTGAGGCCACTGAATTAGCCGTTGACCTTGGGGCTTCTGGCATTACAGGGACTTTGGCAGTAGGGGACGGCGGCACAGGTGCCTCCACCCTTACCGACCACGGTGTTCTCTTGGGTTCTGGAACTGACCCTATCACCCCCATGACTGCACTGGCAGCAGGTGAAATTATTGTAGGCGTGGGAAGTGCCGACCCCCATGCTCTTGCGGCAGGGGCTACTACAACTATCCTTGTTGGTGGTGGGGCTGCTGATCCTGTTTGGACGGAAGCCACCGGAAGCGGTGCGCCGGTAAGAGCCACCTCCCCGACTCTTGTTACTCCTGCTTTAGGCACTCCTGCAAGTGGTACTCTGACCAATTGCACAGGGTATCCTGCGGATATTACTGCCTGTGAGAATACTACCGAAAAAATCCAGTATCCCATCCCGACCAGTGGTTATATGTTGAAGGCCGCCACGGACGGATCACCGGCGACCGGAACCAATACCGATACTGATGTTGCCGATGCTGTGACCAAGAAGCACACACAGAATACCGACACCGGAACGACGGCGACGAGCTTTAAAATCAATTCCGGTGGCAGCGAGGCGGATTTGCAGACGACCGGCCTGACGGCGGATCGTGACTATACACTGCCGGATATTGATACCATGCTCGCGGGGGCGGTCTTATTGGCGCAGAATACGTGCGAAATCATAGAATACACACCATCATAGGAGGGGAAAATGACAATCAGGAAAGAATTTACTGGAATGTTGCCCGGCGCGATTCAGAAATTTGAAGAGCTGCTTGTGGCGGTTGCTGAACTCAATCCGGTCATCGCCAAAGGCTACGATTGCACAACCGGGAAAGACTCGTTCTATTACTGGGGCGTCGCCTGCCAGATCACCGTCGCGCCGGATGACATGGACGATCTTGAAGCGGCGGCGGAGGAACTTGGCATTACATGGCTGGGCGACGGGGATATGGCTTACACCAATGGACTGACCATAGAGGATTTTAAAACGTATCGCGTCAACGGCGATGTCGAATTGACGCCGGAAAAGGAGGTATAAGATGGGAAACTACATAAATCACGATGTTTATATTCCAAAGTTCACGATTGCGGATGTTTCGGGCGTGACGTTTGGCGGGTTTAAGGCCGACAAATACGTTTGCTCGCAGCCGAACGCAACAGCGGCGGAGGGCTCGCCCGATGTTGCCCACAGTGGCGCGGCGGTAGCCGTTCCGGGGATTTCGCGGCCGGGGCTGCCGGTTTGGGATTATGTCTCATTCCCGAACGCCATGATCGCGTGTTGCAACAAGGGCAAGGGCTGGCACCTTACCAGCGCATTTGAGTGGGCATCAATGGCTTTCATGGCCAAGAAGTACGGTACGCAGCCGCACGGCGGAAACGCCAATGTTGATCCGCCGTCGGACTCCGTTTACACGACCGAAATTGCCATGCTCGATA
>JAKQOG010000185.1 GCA_029565395.1 Candidatus Hydrogenedentota bacterium | reverse complement strand
ATTCTACACATGGCATTATTGTCTTGCGCGGCGATTCACCAGAAACAAATACCGTTGTAAGTATCCAATTGACCGGAAATTGCGGTCCCGATTTGCAGGGCAAGGGGTTTCGTTTCATCCCTGCGGAAAATGAACCTGAGAAAGCCATCTTCGATCCGAAAGAACACAAGGGATTTCAATTCCAGCAAATAGGCCCCACCGGCACAATGACCGCTCAAGGATGGGTGCGTGCACTGCCCTGCTCTGTTGAAGAGTATGTACGCCGTGCGGAACTGGGAGAGCCGCCCCCCACCCCATGGAAACGCAGCCTATATCTTGAATGGTATAGTCAAAACGGACGCATCGTAATCGAACTGGCGGACCCCACAGTAGAGGAATGCCTGCGCCCCCCAAAGGGAGAATGCGACGAAGGTGAGTGGGCGCCTCTTCCTCATACCACTCCCTATCCCGCTCCCAATGCCCATCTCCCAAAAGGAGGGCCTGACATTACTGTGATACGTAATGATGGGGATATCGTGCACTTCGAACATTGGACACCTTCCTGCCAAGACCCGGAATTTGCTGAGAACGATGATTCTATTCCCAATACTCTGCAACGGGAATTCGACACACAGGCGGCCGCCATTGATCGTGCCATCCGCAGCAAACATAACGATCCTGATGATCCCGATGAGTTCATGGAAGAAATGATCTTGATGGATGAGTGCATCGAAAACAGAGATGGCCGCCCGCTAACCTCATTTTGGTCAGACATTAAAAACCTTCCTCGACCTGAACAATTGAACGATGATGAAGTGGAAGCAGTGTTCAAAGGGTTGTTAGCCCGTTTAGCTATGATCAACGTGGCGCTCAGCGTTTGTGAGCATTATACCCCTAGAGACGCCTACCGATTATTGCTGGATGAAATTTTCCAAGATTCTTCTGCTTATGAAGAACTGATAGGCACTGGATGGATACAACATTTCAGCACCCATGAATACTGCGAAGCATGCGAAGCTGAAGCCCTTGCGGATTTTGATAATGAGATAGAATGAACGTGCATATTGTAATCGACCATCGGGAAGCAAGGACGGTCACCGCATCCGCATTGGCCGCCCAAGAAGACGCCTTGGTGGAGTATGCCCAATTGTCCACGGGTGACTATCAGATAGAGGACACATTTGTTTTCGAGCGCAAGACCCTGAGCGATTTTTCCGCCTCGATTCAAGACGGACGCATCTTCCGTCAGGCGCTTGCGTTGACAAAGCTGCCCCCGCGAATGCGCGGAGTCCTTATTCTGGAAGGATCCAGCGCCGATTTGTCAGAAAGCGCAATGCGCCGGGAATCCCTTCAAGGCGCACTGATCACAATTTCACTCTTCTTCGGAATCCCTATATTGCGTTCCTTGAATGGAGAAGAAAGTGCCAAGCTAATGGTGTATGCCGCGCGGCAATCCAGGACATTCGCTTCGCACGCCTTGCCCCGTCACGGAAAACGCCCGCGGGGAAAACGCAAAGCGCAATTGGCGCTCTTGCAGGGATTACCCGGCGTAGGCCCCGGACGCGCCGAAGAACTATTGGATCGTTTCGGAAGCATAGAATCCATATGCACCGCCGCACCGGAAGAACTGGCTTCCGTCTCGGGGATTGGAAAACACACTGCGGAGAAAATCCGGTGGGTACTCGGTTAATTGGAGAAAAACTTGATGCTGTTCTACTCGTTTGGTATAATACGTTTTCTTTGTATGCAAGCATCCCAAGGAACAACGGAGTAACGTCGCGTAATGGCCAATATTAAGTCCCAGAAAAAGCGAATTATTACGAATGAGAAGAACCGGCAGCGGAATATTTCGACGCGTTCGCGCATTAAAACGCTCATGAAACAAGCAACGGCCGCCATTGATGCCAAAGACAGCGAAAAAATGAAAGAAGCGGTCCCCGCCGCCCTGTCGGCAATCGACAAAGCCGTGACCAAGGGGGTTTTGCACCCCAATTCCGCCGCGCGTAAAAAATCCTCCCTGCAGCATCGCGCCACATCGGCATAATCAGTTTATTCCCCACGCCGCACTGGGTTTCATATCCGGTGCGGCGTTTTTTCTTCCGACCACCCCCTATCGCTTGAAACCCCTTCATTCATCTGTTTACTATTGCGTTCCTCCAGAGGAAGGAACGGTTTTCATGACAATGACCAGTCAAGAACGCATGCGGCACCTCCTGGCGCGCAAGCCAGTGGATCGCATTGGCCTGTATGAACATTTCTGGGGAGACACCCTTTCTCTATGGACCCAACAGGGGCATATCAAGGAAGGAGAAAGTCTTGAAGACCATTTTGACTTCGATATTCAGTCCGTGTGGCCGTTCAATCTGACCGCCAAACTGGATTTCGAACCGATAACGGTAGAGGAAACGGAAGAGACGATTCTTACACGCGACGGTAATGGAGCGCTGTTGCGCCGGAGTAAAACACATGACACCACCCCGGAGCACGTGGATTTTCTGGTGAAAGATCGCGCGGGGTGGGAAGAACATATCAAGCCCTATCTGACGCCTGACCGCGCCCGGATAGATTTCCCGGCGTATCGGAATGCAAAGCGTCTCGCGGCGGAGAAAAACCGGTTTTTCACATGGGGCGGCGTCGGAGTGTTTGAACTAATGCATCCGGTGTGCGGCCACCAGTACATGTTGATGGGCATGGCCATGGATCCGGACTGGGTCAAGGACATGGTTCAAACCTTTGCTCACCTTACCGTGGATTTGATGGAAATTCTGTTCGCGGAAGAAGGCTGGCCGGATGGATTCTGGTTTTACGAAGACATGGGCTTCAAAGGCCGTCCGTTTATATCCTTGCCGATGTATCGTGACATCATCCAGCCCGGTCACCGGCATACTATTGAGTTCGCCAAGAGCCAGAACCGCCCTGTCATCATGCATTCCTGCGGGTATGTGGCGCCGCTGGTGCCGGGCATGATTGAATCGGGGGTGGATTGCCTCCAGGTGATTGAAGTGAAAGCCGGGATGGACTTATTGCAACTATACCGGGACTATGGGGACCGGTTGTCCTTCATGGGCGGCATGGATGTCCGGGTATTGTATACCAATGAAAAGGATGCCATTGACCGTGAGTTGACCTCGAAAATACCGGTAGTTAAGGGCCATTTTGGGTATTCGCTGCATTCCGACCATTCCATCCCGAATCAAGTGGCCTATGAAAGCTACCGGTACTTTGTGGACCGGGGCTTGGAATTGGGGCGGTATTCATAGTATAGTTACGCGAACTTCAA
This sequence comes from Candidatus Hydrogenedentota bacterium, assembly GCA_029565395.1. Lineage (GTDB taxonomy): Bacteria > Hydrogenedentota > Hydrogenedentia > Hydrogenedentales > CAILVY01 > CAILVY01. Next base: position 4,457 of record JAKQOG010000185.1, on the reverse strand, counting down.
AGGAGAAACGACTATGTCGGACATGGAACTTGTTGATCAGATTGCAGTGTGTGTCGAGCGGGGCAAGGTAAATAAAAATGCGCCATACCCGCCGGATATGAAAGGCCAAGACGGGGTATTGGAACTCACGGAGCAGGCCTTGGCACACGGCATTGACCCGAATATCGTGCTTACGCGCGGCCTGATGGCGGGGATGAGTGTCGTTGGTAAAAAATTCAGCAAGAACGAAGTATTTGTGCCGGATTTGCTGATGGCGGCAAAAGCGATGAACGCGGGCATGGACCAGCTCAAGCCGGCATTCGAATCAGGCCAGGCAAAGCACAAGGGCACCTTTGTCATCGGCACAGTTCAGGGCGACCTGCATGATATTGGCAAGAACCTGGTGCGGATGATGCTGGAAGGCGCTGGGTGGAAGGTGGTGGATCTGGGTGTGGATACCGCCCCGGAAAAATTCCTGGCGGAAGTAGAAAAAAATCCGGGGTCGGTAGTAGGCCTCAGCGCGCTGCTAACCACCACCATGGTAAATATGGAAAAAACGGTCAAACTGGTAAAGGGCAAGGTTCCCGGCACACTGGTGTGCGTAGGCGGCGCTCCGTTGACCCAAGAGTTCTGTGACAAGATCGGCGCCGATGCCTATGCGCCGGATCCACAGGGCATTATCGAATGGCTTGATCAAAAACTCGGCTTAAACTAATTTTTTAATTTTACTTGAGCGCCTGTTCCCTTCCGGAAGCAGGCGCTTTTCCTTTTTAAAACTTGCTGTATGTGCATAGCGTAGATATGGTATAAAAGCATTCGTGAATGAGATCGGACAAAACCCCGAGATGCAGAGGACGGACGTTTACACAACCCAAATCGAGGATAGCCCATGAAAACCATATGCGACGAGATACGCGAGAAAAAGGCCTTGGTGGCGGATGGTGGCTGGGGTACTTTATTAATGGCCGCCGGAATGCGGCCCGGTGAATGCCCGGAGTTGTGGAATGTCAGTCATCCTGATGTGGTACGCGGGATCGGCGAGCAATATATCGCGGCCGGTTCGGATTTGATCAGCACAAACAGTTTCGGAGGTTCCCGCTGCAAGTTGATGCAATTCGGACTTGAAGAACGCGCCAATGAATTGAACGAGGCAGCGGCGGCCTTGTCCCGGCAGGCCGCGGGGCCGGACAAACATGTCATTGCATCGATAGGCCCCACGGGAAAATTCCTTATTACAGGCGAAATATCAGAAGAGGAATTATATGAGACTTTCAAAGAACAGGCGCTGGCGTTGGAACGTGGCGGGGCGGATGCCTGCATTATTGAGACCTTTTCCGCGGTTGACGAAGCCGTAACGGCGGTACGCGCAACCAAGCAAAATACCAGCCTGGAAATCATTTGCAGTTTCACTTATGCCAGTGTGACGGATGGCGCCCCGCGCACCATGATGGGGGCGACTCCCGCTGAAATGGCACAGGCGGTATTGGCGGCGGGAGCGGATATCCTTGGGGCAAATTGCAGTTTCGGTTCGGAAGAGATGCTCGCGGTTGTACAAGCATTGCATGCCGCCGCGCCGGCTGTGCCAATTCTCGTAAATCCCAATGCGGGTCAGCCTGTTCAAACCGATGCCGGGGTGGTCTATCCGGAAACGCCGGAATACATGGCAGGATTTGCCGCTCGATTTTTTGAGGCGGGCGCTTCCATTATTGGCGGATGTTGCGGCACCAACCCCGGCCATATCCGCGCCATTCGTACTGCGGTAAGCCACTGCATTATTCGCTAAGCCTAGATCAGAATTGCCCCTACAGTACTGCCTTGAAAATTTTCACCATATTTGAAATTCCTCCATTTGGGTGATATATGGTATACTGGAATGGAGGATAATTGTCATGGGTAAACAGATGCGCGGGTGATGAGCACGGTGGAATCCAACAAGTAATGAAGGTCTGCTATGTTCAATAGGAAATTGCCTCGCGCAATGCGAATATCGCCGCAAGAATCCGCCGGGTCACACGGGCGTCCACTGTTCGCCGTAGCGGCGACCATTCTGTTCGGCTTTCTCCTAACCTCCTCGGCCTATATGTGGAGCCGACAACAAACGTGGCATACTTTACAGGAGCGGTTCGAGCGCCGTGCCACGGACCGCTGCCTGCTGATAAAAGACCAGTTTTATGAGCACTTAAATACAGTGGGCGCCATAGGACGTTTCTTTCAAGGTTCGGAATTTGTCGACCGATCTGAATTCCGTACATTTGTGGCGGCGGATCTGGCGGCCTCCCCAGGAATACATACATTAGCCTGGGCGCCCCGCATTGCAAAGGCGGAAAGAGCCGCCCATGAAGCCACAGTGCGCCAGGATGGAATCCCTAATTATTTTATCTGGGAGTTGGGCCCGAACGGAGAACATATACCCGCCAAAGAAAAGCCGGAGTGCTTCCCGCTGCTGTACATAGAGTCTCGAAAGTCTGTCACATCCCTTGTCGGATTCGATGAATGTTCCGAAGCTGTTCGCAAAGGGGCTCTGGAAAAAGCCTGTGACACCGGAACAATCACGGTATCGGAAGCGCTTACCCCATTAATCTCCAGCCCCAATGCCACTGGTTTTCTATTTTTCGCGCCTGTTTTCAAAGCAGGACAACCCATAGAAACCATTGAACAGCGCCGAATAGCGTTTCAAGGCTGTGTTATTGGGGCATTTCTTTTCGAGGGCGTTATCACGGAGACATTGGAAGGAACCGCAACGCTGGGGCTGCCCTTTGAACTGTGGGATGTGACGGCAGCGCCTGAAACACAGCTTTTGTACCGGCACGTTACCCCTGCGGCTTCCGCCACGGCCCTGCAAGAAAAAATGGCTTTCCCTCTTCAGCACATCGACACCTTCACTGTTGGGGGGCGTTCATGGCAATTTGTCATGATTCCAGATAGCAGTTTCATCGCATTGAACAGGGATCGGTGGCCCGATGTAGTGCCCTTTATGGGGTTACTGCTCACTATCGCGGTTTCCCTGCTGTTCTTTTCACTCAGTACCCAGCGCGAACGTGCGGAGGCCCTTGTACAAAAACGTGAGATGGAGCTCAAGGCGCTCGTGGAAAAGGTTCCAAGCGCCGTTTTCAAGTGCGACGCAGCTTTCCCCTGGAAAATGCATTACTTGAGCGAAGGGGCCTTATTAATTTGCGGCTATGCCCCCGCGGAATTCATGCAGGGTTCAATTACTCTTGGAGAAATCATCCATCCGGATGATGTCCAGCGCGTTCAGAAGGAAACGGAGGCGGCCCTTGTCAAAAGGAAGCCCTGGGAGCTTGAATACAGGATACTGCACAAGGACCAGCATGTTCGATGGATTTATGAGAAGGGTCAGGCTACTTTCAATGCACAAGGAACACCGATTCACCTGAATGGCGTTTTCATTGATGTCACCGTGCGAAAAGAGACGGAACAGCAATTGGAAGAACGCGATCAATGGCTCAGGAGCATTCTGCAAGGCTCTCCCATCCCCGCCTTTGTTATTGATCGAAATCACCACGTTGTGTTTTGGAATCAGGCGCTGGAAGAAGTCAGCGGCATACGGGCTGAACAACTTCTTGGCACGAATCAGCACTGGCAGGCCTTCTATCCCTCAGAACGTCCGTGCATGGCAGATCTTCTGGTGGAGGAGGATTTTGAAAATATCCCGCACTGGTATCAGGAAAAATATCAGCCTTCCAAACAAATTCAGGGGGCCTATGAAGCCACGGATTTTTTCACGATGCGGGGAGGACAGGGCCGATGGCTGCATTTTACAGCAGCGATTATCCGCGACACGATGGGCGCCGTGGTGGGGGCAATAGAAACCTTATTGGACATTACAGAGATAAAACGAGCGGAAGAAGAACGGCTTAATTTGGAGCGTCAGGTATTCCATGCGCAGAAACTGGAAAGCCTTGGGGTGTTGGCGGGGGGAATTGCCCATGATTTCAACAATCTGCTTATGGCCATTCTGGGCCATGCGGATTTGGCGCTCATGGATCTCTCTCCCCTCTCCCCATCCCGGGGAAATATTCAGGAGATAGAAACCGCCGCGCGCCGGGCGGCGGACCTCTGCCGGCAAATGCTGGCGTATTCCGGCAAAGGCCGGTTTATCATCGAACATCTCGACCTTCGCGAATTGATTGAGGAAATGATTCACCTGTTAAAGACCTCGATAACGAAAAATGTCCAGTTAAACCTTAATTTGGATCCGCATCTGCCTCCGATCAGCGGCGATGCCACCCAAATCCGCCAAGTCATCATGAACCTCATTACCAATGCCTCAGAAGCGATTGGCGACCACGCTGGCAGCATCCGCATTACAACCGGGATGATGCATTGCGACCATACCTATCTTGAACACCTCACATTAAGCGAAGAAATCCAGGAAGGGGATTATGTGTATGTGGAGGTTTCCGATACTGGGTGTGGAATGGACAAAAACACACAAAGCCGGATATTCGATCCTTTCT
>JAKQOG010000165.1 GCA_029565395.1 Candidatus Hydrogenedentota bacterium | reverse complement strand
GGGGTAGATGTCCACGAATTCCACCAGCGCATCCGTTTTTTCCCCCCTGTGTTGCATACCTGGTGCGGAAATAAGCAATGGCGCATTCGTGTCGTTTTCGACATTGCTATGCTTGCACCAGCGATCATGTTCGCCCAATTTCCAGCCGTGGTCGCCCCATAGAACAATGATGGTATCGTCCCGCAGCCCCAACCGGTCCAATTCATCCAAGACGCGGCCCACCTGTGCATCCATGTAACTCACTGCGGCGTAGTAGCCGTGTTTCAATTGCCGGGCATAGGCGTTGGGCAGATGGCTTTCCGGCGGAACACCCTCATAGCTCCACAACTCATTCCGATCAGCGAGGGCGTAGGGCGGCGCATCTTTCGGGAGAAATGGATTCGGCGCCAGCGGGATACTCTCCGGATCATAGAGGTCCCAATATTTCTTGGGCGACACAAACGGCAAATGGGGTTTGATGAAACCCACCGCCAGGAAAAATGGTTCTTGTTTCGTGTGAATTTCCTGCAAGGCATTCACTGCCATATCGGCAAGTTCGCCGTCATGCAGCGCGTTATCCGGTCCATCGGTAGCCAGAAATGCGGGACCCCGCTTGCTCTTTCGGCGTTTAATCCTTTGTGCTTTGGCTCTCCGTTCCATGGCATCCGGATCCAGGGTTTGTTCGCCAGCCGAATGCGGCATGTTGGGGGAGGTCCACGGCACTGACCACGATGCGGGATCATTCAGTCCGCCGTGATAGATCTTGCCCATCCCCTGCACAAAATATCCCTGATTCTTGAAGCACTGCGGAAGTGTGACAACATCCGGCAGGGTCTTTCTGAAATGCGTCTCCAGATCCCAGACTTTCGTGGTATCGGGCCGGTTGCCTGTCAAGAGACTCGAACGGGAAGGCGAACAGACCGCCTGTTGGCAGTATGCATGGTTAAACACCCTCCCCTGCGCGGCGATGCGATCAATATTGGGGGACTTAATAAGCGTATTGCCGTAACAACCGAGTTCCGGCCGCAGGTCATCCACTGCGAAAAAGAGCACGTTCGGGCGCTGCCCTTTCCCCAGGGAAGAAACAACCGGCGTTTTGTTCTCTGACAACAAGCCCTCGCAACCAGACATCCCAAGCACAAACGCACTCGACCCCAGACCCATCAAAAAATCACGGCGATTCATACAGTCCATCTCCCTGTTTTGTGTGAAAATTAAACCCCATTCGGGAGGCCGGGTTCCAGTCAATAGGTCATATAGGTCGTATGAGCCCTATCCTTCTCGTCACTGCTCCGCTTGCCACATATATGTGCCCACAGATCCCCCCGGTAATTCCGTCCTAAACATCTTTTCGCCGCACTTCACCGCGAAGGGCTGCTCACTGCGGGATGAATTGGCCGCCACCAACACAACCTGGCCGCCGGGATTGACAAAAGCGGCGTTGCCAAAGGAGCGCATATCGGGAAGCGAAGATTCCACGCGCACGGCCTCGCGCAGAATGAACTTCATGAATTGCCCCTGCATGTAGTAGTCGAAGTTATACCGGACCGAGCCATCGTCCAGCAGTTCGATACAGGTGGCGCTGGCACTATGCGGGCCTCTATTTGGTTTGCGGTGTTCATCCAGCATGATGACCCAGGCATTGTAGGAACGGGACCAATTGCGCAGGATGTGTGTCAGACGTATCGCGCCATTGGGCCGGAATAGTGACCCTTCCGTGAAATAGATGTGCTTGTCCGGGAATTCCGCTTTGAAGGCCGATTGTGTTTCCACCTTCCCCTCATACAGGTGCCAGCCCGTGCCATCCACGTACTGAGCCGCCTGCGGATCCGACAGAATCGTGCGCGGGAATTCCGGCTCATTCCAATTGTGGTCCCAGCACCAAATCAGCGTTTTCACATTGTTTTGCCTGAACAGCGGGCCCAAATGATCCCGGATGAAATCACGCTCTTCCTCGCCGGTCCACAAGGTGGTCGGATACTCCTTGTCGGACATGTGGGGTTCATTCTGTACCGTGATCGCGTGCATCGGCACACCTTCGGCCTCGTAGGCCTGAATGAACTTGACCAGGTACTTCGCAAATGCGGGGTAACACTCCCGCTTCAGGCTGCCCGTACCCAGTTTGCCCGACGTTTTCATCCATGCCGGAGGACTCCACGGTGAACCGAAAAAAAGCAGGCCGGGATTTTTCTGCTGTGCGATCTTGATGGCGGGAAGCACATACACCCGATCTTTCTCGATGGAAAACTGGGTGAGTTCCGGATCTGTTTGGCCTTCAGGCAAATCGTTGTAGGTATAGTACGGCTCGCCGATGAAATCAGATGCGCCGATACACACCCGCATCAGATTCATGCCAATGCCCGTCTTCGGGTTCATCAGCTTATCGAGAACCTCCTCGCGCTTTTCCGCGGACAACTTCGACAGATTCTCGCAGGTCGAGTGATCAAACGAAGCGCCCAATCCGAGAATGGACTGGAACTTCTTGGAAAGATCCACCTCAATGACTGGCCCTTTGACCTTGCGCACCTTCCCGAAATGCAATGTTTTTTCTTCCGACAGGCTCTTCGAACCATTCTGACAACTCATTACCACCTGCACGGAATCATCCGCCACCGCAGCCAGCATAAGAACAAAAATCGCTGCAAATACAATCACCATTCGAGTCATTGCTTGCTCCTTCTTATTCCTCGTTCTACTTGGGAGCGAGAGCCGTATCTTCGGAGTGTTGCATTGAGACCCAATGCATCATCTTATTTTATTGATTCCTTAAGTTGCTCAAGCGCCTGAAAATCCGCATCGTTCCTCGCCGCGTCAAACTGAAGCGCAATTTCCCCGGCGATCAATTTCTGACGTTTTTCGTCAATACTCGCCCGCAAATTTGGATTCGGCGTCGCCACATACACCACCACCCGGCTCGCTTTCTCACGAATCTCGATACCATTGTCTTCTTTTGACCACTTGACATCGTAAACGCCGTCCGCGTCAATACGAAATACCTCTTTTATATCCTGAAGATACGCAGGCAATTGAAAATGCCACTTGGCCTTTCTCGGCGGCCCGAACTTGAACACTTTTTCGTCCGGATCCGGCGTGTAATCCAGATCCAATGCAAACAAGAGCGCTGCACGCGGTCCGCACACCGAAGCAAGGTCCCAATCCCATCCATTTTTGCCGTGGACAATCCGCTCGAAGCTGTACGTATCTCCTTCGAGCAGGAATTCATCCAACAAACGCATTTCACGGCCGATGCGGCCCAATTCATCCAGCGTGTCGCGCCATTCGACCAACGTTTTCAGGCTCAAGTTGAACCAATACAGCGAGGTGATGCGCGTCGAAAGGGCATGATACGCCTGCAAGCGGATTTCGTCCGGAGTGGGGGAGGTGCGCTTCCTTCCGCCATACCGATCCCAGCCCTCATGCGGCCCCTGCGACCAAATTGCGCACGGCATAGGGCGGCTGAGTTCGCGCATCGATCTGCACATGTCGCCAATGGTCTCCAGCGGCGCGCCCCACCCGATTTTCTTCTTGCCCCAACGGTCATATTTCCTCCATGCATCCGCGGACGGCGCTGTGACACGATAGGCGTCATAATGCGGGAAATCGCTCAGCCCGGCATAGTCCCGCCAAATCCGCTCCTCGCTGTTCGTTATCGTTGTCGCCAAACGGGTAGTTGCATAGGGGTGCAGTTTCTCCCAAACCTCCTGTGGCGGCACCGGCCGCCCGCCGCCATATTGCGGCTCGCCCAGAAATTCAAGCGCATGAATTTTCGGAATCATCGCATCGGTATCATAGGTTTCAATCGGTGTCATTCCCCCAAAGTACTTGATCGGATATTTTTCATACAGGGCCGTGTCACTGTAGCCGGGAGTAATGCCAAGATGCGCCGTGTTGATGTACAACCGCTTCAGCGCCTTCAAAAAGACCTCGCTGGTGATGGGATTTCCTTTCCCGTTGACCCATCCACCCGAAATGTCAAACCGCTCCGGCTTGATGCGCAGATATCCCCAAATGGAGAACGTGTCTCCTCCTGCCTTGGACAAAATGACTTCCGCAACGGTGTAGGTAAGCGGGAGCGGACCGGTCTTGACCGAAAAACCGCCGCGATCATTCGCGGGAATCGTTGTATGACCATTAAACATTTCCAGAGACTGCAACGGCGCCTGCGGAATCAATACACGTGGCGATTTTGGATCCTGCGGCAGCCACAACCGGCACGACTTTATCTCTACAGGCGCATTCGATGCATTTGCGATGTGAACCACCATGGAATCGGGTTGGATAGCATTCTCAGGTGCTAAAAAAGTGACCGCGGATAACCAATACAGTGGCTTGTCCAACGAAATCTCTTTTAGTAAGCATGGATTCCCCTCTGGCCCCGCTTCAATGCGCACGCGGCCGCCCGTACCGTACTCCGTCACCCGGCTGTTAAATGTCCATAGCGTCAGTGCTCCAGAAGGTACAGCGATACATTCTCCCGGCGTAGCCGATGGTGTGTCATGCCACGCCCACGCTTTTGAGTCCAGCAATTCGCCCGGCGTCTTACCATTAAATAACGTCCTAGTTTGACCATTCATCACCAGAGGTTCGCTTGCATCATTGAGCAAAAATATCTGCACACGGGCACCCACCGCCGGTTCCGGCACGCGCGCATACCGCATGGAATCCAGCATCATGTGGGGCGTGACGGTCACCCCGGCAATGCTGAGAGGAGTTTCACCTGCGTGAATAGCACCAGTGAAAATTACACCTGCAACTAAAACACAGAGTCCAAACACGTTTCTTACCTTCATCGCTGCGCACATACTCCTGTCATATCGCAAAATTATCACTTTGTTACTTTTTCAATTCCGCAGCTTTCCGCTCGATTGCACGATAGACAAATTCATCCATCGTGGCTATAGCGCCCCGATCGGATTGATCCTGGGCGACATTTGCATATGCTTCAAGAGCCGAGCGGACGAAATCACGTGCTGTTAAGACTTCGCGTAGAGCATCCGCGTTTCGTCCTTCTTTATCGGAGATCGCAGCGCGGCGAAAGGCCTGAACGTCATCAAAATACCCGATCCCGAACTTCAACCGCCCGATCCAATATTCCACATACGCCTTTCCATCTTTCGAACACTTCTGTTGGGCGTGCTGTGCGGCGGCGAGCGCACGTTCATAGTTGCCGCGTACGCTGGCCAGTGCCTCCGGCAGCGGCGCTGCCTGCCATTGCTGCGTGATCATTTCCGGAACGGCAAACGTGAACCCCAGCCCATTCCACTCAAGCGCCACCGTCGCAGCTCCTACTTCCCGGAAAACTTCCAGCATGTCATCAACGCAGTTTTCGCCACAGACCGCGCGCACCTGATCACGATACACGGCATCCGGCGTTGCTTCCGCATCCCAGGCAGCCCGGGCCAGATACGCCACACATGGATCATGATCGCCGATGAGCCAGTAGCGTGTGGAGAATCCACTCCATCCATACTGGCGGAGATCCTTGGTGATTTCGTGCAACGATCCGGTCGACAGCATGGGCACCAAGCCGACATTATCGTCATGAAGCGTATAAATAAGGCTGGTGGGAAGATCCCGCGCGGGAATCTGGCCAAGCACCTCGCGCCGCTTCAGAATACGCGCGGGCGTATAATCCACGAAATTCAACGTCTCACTGCCCTGCGGCAAAATCTTCGGCAGGATCGGAAACAACTCCTCTGCGGCACAGTTGATAATTATCTTCACATGAGAAGCATCGATTCTCTCAAGTGCCTTGAGATCCGTAAACAGCCGATCATAAAAATACAGCGAGACGATGTCGCCCTTAACCTCCTTCACGGCACGCTCCGCACCGCCCGGATAATCCACCCTGCGCTGCGCGGCCGCAACAACATCGCCGAGCTTAATCGTTTCATTCAGATGATATTTGTTGTCGAGCGTCTGCCAGGCGCGCTCGTATTCACCCGTCCACTGTCGATGCTCCGGCATTCCCAACAATAAATAATCCACATCTTTGTAGGCCGTGAGAATCTTTTGTAAGACAGCCCCCGCCAAGTCGGTCACAGCCGGATCATCCACACCGGTTTTGGGCCCCGGAACAACACTCATCGCGCCCAGTTGCATCACCTTTTCCGAATCGGGCAGCAGCGGCGCAAATTCCGGAGGAAACTCCGTCAGGATGGCGTTCATGGCACACTGCATCCCCCGGCTCTTGGCATGCGCGAAAATCCCCTGGATCAAACGCTCTCCCGCGGTTGCGAATTGTTCATATGGAGCCCCGCGCGCAGGAAGATCGGGATTCCAGAATTCTGTTTCGTCGCCAAAAAGTTTACGCCCCGGCATATCCTCCGTAATTGGAAAGCGATAGTCATACCACAAGGTAGCCGATGTGCGCCGGATTCCCTTGTATTCAAGATCTAGGAACGGCTGATAGGGCCAAACACTCACAAAAATGCGGTTGAATCGAAGCTTGGCCAACTGATTAATCATGCGGCAGTGCTCTTCCAATCCCCACGACTCCGGTCCGCACGCAAAATCGTTCACCGTTCTCCATTGGCGCACGCGCAGATTCGGTTCAAGCACTACATCGCTATCAGGAAACCGGAACGGACCAGGATTTTCCGGCAATACATCGCGGTGCAGCAGGTATCGGACGCCCCAGCGCTCCACAAGATCGTACACCGCCCACAGCGTTGCTGCATCGCTGCCGCCGCCGATTACGAACGCAGGCCTGCCATCCAGTATCGCCTTTTTCAGTACTATCCCCTGATCACTGACCTTGGGCCAACCCTCATTGCCCAGCGCCTGCGCCACGGCAGGATTCGTCGCGGGAGTCCCAATAAGCAGAAGTATTTCTGCGCTTTGCAAAGCATCTGCGGCTGGTTTGGCTTTGATATGGAATAGTTTGTCCAAATATGACGCCAATTCCTCTGCCGCATATTGTTCAAGCGGACCTGCCTTTGGTCCGATCTGGATCCCAACTTTCGAGACGGTGGAGACAGGTTTTGCATCCGGTTTCCATTTAATCAATGTAGCGCCGCGCTGATAGTCGCCATACACGCAGAGCATATACCCGTTAGGTAATGCCACCGCCCCCAGATGCCCGACTTTGCCGTCCACCCAATACCCATCCTCCCGCATGTAATCGAACCCGCCAAGTTCATAACGCCGATCCAGATTCCACGTCTTGCCATTATCTTTGCTTATGACCGCATCACACCCCCGGCGCCGGCTGGTGAGTTGACCTTCCGTAAGCTTCCCCTCCTGAATGTCATCCCGCACAATCACCGTACACACCAAATCATTATTCGGCAGCCGCTGCAAATTCGCATGATGCCTTCCCGCGTAAAACAGGAAGTTCATCTCCGACCATGTCTTTCCATCATCCGTTGAAATCGAGATGGCGGTTCCTTCCAGACTGTCGTCATTGGGACCGTCAAAATACTTCGGCGGCATGTCGGTACGAAGCGCCGCCACCAGATCGCCATTGGCAGCCCGCACCACCGACCCTTCACTCACGCCACGCAGCCATTGCTTCCCATTATTATCCATGGTGAACTTCCATTGCGGCGGCGACACCTCGTCTATCCACGTCTTACCGCCATCCAATGAACGGCGGAATACCCCCGTGAAATCACCGGTCGGATGACTCTTGCCTGCTTCGAGGTAATAACCAATCTCCAAGATGGCCTTAACTGCACCTTTTTCATCCCGATCCACCCAACCATTTCCTTCCGTGCCAAATCCATGACCGTCCTTCGTCAATGGTTGATCTACCACTTCATTCCAGGTGCGCCCATAATCGCTGCTGAAAATGCGTTTCGCCCCGCTTCCATCAAACACCTCGGTAATAAACGACAGCCGTCCTCCTCCAAGCCATTCCAGAAATTGCGGCCGCCCCTTCGTTCCCGGAATCGTCATAAACTCCGACCACGATGCGCCCTCATCCTTGCTAAACGCAATGATCGGCTCGAAAATTCTCCCGCCGGCAGGATCGGCTTTCTCCCGGCTGCCCTGAAAAACAACCTCGCCGTTATCCATCCGCACCAGGCCAAACGGCATCGTGTACTCACAGTCAGGATGCTTCAGTAGTTGCCGCTGCGCCGGAAGTGTAATCCACCCGCCCTTGCCATCTCCATGACGGATCTGGTGTGACTGCCATTCCCCCAATGCGTTGCACGCCATCAATACTATCGCTGCGCATAGAAATATCCGGGATACACTGAATTGCAAACGCATGATGCTGTTCCTTTCCTAATGCGGTTACACACACAAGGAGCGGTAAACAATTGCGGAAACCAGCGCCGCCATTTCCGAGCGGAACGTCGTGCCGCCCAGCGACACTCGCACGGCACCCGCCCGGAGCGCTGATATCGTTTCTTTCTCCGTGAAATCCCCTTCCGGGCCGATCAGGATCGCCACATCCTCATTCAAAGTCATCTTTGGGAGTGGTAGGGCGTCCGGGTGTTGAGTGGCCAGCAAAGGATGTCCGTGCCTTCTTGAAAGGACTGCTGCAAGATCTTCCTCAATAAACATCTCCGGGAACCAAAGCCGTCCACATTGCTTGCATGCTTCTATGGCGATTTTTGCCCATTTCGCGGTTAGGCGCGGGGATCTCCCGGAACGTTCCGCAGTGAAGAAGCAAAACCGGTCCACCCCCGCTTCCGTGCCATGCTGGATGATAAACTCAATCGCCTTGTCTTTCATAAGCCAGCCCATGGCCAGGGTGAGTCTCGGGGAAGGCTGCGGCACCTGCTTTTCCTCCTCCACGTGGACCATCAGTTCTTTTTTCCCGCAATGCTCCACACGCCCGCGCCATTCCATTCCCTGGCCATTAAACAACGTCACCGGTTCCCCTTGCTGCAAACGAAGCACGCGCAAGCCGTGATGCGCTTCGTCTGGCGGCAAAGCATAAACTTGGCCCGAAATCGGTGTTGCGTCAATATAGAACCGGTGTAGGTGCGCCATAGTCAGAACGTTATCCTTATCGTAGCTAATCCACCAGGAGGTACAGGAACCTTTACAGAGTGACCCTTTTCCACGGGGATAGTTTGAATAGGATCTTCGTTAAGGGTACACAAGGAGGCACTCTTGATCTCTTGATTAAAATTAATTTGCTCGGTGACTTTCGCTTTTCCAGGATTCCAGAAACGAATCACCGCGTCATGATTGTCGTGTGCGGGTTTCAAGGCCGTCACCACGGTTTTGCCTGGCTCGATGTTTAGAAAAGAGTAGGGGAGAGGCGCCTGATCCGCCAGATGCACCCGAATTCCGGTTTGCATCTCTGCAACAATTCGCGCGGCCTGCGCCGGATCAAATGCACCGAGGAACGGCCAGATCGCATAGTCGAATTCGAGCGTTTGCAGCAGTTGTCCGTCCGGTTCGCCATCCGTGCCGACCGTTTGCCGGGTTGCGCGGAAAAGCGTAAGCGCTAGACTATGATCAGGACTCTGGAGCACTTCGTATTCGTGCAGCCCCCAAGGCGAGAGCACCGCAAGGCCGCCCGTAACGTCCTGCGTGCCAAAATAACTCGTAAAAGCCTTTTCGGGATTGATGCGCTCCTGCCAGTGCGCACTTTCCTCGGGAATGGCGATATCGCGTTCCACCAACGCAAAGGGTGTCTCCGCAAACGATTTTTCCGCTTCCTCAATCCCTGTCGGGAAAAGCACGCGTAAGCGATGATCTTGAATGGTATTCTGAATAACCGAATGCACACGGAGACAGGGTGAATCCTTTTCCACATACAGGAAATCAGTAATGTGCAACGCGATACGCCGTTCCACGCGAGTATAGGATGGAAGATCCAATTTTTCGGGCAGCAGCAACGTGCGCTCAATGCGGAAGACCGTCCGCAGGGGGCCGTCTTCCTCGACTGCCGCGCTCACCAGCGAACCCGGCGTGCGATACACAATGTCATTGATAAGCTGTCCACGCGTCCATCCATCGCCACAATCCCCGCAATCCTCATATAGGAAAAGACCCGTATATGACCGTTTTGCTTTCTCAAGCGTTATCGTAACCGTTCCATCCGTTTGCACCGACACGTCGAGGATGCCATTGGAAGCGGAAAGCGGACCGGTCATGAGCGACCCGAAAGTGCGCGTGGCATCATCCGTTGGTTCGACTTGAATACTCGTATAGCCGCATGGCGGCAAATCGAGTTCCACCGCGACATGGCAGAGATCCGCATTCATCATGGGGACGCGCCCGATGGCATTCATGCGCTGCGATGGCTTGCCACGGTCAAGGGCGCGATGCTGATACGCAAGCCGCTTTCCATCCGGTCCTTTCAGGTGGAATTTATTGATGAGTTGCCCGGTAGCCAGACCGTCAACGAATTTCTTCGGATAGTCCGCGGGAAATTCCAGTGCGACTTCAAACACCCCTGTTCGCCGGAAAGGCAATGGATTGTGCGCCACAATGTTTTTCCATGCTTCGCCCTGATCGGATGCCCGCCCAATCTTCGCCATACAGCGCCGGACCAGCCCGTCCCCGATCATTTCCGCCTGATCGAATCGATACTGCATGTCGCGATGCACCTGATCGATGCTGCACCCGCAAATGGAATCATGGGGATGATTACGCAGGAGGTACTGCCACGCTTTGTCCAGATAACTCACAACCGGCGCGCCGCCATTCATCCGATCGAAAAGGGCATACGGTTCCGCCCATTTCTCCAGCAGTGCCTGGCATTGTCCATTGCGCTTTTTAATGGGATAGCGGGAAGAAAGCGTATGGACAATGAGATATTGGGCGCCACAAGTCACATCCAGCACGGGTTGCCGCAGTTCCCCCGTGCGTTCTGGCAATTTATCGGCCTGTTGCGCGATTTCCCGCCCATATTCTTCAAGATTCGCCCACACAAATTCGATATCGGGATAGCGCTTTTTTAGTTCCTTGAGGATCCGGGGCATTTCGGGGTCCGGCCGCTGATGATCAATGGCATCCAGCATAAGCACGCACGGGAGGGGGGCGCGCTGACTCTCTTCCCGCCAGTAGGGCTCAAAATACCGTGCATAGCTTTCCCCGGAAAAATTGTCTTGCCGGATCTTGCTCCGCACCGCAAAGTCGAACGGCGCATAACTTCCTTTATCCGAAAGCTTGTGATACACCATGCGGCTTCCATCCGGGCCTACCCAGACAAACTGCGAGGGATAGCTGGGATCCTGAGTGCCCCGCCAGCAGATCCCCGCCTGAAGCCCGAATCCCTGCATAATCATGGGCAGGGCGGCAATATGCCCGAATTGGTCCGGCGTATAGGCAAAATTAAGCGGTGGAAAACCGAGTTCGCGGCAAATCCGCACCCCCCGCATGAGATTCCGGATAAAGCTCTCCCCCGAAATGAGCCATTCGTCCGGGAGGTTGTACCAGGGCCCCGCCAGCAGACGCCGCTCCTTCAGCAGCCGTACCAGAAGCTCTTTTCGTTCCGGGCGTATTTCCAAATAGTCCTCAAGAACAATGGTCTGTCCATCAAGATGGAATGACTTGTATTCCGGGTATAATTCCATTAATTCCATGAGTTCGTCTATGAGTTCGACAAGCCACATGCGGTATTCTTGGAAAGGTTTATACCATTCCCGATCCCAATGCGTGCCCACGCAATAGAATGCTTTCATATCCGTGTTTCCTTCTTTCTTTCCCGGGAACCCAGGAATGACGATAGCGCAGAGGAAACAGGGAGTTCAATGAGGCACTGATGGTGCGTTGCGCAAAGGAGAATGCTGTGATACCATTCCGTAAATCAACGCTAATTGCTGAAAGCCAAAAACTGTTATCAAGGTGCGCCTTATGGAATGCGCGGTGTGTCATGAACGAAGTTCTGTGGGATTTTGCCCCGAATGCAAAATGCTCTTATGCGAGGTTTGCGGAGCGTTTTGTCAGCAATGCGGCCAATTGGCGTGTAAAAATCACTTGCAGCGCACCCCGGCCGGCCCCCTTTGCCGATCCTGCATCATAAAGGGCCTCCCAAAATCGAAGGAACCTTCCATGGAAGACAGGGGAGGGGGGGGACCCGAAAAATCCAAGCCAGAAATATTGAGTTTTCAGGCGCTCAATGCCGATCTGGATGAGGACCAGCGCCCGACGGCGGCCCTTGTGTCTGCAAAACCCAAAATGGGACTGACGGACGATCAGAAAGAAGCCTTGAACCGCAAGGTATTAACGGCAAGCGCCCCGAAAGGAACCCCAATCTGGATCAGCAGCCTTGTGGGCGGGATCGCCGCCTGGGTAGTGTTTTGGCCTGCGGTCCGTTCAACCCTCTTTACGGAAATCCGTGATATCTTGTTGATGATCGTGATGGTAGTAGCCCTGGGGACGGTTTTGTGGGCGTCAGCGGGCATTTTGCAGCATGGGGCAACCAGGAAGGAACGTGTCCTGTGTGTCATAGGATTCTTGCTGGGGCTGTCGGCGGTGGTGTTTACCGTACTTTTATACCGATCAACCCATTAAGGAATAAGGCATGGAAATCGACATCGGGGCCATTTTTCAGTTCATCTCGGAGCATAAACTCTGGTTTGCAGCACTGATTCCCTTTGTTCTGGCCTTCGCCGTAGTGAAACTTCGCGGATGACAACCCGTGTCTAAGGACAGAACGCGGATGCGCAAAAAGGTTGAACTCACCTTGTTTTGAAGTATATACTTGTGCTTGACTGGGCAGTGGGCGTGGTATGTCAGGCTGCCCCTATTTTATTTGGCAAGGAGGTGAATTGAATGGCTATAGACACCGATCTAAAAGAAAAAATCAGACAAATTATTGCGGAACGTTTGGACCGCAAGCTGGAAGAAGTAACCGATGATGCGCGGTTTGTGGACGATCTGGGGGCCGATTCCCTGGATCAGACAGAACTGCTTATGGCGCTCGAAGAGGAGTTCAATATCGAGATCGACGACGACGCTAACGAGATTGACACCGTTGGCGACGCGATTAAATATATCGAATCTAAACTGAGTAAATAGTCCGCGTCTCTTTTCTTGTATGGACGCTTCAAATACATTATAGTAGTAAATGCTTTCCAGCCCGTGGAATCACCCCACGGGCTGGGTTCTATAAGGAAGGGTATGAATACGAAGATTGTGGTTACTGGGATGGGTGTGGTATCGCCCGCCGGAAATACAGTGGATGATTTCTGGAGCAATTTATGCGCGGGCCGGTCGGGGATTCGAGCCATTACCCATTTTAAAACTGATAAGATTGCCTCAAAAATAGGGGGGGTGGCGGAAGACGTCGTGCCCGCCGGAATGGGGCCGAAAGAGATCCGCCGCCAGAGCCGGTTCACCCTGTTTGCCATGGAAGCCGCTGACCAGGCCTGGCGTCAATCGGGGCTTGACATAGCGAAGGAAAATCCGTTCCGGTGCGGCGTCTATTTCGGAAGCGGCATTGGGGGAATTGACCATATTGAACAGAACACCGTCAAAAATCATCTTGAGGGGCCGCGCCGCATTTCTCCGTTTGTGATGCCCCAAGGGCTAACCAACATGGCTGCCGGCGTTGTCGGCATCCGTCTTGGATTGAAAGGTCCGAATCTGGCTATTGTCACCGCCTGCGCAACCGGCGCGCATTGCATCGGGACCGCCGCGGATGCGATTCGCTTGGGCAAGGCCGACATGATGATCGCGGGCGGCGTGGAAACACCCGTCATTCCTTTCGGTTTAGCCTCTTTTAGCGCCATGCGCGCCCTCTCGACACGCAACCATGAACCCGAACGCGCCAGCCGGCCTTTCGACCTGGACCGGGATGGTTTTGTAATGAGTGAAGGGGCGGGCGCCCTGGTATTGGAATCCGAGTCCCATGCAAAGGCCCGAGGGGCTGAAATCCTGGCCGAAGTGGCCGGCACGGGAGAATCCTGCGATGCTTATCATGTTACCGCCCCAGACCCTGAGGGGATAGGCGCTGCCGAAGCCATGCGCGCCGCCTTGGCCCAAGCCGGGATAAATCCTGAAGAAATTGTCTATTATAACGCGCATGGCACAAGCACCAAACTCAATGACGCGAGTGAAACACGCAGCCTCCAGCTCGTGTTCGGGGAAAATATGCCCCTGGTGAGCTCCACAAAATCCATGATTGGTCATTTATTGGGTGCGGCGGGGGCCGTGGAAGCCATCGCCTCTATTCAGTCCATCTTAACAGGAATTATTACCCCCAATATTAACTATGAAACCCCGGACCCCGAATGCAGGGTAAACCTGGTGGCCAATGAAGCGAGAGAGGTCACGGTAACCTCTGTAATGTCCAATTCCCTGGGGTTTGGCGGACATAACGCAACCCTAATTTTCCGGCGCTATGCGTGAAACGGATGACCGAGAAAAGGAACTGAAAGCTGTAGCCGAACAGTTGGGCGTGGAAATCTCTGATTTCCCGCTCCTGGACCGGGCTCTTACCCACGCCTCCTATGCCGCCGAAGTCGACCATCCCCTGCCAGATTATGAATCACTCGAATTTTTAGGGGACGCCGTCCTGGGACTCGCCGTAGGACATCACTTGTTCGAGGCGTTCCCCAACCGGACCCCAGGCGAATACAGCAAAATGCGCGCGGGGCTGGTGAACCGCCGTTCCGTCGCACGCGTCGCCGGGGAACTGGGCATAGCAAGCGCCATTCGCCTGGGAAAAGGCGAAGAACTGTCCGGCGGGCGGCAACGCATATCCCTCATTGCAGATTGCCTTGAAGCCCTGATTGCCGCCGTTTATCTCGACTGTGGATGGGGCATCGCCCGCGCTTTTGTGGCAAGGATCTTTGCCCATGAACTCGCCCGCGCCCATGAATTGGACCAGGTGTGGGACTTCAAATCCCGCCTGCAGGATTTCTGTCAAGCCCAGCATTACCCCTTGCCCCATTTCGAAGTTGTGCGTTCCGAAGGGCCCGACCACAAAAAAGAATTTGAGGTCGAAGTCTCCATCGGCAAAAAAAATCTGGGACGGGGGCGCGGCCCGACTAAAAAAGAAGCCGCGCAATTGGCCGCCCGGTCCGCCCTCGAATCAATCGCCGCCCAAAATGGATTATTGGACCCCTCCCCGCCAGAGAAACCGGACGCTGATAGCTGACCGCAATTTAAAGTTGTTCCAACACGCAGCAATGCAGTATACTTGCCCTTGCTTACCAAGACATTGGGCTGCACAAGATGCAGATTGTCTCCGATACTACTATCGGGCTGGTTGGTATAAAGTGATTCTATGCAGTTCGGGCATTCGCCCCAAGCTCCGGCAAGGAACTGAGTTCATGCGGAATACTAAAGGTTTTACATTAATCGAATTGTTGGTGGTCATCGCCATTATCGGGATTCTGGCGGCCATCTTGCTCCCGGCATTGGCGCGTGCACGGGAATCCGCCCGCCGCTCCAGTTGCCAAAACAATCTCAAGGAATGGGGGCTCGTCTTCAAAATGTATTCCAACGAGTCCAAAGGTCAACGGTATCCCCAGGCCTGTCTGCGCTACATGGAAGCCTTCACCTGCGAAGAATTCCCCTTTCAATCCGTCGGCGAACAAATTGTCGCCGCCGCCGCGCCCCTGGCCACCTCCATTTATCCCGAATACCTGACCGACCCAAATATCATGTTTTGTCCTTCCGATCCCATGCACGAAAAAGGCGGCCATATTAATCCCGAAACCGGGCAAAGCGACTTGAATATCCCCTGCATGGAACGGGAACGGGGCATGGTCCTGCTCGATGCCAGCTATTATTATCTCGGCTGGGTCTTTGATATCGGGGACGATTCTGACCCGCAATGCGATCTGTCCTCTACTTTCTTTTCCACGTTGGATTCTTCCATTGAAGGAAACAGCCCCGCCCAGCTTATCCAGGGCTTTTTCACCGTGTTATTACCCCTCTTTCTCCAACAAGACGACAGCTTTGTAGATAAAGATATCGAAATCACCGATGAGGCCATAACGCAATCAGGAACGGACCGGGCCCTTGGCAATGGCGGAGGAAATGTCATCTATCGGCTCCGGGAAGGCGTGGAAAGATTCTTGATTACAGACATTAACAATCCCGCAGCATCCGCTATGGCCCAAAGTGCCTTGTGGATTATGATGGATAAGCTCTCCGTGGATCCAAATCGATACAACCACATCCCCGGCGGCGCAAATGTATTGCATATGGATGGCCATGTCCAGTTTTTCCGCTATCAACAAGGAGGTCCTGCTCCGGTTTGCGCCGGCGTGGCACGCGCCACCACCGCATTGGAAATAATTGTCGAAAAGTTAAGTGATATTTAGGGATACGGCCCTATGGGAGTGTATTCTTGAATTTATTGAAAAAGTTGTTTAACGGGTTTTGAAAGTGAACTGTAACTCACAAAATGGAAAAAACTAGAACGAAAGGAGGCCTGAAGGCTAGATAACATATTTAAAATCAATTACTTATGAATATTTGCGAAATTCTCGAAAAGATCCTTGATTTACCATCTGAAGTATGTTATAGTATCGTTGACAGTTACTACTGTGATGCCTCTTGCGGATCAGTGGCTGTAGGTATCATACCCGGATTTTTTTTAAGCCGGGAGTAAAAAACAACAACAGGAGAAAAGGACAATTATGCACAAGAAAGGATTTACATTAATCGAACTGTTGGTCGTGATTGCGATCATCGGAATTCTGGCAGCGATCTTGCTTCCGGCTTTGGCGCGCGCCCGTGAATCGGCCCGCCGCTCAAGTTGCCAGAACAACCTCAAAGAATGGGGTCTGGTGTTCAAAATGTACGCCAACGAAGCCAAAGGCGAAAAATTCCCCTATTTGCAGTGCGTAGATCGGAAGGATAGCGACTATCCGGGCGATATCGGATGCGTCGATCTCGCCGTTGGCCCACAGGTGGATTCGGTCTATCCCGAATATATTTCGGACCCGAACATCATGCTGTGCCCCTCGGATGCGGAATATAGTGATCATAAAATGGATCTCTATGACGACGAGGGCAATTGCGACATTATAAACGATCCGGGGATGATTGACGCCAGTTACTGCTACCTCGGCTGGGCGTTTGACCGCTTGGATAAATTCCCCCCAATCGGGGCTGATGAATTGGATGCTTTGAGTTTGCTTGATCAGTTTGGTGCGGAAGTTCCTGCGGGCGCCTGCGCTCCAGCACAATTTGGCTGGGCTGTGCAATGCCTGTTCACCGAGGTTCTCAATAAGCTCGGTTCGTCGCAACCGGGTATTGATATCGTCAAGTATGCTGCGGACGACGATATCCAATGCGACGAGTTAATGGGCTTTGGCAACGGCGGCGGAGACATGATTTACCGTCTTCGTGAAGGTATTGAACGCTTCCTGATTACCGACATCAACAATCCGGCCGCTACCGCGCAAGCGCAAAGCGAAATCTTCATCATGCTGGATCAGTTGGCCAACACCGGTGCGATTCAGTTCTTCAACCACGTTCCCGGCGGCTGCAACGTCCTGTATCTGGACGGTCACGTAGCCTTCGTGAAGTACGTGCCGAACACCAACCCGTGCTCGGATGAAGGCGCCACGCCCCCCGTGCTGCCCACAATGGCCACCCTGGTAGGCGCCATTGCTGCAATGCAGTAATCTAACCCCAAAATGTCTTTTCTCTCCCCGGATGGGTTCACCCCTCCGGGGAGAATCCTTTTTCTTCTCCAACCAGCAACCGGCCAATCCCGCGCCGCGCAGTACGAATGGCCGCCAGTCCTCTCCGTACTTTCCACGGTCTTCCTCCGGCAAAATATCGCCATTTTCCCCGGATGGATTTCATCCTTCAAACCCGCTAAAATGAATGAACGTGCAAGATTTGCGTCGTATTTTCTGCTAACATAATTAGTCATTGAAACCGTATCGGCAACCAATTGAATAAAACATCCACAATTACAGAAAGGTACAACCATGAAAAACACCGCTGTGATTTACATTGCATTGTTCGCATTCGCCATAGCCGTGACCGCAGGCGTATTTGCTGAAGACGCCACGTACGTCGGCAATGGCCAGTGCAAGATCTGCCACAACAAAAAAGATGAAGGCGAAGCCTGGACAAAATGGAAAAATTCGCCTCATGCAAAAGCCATTGAAACCTTAAACACCGATGCCGCCAAAGCCGCCGCACAAAAACTGAACCTGGCGAAAGCCCCCGCCGAAGCCCCCGAATGCCTGAAATGCCATGTGACCGGCTATGACGCCGCCACCGGGAAAGCGCCCGAAAAAATCCAGACAGCCGACGGCGTCCAATGCGAGGCGTGTCACGGCCCCGCTTCAGCTCACACCGCCGAAGGAAAGAAATTCAAGTCCGGCGATAAAGATGCCAAACCTGGCGAGAAAATCGGTCATCCCGACGAAGCCACCTGTAAAAAATGTCATAATGAACAAAGCCCCACGTGGAAAGCCGACCGGTACACTCTGCCGGACGGAACCAAAACCGGCTTTGATTACAAACAAGCCTACGCCAAGATCGAGCATAACAACCCCCTCAAGAAGAAATAAAGGAAAACGCGTTTGAAAAGGGATATTGGCCTCCGCGTTACTTCCCGCGTTTCGTAGGCCACTTTTTCCCCCGATAAGAAAGCGGCCAAGATCGGGAGGGCGAGGCTCCTGCCGAGCCGTAAAAAAATATGCCTTGTTGATCTTGTTCTGACGGCTCGGCAGGAGCCTCGCCCTCCCGGCCTAGCATTTTACTTTCTTCCACGAATCGCCGCCGAAGGCGGTGGGGGACTCGCAATAATATGCATGATTCAGGGTTGGTGAAAAATCCGAGTTAATAGGAAGCTTCCGGACTGAGTTTGATTCATTCTCTTTGCGCTCCTGATCTCGCTTTGCTCCAAGGATCACTCACCTGCGTATCCATGCCTTGCAAAATGGCGTCCATTGCAGTATAGTAACCTAATATGTGAGGCGCGCAGGCCATGCCGCGAAAACTACAGCGGCACGCGTCCCAACGGTTGAAGTGCGAAGTAAAAAGGGAGAGCAGGCATGAACTATTTTTCAATACCCTCCAGGACTATTGTGTTATTTTTTTGCATACTGCTGAGCGCGGCATCCAGTATCAGCGCCAACAGTGCACAAATTGAAAAAATACTCCCGCACAACGGCGCCGGTACCCCTGCCCCTGCAGGCAGAGCCTGCATCGAACAATTCATGACAGAGACATCCGTTTTCGTCCAGAACAATGGCCAATGGCCCGATCCTACTATCAAATTCACCCTCGATGGGCTTGGTGCAAACGCCGGTATCACCGATCAGGGCCTAAAGTTTCAGTTATTCCGGGAATCCAATAGGACCGATTGGACAAATGGGACCAATTGGACGGATCCGTCCGATCCCCAAGCCTCATCCGGTCCCGAAACCCGTTTTTCCCAAATGCATGAATTTGGATTGGAATTTGATGGCGCCACAACCACAATTCCCGTGGGTCATGGAAAATCCGAACGCACCTTCAACTACCTGCCCGGCGACACGGCCAATCACTACGAGAACGTTCCATCCTTTAATGCTGTCTGGTGTGACAGTCTCTATCCCGGCATCAGTCTCGAACTCACCGGACACCGCACCGGCCTCAAATACAACTTTCACATCGCCCCAGGAGCCGACCCCCATGCCATCCACCTCCGATATGAAGGCATCGAAAAACTCTCCCTCACCCAAGACGGCGCACTTGAAATTTATTTCGCCCCCGGCTGGCACCCCCTCATTGACAACGCACCCCGGCTCTTCCAGGAAGTGAACGGCGCCCAGCGCCTCATCCCAGGCCGCTTTATCCTTATCAACGATCATACTTTCGGCTTCGATATCACCGGGCCTTATGACGCCACCCTCCCCCTTGTCATCGACCCCGCCATTGAATGGGGAACCTACCTCGGGGGATCGAATGCTGACTATGGCTATGGCGCCGCGGCCGACTCGAACGGAAACTGTTATGTCACCGGTTACACAAACTCTACGGGATGGGTCAGTGGCGGATGGAATCCCGCGCTCAGCGGCGCCAGTTATGACGGTTTCATCATTAAATTCAATACTGCCGGGCAGCACCAATGGTCCACCTACCTTGGCGGGACGGGTGTTGAGCGCGGGTATGCTATCGCCGTGGACTCCAGCGGGAACTGCTACGCTACAGGGGAAACCTCTTCTTCCGGATGGGTCAGCGGTGGCTTTGATACCTCATACCATGGCGGAGTTGACGGTTATGTGGTGAAATTGAATACCGCCGGGCAGCACCTGTGGTCCACCTATCTCGGCGGGGCGAATGACGATTTCGGATGGGGAATCGCCGTGGACGGCAGCGGAAATTGCTATGTTACCGGGTACTCCGATTCTTCAGGGTGGGTTAGCGGAGGCTTCGACACCTCGCCCAATGGTTCCATTGACGGATATATCGCGAAACTGAATACCGATGGACAGCATCTGTGGTCCACCTACCTCGGCGGGGTGAATGATGACTATGGCCAGGCTATCGCCGTGGATGGCAGCGGAAACTGTTATGCGACGGGGCGGACGGATTCATCCGGTTGGGTCAGTGGGGGATGGGACACCGCTTATGGCGGCACTTTTGACGGCTACGCCGTGAAGCTGGATACCAACGGCGGCCATCTATGGTCTTCCTACCTCGGTGGAACAGGGTTAGAATACGGCCGGGGGATCGCCGTGGACAGTAGCGGGAACTCTTTCGCCACAGGATACTCAGCTTCTTCGGGATGGGTCAGCGGGGGATGGATAACCACCTATACGGGCACATCGGATGGTTATGTGGTAAAACTGGATGCCAACGGAACCCACCGATGGTCCACCTACCTCGGCGGAAGCAGTTTCGACTACGGTCAGTGCATTGCACTGGACGCAGCCGGGAACTGTTATGCGTCCGGCTATTCCTCTTCTCCAACCTGGGTCAGCGGCGGATGGGACACCACGAACAATGGCAGTTCTGACACCTATATTGTGAAATTAAATGCCGACGGCATTCATCTGTGGTCTTCCTTCCTGGGCGGAACGGGCTCGGACATGGGGTATGGCATCGCGGCGGCCAATAACGGAATTTGCTATATCTCAGGAACTACAACCTCCTCGGGATGGCTCAGCAATGGTTGGGACACATCCTTTAACGGAGGCACGTATGACGGCTATCTCGTGAAGATCGTGCAGCAGCCCGCACCCCCCACTAATCCGGGCGCAACCGCCATCGATACGGATACCATCACCTGGACTTGGACCGATGCCTCCTCCAACGAATCCGGATTCAAGGTATATGACGATCCAGGCGCAAGCGACCCCGTTACCCTGCGGGCCACTACGTTGGACAACACCCAGTTCTGGCAGCACATCGGCCTGACCCCCAATACACAACACAGCTTCCAAGTGGCTGCAACCAACTCTGATGGTGACAGCGGGAAAACACCCACTTTCTCCGCATGGACCCTTGCCGCAAGGCCTCTCTTGCCCGCCATCACGAATCTGTGTTCGCGATCATTCGACATCACCCTGAATTCAAGCGATACAAATCCGGCGGGCACTGAATATGCCATCGCCGTACTCCCTGTAATAATGGGGACCGTTTTGTGGGTACAATTGGATAGCTCATTGGGAACCACGCCAGTGTTTCAGACCATGCCTGCATGGGGTGCGTTCACCGTGACCGGCCTGACCCCGGACCGACTCTACCTCGTGTTCACGGTGGCACGGAATGGGGCCGGCGTATATTCAGATGATGGAATGATGATCAACACAACAACTCTCGAAGGAATCCCGCCAACCGCTTCCTTGTCCACTGCCGCCCCTAACCCCGCTAATGGCGCGATTATGGTGAACGCAACCTTGAGCGAGAACAGCACCTCCTTCGAGGAAGGCGACATCATCGCATTGGACGCTATTGTAAGCAATTTCTCCGGCAGCGATACCGGTTACAGTTTCACTTTGACTCCCACGCTAACGATGCCGGGTACTTTCTCCTGCTATGTCCCGTCGGGCGTTTTCAGCGACCTCGCGTGCAATCCAAATGAAATGGACTCCAACATCCTCTCGCGTAATTATGACCGTTGGTCTCCCACTGCCTCACTGAGTTGTACCGCGCCGTATTATATCCAGACCCCGATACAGGTCACGGCCCTATTGAGCGAACCGAGTGTAACATTTGAATCGGGAGACATCGTCACGTCCAACGCCGCCGTCAATTCCTTCTCACCACAGCCCGATGGGGTCACCTTCTTCTTCCAGTTGGCCCCTGTCAATCAAGGCGCCTTCTCCTGCCAAATCCCTGCCGGCGTCTTCACGGACTTTGCAGGTAACGCAAACATAGAAGCTTCAAATGCCATTGACCGGTTCTACGATTCCATGCCGCCAGCGGGATCGGTACTGATTAATGACGGCGCCGGCTATACCCAAGCAGCACATGTCACCTTGACCCTGTCCGCAAATGATGGAACGGGTTCCGGCGTGACCGGGATGCAATTCAGCAATGACAACGCCAATTGGTCCGGATGGGAACCCTTCGCCACAACCACAACATGGGATTTGATCACAGGCGATGGACAGAAAACCGTCTACGTACAATTCCGCGATGCCGCAGGTTTTGTTTCATCCGGAATCATCTCCGATATGATCATCCTGGACATGACACCCCCCGTTTGCGCCTTTGTGATAAACAATGATAATAAGTTCACCAATTTTTCTGAAGTATCTCTCTCAATAAGCGCTTCTGACAGCGAAGCCGGACTCCTCGACATGCGGTTCAGCAACGATG
>JAKQOG010000143.1 GCA_029565395.1 Candidatus Hydrogenedentota bacterium | reverse complement strand
CAATGTGATTATGCGGGGGCGGGAGTATGAACGGACGGCTTCTCTGGAATACCTTGTCTATGATCCGCGGGATGGTCCGGGATTTCAGGTGAATTGCGGGATTCGGGTGCACGGGGGGGATTATTTCCGGCCGAGGTTCCGGTGTGATTTGGACTGGACGGACAAGTTTGGGCGTATGGCCTTTGGCCTTTTTTTCCGGGGAGAATATGGCCCGGCGGCGCTGGCGTATCCTTTTTTTGGGGACATCGAGGTGCAATCATTTGATCAACTGGTTCTCCGAAGTGGACATGACGATGTGTATAATCCGTTTTTCAAAGACGAGTTGGTTCGGCGCCTTTATGGCGATTGCGGGCATGTCTCTGCGCATGGAAGGTTTGTACATGTGTTCGTGAATGGCGAGTATAAAGGGTATCTCAATGCCACGGAAGGGTATGACACCGATTTTTTCCAATCATGGTATGGGGGAGATAACAATTGGGATATTATTTGCTTTGACGGGGTTCAGGAGGGGCTGGGAGCACAGTTTTGGATACTGGTATATATGGCGGGGAGTTTTGATGTAAGCGATCCGTTGGTGTATGAGGATATAACAATTCGATTGGATGTGGTGAATTTCATAGACTATTTACTAGTGGAATTATATGCGGCGAATTGGGATTGGCCCTCGAACAACTGGACGGCGGCGCAGGAACGCACGGTGGAGGGGCAATTCAGATTTTATATATGGGATGCGGAAAATTCCTTTAATCCATACAATTTATATCAGAATGGCTTTGTGCAAAATATTGCGGATCCACCCTCGGGCACGGGGCTGAATGGCGATCTTGCCCCGGTAGGCGTGATATACCGCGGTTTAAAGCAAAATCCTGATTTCCGGCAGTTGTTTGGTGAGCGTGTGGAGGCGTTGTTTGGGCCAGGCGGCGCGTTAAGCCAGGAGAATGTGATGGCCCGGTATACGGAACTGTACGATGAGCTTTCCCCCGTAATTCCGGATCTCGACACGTATATAGGAGATGTTTGGATTCCTCAACGGCAGGATATTCTTTTGACCTATATTCAGGAGGAAGGATTGCTGATTGGGGAGTGAACGATCTCTCGTTGACGGCTAAATAGCGTACTTCTGCAAGGTTTCTGGTGGTGTAGTGTCTTTTTTTTGACGATTCTACGCAAAATGCGGTACAACTATAGGTGGAGTGGTCTGATTTTCGGAAATATATAAAAAGGCCGAGAAAATTCCATGGAATAAGCAGTATCCTGGAAGATGAGAGGGTGAGCATGCTTAAAGGTTCCCTGTTTGAGTGCGCGTGTCGGAAAGCGGGGATAGTGTTTGTGTTAGTGTTTCTTCTTGTGAGTGCAGGCGCCCAAGCTCGCTATCATTCTGCCGACATCACACAGGATTTTCAGATTTCGCTAAGTGAGCTCTTGCGTGGGATTCAATTTTTTAATTCCGGCGGGCTGCACTGTGAGGAAGGGACCGAGGACGGGTATGCGCCTGGTCCTGGAAGCACGGCATGCTTTTTCCATGACAGTGACTACAATCCTTCGGATTGGTTGGTCAATCTTTCTGAGTTGTTGCGGTTGATCCAGTTTTTTAATTCTGGCGGGTATCATCCAGAAGCAGGGACGGAAGATGGTTTTGGGGCGGGTCTTCCGACGGGGGAGGGAGAAGGCGGAGAAGAAGGTTTGATTGAAGGAGAAGGGCTTGAAGAAGGGGAAGGACTAAGTGAAGGAGAAGGGCTTGAGGAGGGAGAAATAGAAGGTGCTTTGGAAGGGATTGTCGAGGGCGAGGGCGAAGGCGGCGTGGAAGGGCTGAGCGAGGGAGAAGGGATTGTCGAGGGCGAGGAAGAAGGCATTGATGAGGGACAAATAGAAGGCACTCTAGAAGGGATTGCCGAAGGTGAGGAGGAAGGCGGTGTGGAAGGGATGAATGAGGGGGAAGGGGAGATAGTATTACCCTCCGCGGCCTTTGATGCCTCGCCTCGTAGCGGCCGTGTTCCCGTTATCGTTCAATTTGAAGATTTATCTTCCCCCGGGAGTTCCCCGATAACGGATTGGTCTTGGGATTTTGGGGATGGCGGTACGAGTACGGAGCAGAGTCCGGCGCATGAATATACGGTATGGGGAGTCTATTCGGTGACATTGACGGTGGAAACAGAGGTGGGGGCGGATGAACTAACTCAATCATCGTTCATTACCGCCTATGCGCAGGATGTGATTATAAACGAGTTTCTTGCGTCGAACGCGTCGAATATCCAGGATGAGGATTCTGATTATTCGGACTGGATAGAGCTTTATAATCCCAACCTGATGGCAGTACCTCTGGCGAACTGGTCGTTGACGGATAGTTCAACGAGTCCTGCCAAGTGGGTATTTCCTGCCATTACGATCCCGGCCGGGGGTTATTTGGTGGTATTTGCATCGGGCAAGGATCGGAAGCCTGTGGACGGGAGTCCGCTGCATACCAATTTTAAAATGAATGCCAATGATCCTGATACGCCTGGTTATGGGGAATATCTGGCATTGTTTAATACAGAGACACCGCCGCGTGCCACGACGCTGTTTAATCCGGCATTTCCCACCCAGACGGCGGATATTTCCTTTGGTTTGCCGGAGGGTGGAATGGACTGGTGTTTCTTCCCCATACCAACACCCTGGGATGCGAATGGTTTGGACTGTACGCCTGTGGAAGGGGAAGGCGGTGTAGAAGGAAGTGGTGAAGGGGAGGGGATGATGGAAGGCCAGGTTGAGGGCGAGGGCGAGACAGGTTTGCCTGTGGCAGCCTTTAGCGCGTCCCCGCGCAGCGGCCGTGTGCCGTTGACGGTTCATTTTGTGGATATGTCTACCGCCGGGTTCTCAGCGATAACGAGTTGGACGTGGGATTTTGGAGATGGTGGGTTCAGTGAAGACCAATATCCCGATCATGAATACACGATAGAGGGCGTGTATACCGTGACATTGACGGTGGAAGCACCGGAGGGCTCGGATGAGGAGACGCGGGCAGGATATATTACGGTATATGCACAGGATGTGGTGATCAATGAGTTTCTTGCATCGAATGCGACGGTTCTACAAGATGAGGATTTGGAATATTCAGACTGGATAGAACTCCACAATCCCAATTCGGTGGCGGTGCCAATGGCAAATTGGGCGCTGACAGATAATGCGGCGTATCCTGACAAATGGGTGTTTCCGGATATCTCAATTGCGGCAGGGGGGTATTTGGTGGTCTTTGCCTCAAGTAAGGATCGAAAACCTACGGACGGGCGTCCGCTGCACACCAATTTCAAGATGAATGCCGATGATCCGGACACCCCGGGCTTTGGGGAATATCTGGCATTGTTCAATGCGGAGATGCCGCCTCGTGCCACAACGCAGTTTGATCCTGCGTTCCCGTCTCAGGCAACGGATATATCGTATGGGTTGCAAGAGGGGGGAGTGGAATGGTGTTTCTATTCGACCCCTACGGCGGGCGCGGCCAATGGCGCGGATTGCACGCCGAAAGTTGCGCCGGTAGTGTTGAATTACACACGGGGGTATTATGATGCGCCGATTGGGCTGACCATGACGTGCCCCACGCCGGAAGCACACATTCGTTATACGCTTGACGGTACGGTTCCCACAGAATCGGGGGGTAATGAGTATGAGGGGATACCGTTGGATCTCATTTCACCGGCGATAGTGCGGGTTTCAGCATTTAAAGAGGGGTATAATTCAGCGGCATTGCAGACGCATACCTATTTAATCGGGGTGGATGAAGTCCTGAAGGCGCTTCCCGTGATATCGATCGTTGCGGACCCGCAGGAGAGTCTGTATGAGCCCAATGGGATCTGGGCGATTGCCGGGGGGGAATATGTGCCGCCGGACGATTATGGGACGTGGCAACCGGTGAATGAAGGCGACTACAACAATGTGCTTGGACGGGGAAGTGACTATGAACGTCCTGCTTCCGTGGAGTATTTTTGCTATGATGCCCAAAATTGCCCTGGATTCCAGGTGAATTGCGGTATGCGGGTGCATGGGGGCGATTATTACCGGGAGCATTTCAAGCGGGCCTTGGATTGGACAAAGACCTACGGGCGCATGTCGTATGGTCTTTTTTTCCGGGATGAATATGGCCCGACAAAGCTGGAGTATCCACTTTTTGGGGATATTGAGGTGCAGGAGTTTGATCAACTGGTGCTCCGTGGCGGACATGGCGATGCGCACAATCCGTTTTTTAAGGATGAATATACGCGACGGCTTTTTGGCGATTGCGGATATGTATACGCGCATGGCATGTTTGCACATTTGTTTGTGAATGGAGAATACAAAGGGTACATTAACCCGGTGGAGCATTATGACAGCAAGTTTTTTCAGTCCTGGTACGGGGGGGATAATGGGTGGGATATTATTCGTCTGGGGGGCGTCGAGGAGGGTTCCAGGAATGAGTTGTGGATGATCATATATTTGGTGCAGAGTTTTGATGTGAGCGATCCGCTCGTATATGAAGACGTGTGTATCAAATTGGATGTGGTTAATTTTATTGATTATTTAATCTTGGAGTTATATGCGGCCAATTGGGACTGGCCCACGAACAACTGGACGGCGGTGCGTGAACGGAAGGTGGGGGGGCAATTCAGGTTTTATGTATGGGATGGGGAACAGACGTTCGATCCGTATAACCTTTATCAGAATGGCTTTATTGAAAAAAGGCACGACCGTCCTTGGGAGGGCGGCGGGTTGAATAACGATCCTGCCCCGGTGGGTATAATTTTTCGGGGATTGAAGCAGAATCCGGATTTCCGGCAGTTGTTTTCGGATCGCGCCTATGCCTTGTTTGGTCCGGGTGGCCCGTTAAGCCAGGAGAATTTGATGGCCCGGTATACGGAATTGTATAATGAGCTTTCCCCAGTAATTCCGGATATTGAGACGTATATAGGCGATGTTTGGATTCCGCAACGACAGGAAATATTCTTCGGGTATCTTCAAGAGGAAGGATTGCTTGAGGTTCGATAAGAGCGGGGGCAGGATGTTGGAAGCAATGTGTAAGGCCTTAAGAGAACATGTCTTAGCAAGCGGATGGGTTTGATGCTGGGGTCTGGGGAGGAAACGCATGTGCCAATGGAGGGGTAATTTTTTTTTGGAAACTATTTGACAAGCGGCACGGCAATTGCTATACTTCGAAATTAAGCCCCTTAGAAGGGGGAGATCTGTCTTTACCATTTGGAGGTGTGCAGCAGGCCGCTGCTGCTTAGGATATAGTGAAGAGCACCTTAACCTCGCAACCAAAGGCTAAAGGAGTCTATGAATGGCTGTAGCCCCTCGTACTGAACGCCTGTCCCTTGGCACGTTGTCGGATTATCAGGCACTTCCGAATCTGATCGAGATCCAAACAAAGTCGTATGGTGATTTCCTTCAATGGGATGTTCCGCCGGATGAACGGATATTGAAAGGCCTTCAGGAGGTGTTCCTGGAGGTGTTTCCGATTGCTTCGCCGAATGGCATGACCCGTCTGGAATTCGAGCATTATTCATTCACGCCGCCGAAGTATACGATCCAGGAGTGTCAGGAGCGCGGGATGACGTATGCGGCGTCGCTGAAGGCGCTGCTGCGTCTGGTGCGATTTGAGGAGGTGGGATCTTCGGGTGAGCTTCGGGAAAAGATGATGCTTGAACAGGAGGTTTTCCTGGGCGAGCTGCCGGTGATGACGCCGACCGGCACATTTATTATTAATGGCGCGGAACGTGTGATTGTAAGCCAGTTGCACAAGTCACCCGGTGTTTCGTTTGAGCGAAAAATTCACCAAAATGGAAAAGCGCTGTTGTCGGCGCGGATTATTCCATACCGGGGGGCATGGCTTGAATTTGAATATGATGTGAATGATTTTCTGTGGCTGACGATAGATCGCCGCTCCAAGGTATTGGCAACGACGTTTTTAAAGGCGTTTGGATACGTGGAGCCGGAGGAGATATTGGCGCTTTTCTATTCGTTCGATAGGGTGACGTTTGGCCGGACGAAGATCAAGATAAACGGTGCGGCGCATGATCCACACGATATTTTAGGCGCATGGCTGGCGTCGGATGTGGTTGATCCGGAGACGGGGGAAATTTTGGCGGATGCGGCGACGGAATTGACGGCGACGGCGATTAACCGCATCATGCGTTCCCATGTGCCGGAGATAAAGGTTTTGAATGCGGAGGAGATTGCGAAGGATGCGACGGTGGTGATGACACTGTCGCATGATCGGACCATGACGCAGGAGGATGCCTACCGCGAGATGTACGCGCGGATTCGTCCCGGAGATCCGGCGACGGACAATACATGCCGCACATTCTTCCAGCGTTTGTTCTTCGATGCGAGCCGGTATGATTTCGCGGCGGTGGGGCGGTATAAGATTAATCGCAAACTGGGCCTCCAGATTCCACAAAATGTTCGGACGCTTACGAAGGAAGACGTGGTGGCCACGCTGCAATACCTGGTAAAGCTTCGCAATGGCGAAGGTGTGCTGGACGACATTGATCATCTGGGCAACCGCCGGGTCCGCGCGGTGGGTGAATTGCTGGCGAATCAGGTGCGCATCGGGCTTGTTCGGATGGAACGCACGGTTCGTGAGCGCATGAATTTCCAGGATGATGAGCAATTGACGCCGCAAGGCCTGGTAAATCCCAAACCGATCAGCGCGGTGATCAAGGATTTCTTCGGCCGCAGCCAGTTGTCGCATTTCATGGACCAGATCAACCCGCTGGCGGAGTTGACGCACAAGCGCCGGTTGAGCGCATTGGGGCCAGGCGGTCTGAGCCGGGAGCGAGCGGGATTCGAAGTGCGTGACGTACATCCGACGCACTATGGGCGCATTTGCCCGATTGAGACGCCGGAAGGTCCGAACATCGGGTTGATGGCGTCGCTATCCACGTATGCGCGCATCAATGAGTATGGCTTTTTGGAGACGCCATACCGGAAGGCGGAAAACGGTAAAGTCGGAACCGACATCGAGATGCTTTCGGCGTACGACGAGGACAATTATGTTATTGCGCAGGCGAATGAGCCGCTGGACGGGCGGGGCCGTTTCCAACGCCGTATCGTGTTTTGCCGGCACCGGGGCGATTTTCCGCAGGTTCCGCCGGAACAAGTGGATTACATGGACGTATCCCCGAAGCAGTTGGTGAGCGTGGCGGCGGCGTTAATTCCGTTTCTGGAGCATGATGACGCGAACCGCGCATTGATGGGATCGAACATGCAACGCCAGGCGGTGCCGTTGTTGAAGTCGGAAGCTCCGCTGGTGGGAACGGGGCTGGAGGGGGTGACGGCGCGGAATTCGGGAACGGTAGTCCGCGCGGAACGGGAAGGCGTGGTGGAATATACGGACAGCGAGGTGGTCCGGATTCGCACGAAGAAGACGAAACAGGACAATCCGTTCCGTTCGGATGAAGATGTTTACACATTGAAGAAATATATGCGGTCCAATCAGAATACCTGCATTAATCAGCGCCCGATTGTGGAAAAAGGCGACAAGGTGAACGCGGGGGATATAATTGCGGACGGCCCGGCCACAGACAATGGCGAACTGGCGCTTGGCCGTAATGTTCTCGTGTCGTTCCTTCCATGGGAAGGCTACAACTTCGAAGATGCGATTATCCTTAGCGAGGATCTTGTCAAGGATGACGTATTCACGTCGATACACATCAATGTATTTGAATTGGAGGCGCGTGACACCAAGCTGGGCCCGGAAGAAGTGACGCGGGATATTCCGAATGTTAGCGAGGACGCCTTGCGCAATTTGGATGAGGATGGTGTTATCCGGATAGGCTCGAAAGTGGGTCCGGGCGACATTTTAGTGGGGAAAGTGACTCCGAAAGGGGAGACGGAACTGGCGCCGGAAGAGAAGCTGTTGCGGGCCATTTTTGGAGAGAAGGCGGAAGATGTGCGCGATGCTTCGTTGACAGTTCCGCCAGGGACAACGGGGGTGGTTGTGGATGTGAAGGTATGCAGCCGCCGCGACAAGGCACTGGATGCCCAGTCGAAGAAAACGCTCACGGCGGAGGTGAATAAAATCAAGCGACAATATGACGAACGGATCAATGAGATTCGGAACACGTTTGTAGAGTTGATCCGGGATGATATAACGGGTCTGAAGATTTTGGATGACGTGTATGATCACCGGACCGAGGAGTTGGTGTTGGAGAAGGGCAAGCGCATCCGCGTGGCGCACTTGGAAAAGGCCGACTACAGTGTTTTGGCGCGCATGAAGCTGGAAGACAAGAAGATGCAGCAGAAAGTGACGCGCCTGGTGAACATGGCGGCGATGGAGGAAGCCAAGTTGATTGCATTCCGGGACAGCCAGATCGAGCGGCTTAGGAAGGGGGATGAGCTTCCGCCGGGCGTGATCAAGCTGGTGAAGGTGTTTGTGGCGACGAAGCGCCGGATGTCGGTGGGCGATAAGATGGCGGGACGTCATGGGAACAAAGGTGTTGTGGCGCGGATTGTGCCGGTGGAAGATATGCCGTTTCTCCCGGATGGCACGCCGGTTCAAATTGTGTTAAATCCTCTTGGCGTGCCTTCGCGCATGAATGTCGGTCAGATCCTGGAGACGCACTTGGGGTGGGCGGTGAAGATGCTGAACATGAAAGTGGCGTCGCCGGTTTTCAATGGCGTGAGCGAGAAGAGCATCATGGAGTTTCTGAAGAAAGCCGATCTTCCGGGGAATGGCAAGATTCAGTTGCGCGACGGACGTTCGGGCGACCCCATGCATCAGGAAACCTGTGTCGGGTACATCTACATGATGAAGTTGAACCATCTGGTGGATGACAAGATTCATGCGCGCGCGATTGGTCCGTATTCGCTGGTAACGCAGCAGCCGCT
Source organism: Candidatus Hydrogenedentota bacterium (assembly GCA_029565395.1). Classification (GTDB taxonomy): domain Bacteria; phylum Hydrogenedentota; class Hydrogenedentia; order Hydrogenedentales; family CAILVY01; genus CAILVY01. Next base: position 16,980 of record JAKQOG010000143.1, on the reverse strand, counting down.
GGGCGGCAAGGCGCAATTTGGCGGGCAGCGTTTCGGAGAGATGGAAGTGTGGGCGCTGCAGGCGTATGGCGCGGCCTACACACTGCAGGAGCTGTTGACGGTTAAATCGGATGATATCCAAGGCCGCACGAAGGCCTATGAAGCCATCGTCAAGGGTGAGCGGGATGTTGAGCCGGGTACGCCGGAGTCGTTCAATGTCCTGGTGCGTGAAATGCAGAGTCTTTGCCTCGACGTCATCAAGCTGGTTAAGGTTGAGGGCGGCGCGGAAAGCGAAGAAGAGAACGTGGAGGAATAACCCGTGGCCAAATTTGTTGCGACAACAGCGGAACGTTTTGACGCGATTGCCATCCGTATAGCCTCCCCCGAGGAGATCCTGAAATGGTCCCGGGGCGAGGTGAAGAAGCCGGAGACGATAAATTACCGTACATTCAAGCCGGAAAAGGATGGGCTGTTTTGCGAGCGCATCTTCGGGCCGGTCAAGGACTGGGAATGCGGATGCGGCAAGTATAAGAAGGTAAAGCACCGCGGGATAACCTGTGATCGTTGCGGCGTGGAGATTACGGAATCGAAGGTGCGCCGTGAACGGATGGGCTGCATCAAGCTGGCGGTTCCGGTGACACACATCTGGTTTTTCAAGACCACGCCAAGTTGCATAGGGAACTTGCTGGATCTTTCGATTCGCACGCTGGAACGGATCATCTATTTTGAGAATTACATTGTGATTGATCCGGGGGACACGAGCCTGGAGAAAATGCAGACCCTCACGGAAGATCAGTATCAGGACGCCAAGTCCGAGTTTGGGGATCGTTTTGTGGCGAAGATGGGTGCGGAAGCGGTGCAGATTCTGTTGGATGAACTGGATCTGGATGCGTTGAGCGCAGAACTTCATGCCCAATTTGCGAGCAGCAGTTCCTCGCAGGTGCGCACCAAGGCGATCAAGCGGTTGAAGGTGGTGGAGGCGTTGCGGAAATCGGGAAATAATCCCGCGTGGATGGTGCTGAATGTGGTTCCGGTGATTCCGCCGGATCTGCGTCCGTTGGTGCCTTTGGAAGGCGGGCGGTACGCCACGAGCGATTTGAACGATCTTTACCGGCGGGTTATTAATCGCAACAACCGGCTAAAGCGGTTGATTGAGTTGCGCGCGCCGGAAGTTATCTTGCGCAATGAAAAGCGCATGCTTCAAGAGGCGGTGGACGCGCTGTTTGACAATGGGCGTCATGGGCGCACCGTGCTGGGCGCGGGCAATCGTCCCCTGAAGTCGTTGAGCGACATGCTGAAGGGCAAGCAGGGCCGGTTCCGGCAGAATCTGTTGGGCAAACGCGTGGACTATTCGGGCCGTTCCGTGATTGTGGTGGGGCCTGAACTGAAATTGCATCAATGCGGTCTCCCCAAACGCATGGCATTGGAGCTGTTCGAGCCCTTTATCATTCAGCAGTTAAAGGAACGGGGCATTGCCTCGACCATCAAGGCGGCCAAACGTGCTATCGCTCAGGGCCGCGATGAAGTGTGGGATATTGTGGAGGACGTGATCAAGGATCATCCGGTCCTGTTGAACCGTGCGCCAACGCTGCACCGTTTGGGCATTCAGGCGTTCCAACCGGTCTTGATTGAAGGCAAGGCCATACGGATTCATCCGCTGGTGTGCCGTGCCTTTAACGCGGACTTCGATGGCGACCAGATGGCCGTACACGTGCCCTTGATGCCGGCCGCGCAGCTTGAAGCTCATTTGCTTATGATGGCATCGTCCAATGTGTTTTCTCCGTCGGATGGCACGCCGATCGTGACACCGAGTCAGGATATTGTGTTGGGCATTGCGTGGATGAGCAAACCGCGCAAGGGCGCCAAGGGTGAATGGAAACCCGAATGGACCAACTCCAAGGGCGTGATTCTGAAGCCCGGAAAGGTGTTTCCCAATGCGGAGCAGGTCATTATGGCGTACCGCATGGGCGAAGCTGATATTCACGCGCAGATCAAGTTGCTGGATGAAGGCGAGATTATTGATACGACGGTGGGGCGTGTGCTGCTTGCAGATGCGCTGCCGCCAGAGATCAGCATACGCGAAGTGAACCGGCAGCATGACCAGTCGACAATTGGCGAGGTGATTGCCCGGTTCTACGAGAAGCATGGCCATAAGAAGACCGTCGGATTGCTGGATGCTTTGAAGGTGGTCGGGTTTAAGTTCGCCACGCTGTCAGGCATGTCGATTGCCATTGGCGACATGGTGATCCCCACGGATAAAGCGGGGATGATAGAGAAAGCGCGCGCGGAAGTGGAGCGCATCGATGAGATGTACCAAAACGGGCTCATCACGGAAGGCGAACGCTATAATAAGATCATTGACGAATGGACGACGACCACCGAATCCGTGTCGGCGGCGATGTTGAAACAAATGGAAGACTATAATCAGGGATTTAGTGGCATCTACCTGATGTATCAGTCGAAAGCCCGCGGCAGCAAGTCGCAGATTCGCCAGTTGGCGGCCATGCGCGGCCTGATGGCGAAGCGGTCGGGTGACATCATCGAATCTCCGATTACCTCGAATTTCCGCGAAGGGCTGACGGTGGTGGAATACTTCATTTCGTCGCACGGGGCGCGCAAAGGACTTGCGGACACCGCGTTGAAAACGGCGGACGCAGGCTATTTGACGCGGCGCCTGGTGGACGTGGCGCAGGATATCGTCATTGAGGAAATCGATTGCGGAACGCTGAATGGCGTTTGGGTGGAGCCGTTGATGGACGGCACGGATATTGTTGCGAATCTGGAAGAGCGGATCGTCGGGCGGTACGTGTTGGAAGACATCATGGTGCCTGGGCGCAAGAAGCCGATTGTCGAGGCGAACGAAGAGATTGACGATCTGAAGGCCAAGGAAATTGTTGAAGCCGGTCTGCCGGGCGTCCGCATCCGGTCGGTGCTCACGTGCCAATCGAAGCGTGGCGTATGCGCGAGGTGTTATGGGCGCAACCTGGCCACGCGCAAGTTGGTGGAACTGGGCGAGGCGGTGGGTATTATCGCCGCACAGTCCATTGGCGAGCCGGGCACGCAGTTGACGATGCGCACGTTCCACATTGGTGGCGCGGCGAGCCGTCAAGTGGAAAGCACGAACATCCGCATGATGGACAATGGGACGATTCAGTTTCGCAACGTCCGTACAGCCGTCAATCGCGATGGACAGCGCGTGGCGGTGAATCGCGGCGGTGAAATCGGAATCATGGGCGCGGACAACAAGGAAATTCACCGGTTGCTGGTTCCCAATGGCTGCGTATTACATTGCGAGGATAGCCAGAAGCTCAAGAAGGGCGCACTCATTTACCAATGGGACCCGTACAACGTTTCGATCATGGCCGAACAATCCGGAACCGTGCGTTTTGACGGCATGCTGGAAGGCATCACGATGCGCGTGGATATTAATCCGGACACCGGTCTTGAGGAACGCGTTATCACGGAACATAAGGGCGATTTGCACCCGCAAATTACTATTCATGGCAAGGACGGCGAAGTCCTTTGCTTTGCCACAATTCCCGCGGACACGCACGTCATGGTCAAGGATGGCGACAAGGTGCGGGCCGGTGACTTGCTGGCGAAAACGCCACGTCAGTTCAGCAAGACGAAAGACATCACGGGCGGTCTTCCGCGTGTGGCGGAATTGTTTGAAGCGCGGCAACCGAAGTCGCCTGCGGTCATCAGCCATATTGACGGATTGGTGGAATTGGGCGGGTCGGCCAAGGGCCTTCGCAAAGTGAAGGTCATGCCGCCGGTGGGCAAGGAGCGCGAATACACGATACCGCCTGGCAAGCATTTGAATGTTCAAACGGGCGACCGTGTCTATGCCGGACAACGGCTGACGGACGGCCCGGTGATTCCGCAGGACATTCTGGAAGTTCAGGGCGAGGATGCACTGCGCCGGTATTTGTTGGATGAAGTGCAATTGGTGTACCGGATGCAGGGTGTTCGCACGAATGACAAACACATTGAGGTAATCATCCGCCAGATGCTGCGCAAGGTGCGCATCAAGGATGATCCGGGCGATACGGCGTTCCTTGCGCATGAGGAGGTGGACAAGATCCGTTTTGCGGACCAGAATGAACAGACCCAGCGGCGCAATGGACGTCCCGCGGAAGCGGAACCCATTCTTCAAGGGATAACGAAGGCCGCGCTGAGCACGGAGAGTTTTGTGGCGGCGGCGTCATTCCAGCAGACCACGCGCGTGCTGACGGAAGCGGCGCTTAGCGGAAAACGCGATTATCTGCGCGGTCTGAAAGAGAATGTGATCATTGGTCATCTGATTCCCGCGGGAACGGGCAGTCCTCATTATCAGGATACGCAACCGCAGTTGAAGGATGCTTCGCTGGAAGACTATTCCGCGGAGCTTGAGATTGGCTCGTTGGGCGGATCCGGCTCGGACGAAGGCGAGGAAGAGGAAGAAGCCGTCTGAAGGTACATTATGTTGGATTGAGTCCTGGAGAGGATGTGTGAGAATCTTCTCCAGGATTTTTATATCCGGATGCAGGGAGAGTCCTGGAATCATGATGACAGGGAGAGGGAATAGAGGCGAACGTCGTGATAGGTTCCGTGAAGATACAGGGCTTGACGCAAGGTTCCCGTGAGTTCGAATCCCAGGGCGGTGAGGAAGCCGGCGAGGGCGTTTTCCTGGGGCGCTACGGGGGTTAATATCCGGCGGAACGCTTGTTGTTTGGCTGCTTCGTGCAGAAGAGTACGGAAGGATCGGCGGATTGAATCGGAGGCGTATTCCTTTTCCCGGCGCAAGTAAATCCAGAGCATGGCGCATTCCGGGGAACGGTCGGGCCGCACTTTCAATAAACCGAGGGGCTTGCCATTTTTCCGTGTCAGGACGAATTCCTGTTCGTAATTGCGGGGATGCAAGGAATCCATTTCGCGGTCATATTTGGTGGCGAGCAGCAGGCCGCTTTCGTTCCAGGTGAAATAGGCGGCATCGTTCCAGTTTTCCCATTGAATGAGCCATTCGGCGTCGGCTTCTTCAATGGCGCGCATTCCGATGGACAGTTGGAATGCGGCGCGCAGCATTGTTGCGAGGGAGGGGCTTTTCTGGTAGCCGAGGGCGCCGTGTATACGGGTGAAATTCACGCCTTGGGAAGAGAGCAGGCTGAATGCGGCGATGGCATTTTGCATCCATTGCCGCTGGGCGCGGCACCATGGTTCGTGAGGATGCCGGAAGGATCCGCTGAGCGCCTGGTGCACCGCGGCAGTACCGCCGCCGCAAAGGTTTCGCGCCCAGCAATGCATACACTCGGGGGTGGTAAGGGCTCCGACGTCTTCAAATTGCCGCAGCAGTGTTTCGTTTAAGCCTTTATCGCGGACGGATCCAAGCCGGAAGGTGTTTTGACCGAAGAAATACGTTGAAGGATATATAATTCCGCCGGCGTCAATGGCGAGCGTCTGAATGCCTGCGGGGTCAAAACGCCTGCGGGGTGTGCCGTTATAGATGCGCCAGAAGAGGTTTTCGATAGGGTCCAGACGGAAATAGTGGTGTTTGAGCAGACGTCCGGCGTAGTAGACGGCGGTCTTGTGCAAAGCGTCCAGCATGGCTTGTGGATCGAGATCCGGTTGATCCACATAAGCGCCGTCGATATCGAGTTCGATGATGCGAAAGCCCGCGTGTTCACAGGCTTCAACGGCGTTTTGGAAATCGGGGCGGTTGGGGTGAATGATGATACTTGGAGAAAGCCCTTCCTCGGAATTTTTGATTATTTTTGCAGTTTTTGTGAGTGAGCCGCAGTGTTGCCGAAGGGTAGTTAACGCGGCTGCGATATCCGAGTTTTCGTGGAGTGGCAGGATTATGGAGGCGGGATGTCCTTCGATGCCGCCGGGTAAATTGACCCATATATTGACCTGGAGTTTTTTCCCGGAACGTGTGGCTTTTCGCAGAGCATCTTCACACCAATCGCTCAGTGCGGGGATGCCCAAGACCTCTTCGGCGTTCAGGAGATCGAACTGGATCTCTATATTTTTTTCGGCGCGTCCGAGCAATAGGTCTACGGCGGCTGTGAGGGCGCCAAAGGTGTCTGGCGCGGAAGTGGTTTTACGGGTGCGGGTGGTCAGCCAGCCTTTGCTGGGTTTTTGCGTGATGGAAGTGGAGAGGGGGGTGGCTTGGACGGACAGGCGGCAGAGCCCCGATGTGATTTCGTAGAGTTTGGGAATTTCGTCGTGTTTTGAAGGGGTTAAAATGGATTTGCTGGCGCGGAGCCATTCCAACTCACCGATAACTTCATTAATTTCCTTTTCGGGATGCATATCGCGGAGTTGATGAAGGATGTGGTTGACGGGTGTGTGCGGATAGCGCTGGACGACACTCCAGGAGACTTCATCGCATTCGAAGCAAAAACAGGTTTCCGGATCAATGGCGTAACGTTTTCCGGCGTGTTCGAAACAATGGAGCATTGGTTCCATTAATAGGCTCCGAGGGTTCCCTTGTAACGGCTCAGGTTTTCCATGGCTTTAAAGACGATGACGCCGAGGGTGGTCCAAGCGACGCAACTGATCATCAACCAAAAGAAGGAGGGATGAGTGTATACGGGGACGAAATTTCCGGTGACGCGGCCTTGATCATAAATCAGGACATGTTTCAGGCAGATCGCGGCGTCGGTGATGGGCAGGATATGCATGAGGGCGGCCAGTCCCCAGCCCTGGTTGAGCATTTCTTCGCGGGCGAATACGGCGAGGGCAAACAGTCCCATGCGGATAAGAATGGCGACTTGCCCGACCTGTTTGAAAACCAAAACAAGGCCTCCGACCATGAATCCGAAACCGAGGAGGTTGGTAAAGGTGAGGCCCAGGAGCGCGATGACGGGCAGGGCGTCGAAGTAGAGTTTGCCTCCGACGGTGAAGGCGACCATCCCGACCATGACGGAAGAGGAGAGGACGGTCATGACGGAGCTGATGGCGGTGCGCGCCATAAAGTTGAAGATGAGACCGTGGGGGCTCATGCAGAGTTGTTCGAGGACGCCGGTTTGGGCCATTTCCTGGAGTCCCTGCGTGAACATGCCGACGACGCCGAAGGCGAACATGCCGATGATAAATCCGAGCACGAAGTTGGTGGCGGCGGCGGGGTTGTCAAGGGAGGTGAGGCCTTTTTCGACCATGGGGCGGCTGTAGATGAAACCGGCGATGAGCACCATTAACATGCCGTACCCGATGATCATGCCGGTGATGGTTCGGAACCAGTATCGCCGCATGATAATAAAGGTGCGGACGACTTCCGCCTTCATTACCAGAAAGAAGCTAAACATGCTGGTCCTTTCCTTCTGTAGGGGTTGGTTCAGAGGTTAAATGCAGAAACACACTTTCCAAGTTTTCCTGGCGCTGTTGGATACTGAGTAATTGGATGCCGAGGCTGTTGAGGGTGTTCATGATGCCGTAGAGGGCTTCCGACCGGAGGATGGGTTCGGTAGCTACTCTTACAACTAACAATGTTCCATCGGTGCTTTGTTCAGTCCACACGGCTTGCACGCCGTTAATACCTTCTATTTTCTGATTTTCCGGCGGTATATTGACTTTGAAAACGAAGACTTGTTCGGAGAAGAGTTCGAGCAATTCTTCCGTGGGCTTGCAGGCGATCAGTTTGCCTTTATTAATGATGCCGATCCGGTCGCAGAGTTCCTGGGCGACGTGCATATCATGCGTGGTGACCAAAACGCTTCGGCCCTGCTGCCGGGTGAGTTCGATGATTTTGTCTTTGATGGCGCGGCTGCTTTGCACGTCGAGGCCGGTGGTGGGTTCATCGAGCAGAAGCACTTGCGGGTCTGCAATCAACGCGATGCAGATGGCCAGTTTTTGCTTTTGACCGCGGGAAAGTCTTCGGACCTGGACATTTTTCTTTTCTTTTAAGCCGATGAAATCGAGGAGTTCATGGGCGCGTTGTTTCAGGATGTTTCCGCGCACATCTTTAAGGTTTCCGTAATAGAGGAGGTTTTCGTAGGGGGTGAGGGGCCAGATGCTGGTTCGGGTGCCTTCGAGGACCACACCCACTTTTCGGAGTATTTTCTTTCGTTTCTTCTCGACATCCTGTCCGTCGACGAAAACCGTTCCCCTGTCGGGTTTAACAAGGCCGGAAACCATTTTCACCGTGGTGGTTTTTCCGGCGCCGTTGGGGCCGAGCAGGCCGAAGATTTCGCCGGGCCGGATGCCGAAGCAGATGTCATCGGCGGCATGCACCTGATTTTTGTTATATACCCGGCGTTTGCGGGTTTCTTCATCAATATGGAGGAAATGCCGTGTAACAAAGGTTTTTCGGACATGGTCAAGTTCCACCAAAAATTCTTGGCTCATAGTTGTTCCATCGCTTGCAGGCTTTTGTGGCCGCCAGCTATACCGTTCTTCAATGGCGCGCAGGGCCTCTGTTTCATCACCCAGTTCATCCAGTTTCTGAAGATATTCCAGATAGACGCTTTCCAGGTTGCGCAAGGTATGTATAATGACGACGAGGATTAAACTGTTGGTCCAGTAGTATAACGTGCCGAGCAGCAAAGCAAAAATTAGAAATTCCAGGGGAGAGGAAGGGGTGTTTTGGAAGAAAGGCTTTCGGACCCGGACCTCCATTTTTCCCAGCAGTTTCCGGCAGGCACTTCCCCGATTGCGCAAGGCACAAAGTATTATGACAGGAACCCGGCTGCTGGTCCAGTAGAAATAGACGCCGATCATTGTGGCAAACATCAAGGATTTCATCACGAGGGCCAGGAGATTCTGAAGGAAATGTTTGTGGACCAGGGAAAAGATTACGGCGGTCAGAACTATGGCGAGCGGCACGGAGGCTAAAAGATTGGCCAGGAGCGGTTGTGTGGCGGCGCGGTAGATGATTTCTTCGGCAATGGCGACACTGGAAAAGCGCAGGATCAGGTCGGGATTTTCTTTGAGGAACCATCCGATGGGTTTGGGGCGGATGAAATGGGAGAAGGCATCACTCCAGACTCTGTGGGTGGCCAGAAGTGAGAAGGCGAAGATGAGGTGGCCCAACACGAAGCCCATGGCAATGCTGAGAGGGGAAACCAGATTCCGGGACAATGCGCCGTATTGCCACGCGAGGCAGAAGGCCAGGATGAAAAGTGGCGTTTGAAGCAGAATCATGCCTGATGTGGGGGCAGGGTTGGCCGGGCTTTCGTTTTCTTCCGGGTGGCGGTTGGCCCAAAGCGTATAGAAACCATAGAGGGACAAGAGGATGATGAACGGCCAACTCACGGGGCAGGCTCCGTATCTTCGCGGGACAACTGTTCGATCATGGTTTGTAATGACACTGTTTTCGCCTGGTTCTGATGGCGGACGCGCAGGGCTTCGAATTCTGAACGGAGCAGCCCATAGCCGTACATATCGTATGGTTTCCCGTCGCGTACCACGTGATTTTTCAAGGTAAGCTCACGCTTAGCGCCGGTCATCTCCAGAATGCGCCACGAGGCTGTGTTAAAGGAGTAAATAATGGCGCCGACGCGATTCAGGTTGAGTTCGTCGAAGCAATATTCGAGTGCCCGGTAGATGGCGATGGCGGTGACGTGGCGATTGCGGAGGTTTTTTTGACCGACGTAGAGGTCGATGTTGCAGGAGCGGTTTCGCCAACTGATATTTTGGAGGGACAGCAGGCCGATCGGGCCTTTTTCTTTGGAATCGATCATGAGGTAGATGGCGCCGGGAAGGGTATGGCCTGCGGTTCGGCCAAGCATCATGACGATTTGTTCGCGGATTTGTTTTGGGGAACGGGCGGGGTCGCCGTAGAGGAAGTGCCGGAAATCCGGTTCCTCCATCCATGCGACAACGGTATCGAGGTCATCCCGTTCCGCACGGCGTATAAAGGTATCAGTGGTAAAAGGCACGTTTCGTTTCCTACATAGAGTGATTGCAGTGCCGCACCCTTATGGCGGCTTGGGCCATTTTAACAGTCCATTGGAGCGTGTACAATTTTACCGTTGGGACGGGGGAACGTCACGCTTCGTTCCGCCGGGCCAAATAGTATAGAACGGGAACGGCCATGCGCGAGAGGAGGAGGGAGGCCACTTCTCCGGCCATGAGGGAAATGGCGAGGCCCTGGAAAATAGGATCGAAGAGAATGACGGAGGCCCCCACAACTACGGCGGCGGCGGTGAGCAACATGGGCCGGAAACGCACGGCGCCGGCATCGACCACGGCTTGGGCAAGGGGCATGCCCTGTTTGAGGCGGAGTTCGATGAAATCGACGAGGATGATGGAATTGCGCACGACGATGCCTGCTCCCGCGATGAATCCGATCATGGAGGTGGCGGTGAAGAAGGCGCCCATCAGCCAGTGGGCGGGCAGGATGCCGACGAGGGAGAAGGGAATGGCGGCCATGATCACGAAGGGGGTTTTCATGGACTGGAACCACCCCACGACGAGGATGAAGATCAGCACGAGGACGGCGGTAAAGGCCAGCCCAAGATCGCGGAATACCTCGTACGTGATATGCCATTCGCCATCCCATTTGAGTGCGATTTTGTTGCTGGAAAAAGGCTGTTGGGTGGAGTATTGGGTGATTTCGTATCCTTCGGGCAGGGTGAGTTGAGCCACTTTTTTCATGAGGGTCAGGATTACATAGACGGGGCTTTCTTCCTGACCGCCCACATCGCCTGTGACATAGACTACGGGCATAAGATTTTTGTGGTAGATGCTCTTATCCGCAAGGACGGGTTCTATTCTAACTAATTGGCCAAGAGACACCAGGTTGCCGTTGGCGCCCTGTACCTTGATTTGTTTCAGGCTGTCCACGCTGGAGCGTTCCGCCCGGTCTAGTTTCAGTTCAATCGGCACATCTTCCTTCTCGTTGGGAATATGGGCCAGCCCCACGCCCTTTCCTTCGAGCGCCAGCGTTAACGTGCACGAGATTTGGGCAACGGAAACGCCGTTTAAGGCGGCCTTTTCCTGATCGACGTCAAATCGGTATTTGGTTTGGTCGTCTTCGATGTAGGAATCGACGTCAACCACGCCACCGGTGGTGTCGAAGATATCGCGTATCTGGCGTGCGACTTCCAATTGCCTGGAATAATCGGGGCCGTAGATTTCCGCGACCAGTGTTTGGAGGACTGGGGGGCCTGGGGGGACTTCCGCCACTTTTACCCGGGCGCCGTGCCGTTTGGCAATTTCCTGGATAGGAGGCCGGACGCGTTTGGCGATGTCGTGGCTTTGATAGGAGCGATGCTCTTTGGGGGCCAGATTGACTTGGATATCGGCCACATTCGGACCGCGCCGCAGGAAGTAATGCCGCACCAGTCCATTGAAATTATGGGGGGATGCGGTGCCGGTATACAGTTGATAATCGGTGACTTCCGGGACCGTGCCGAGGTAGTCGCCGATGTCGCGGGTGACGGCGGCGGTCTGTTCGAGCGTAGTGCCTTCGGGCATGTCGATGATGACTTGGAATTCGCTTTTGTTGTCGAAGGGGAGCATCTTGACGAGTACGCGCTTGAATGGAACTAGCGAACAGGCGGCCAGGAGCAACGCTACGATTAACACCAGGAATATGTTCCGCCAAAGGGCCTTGGCGATGAGGGGGTTCATGACGTGGCGGTAGAGATGATCCAGTCTGCCTTCGCCGTGCTGATGGCCTGCGGAGGCTTCCTGTTTGCGCCGCAATAAGCGGATGGCGGCCCAAGGAGTAACGATGAACGAGATGGCGACGGAAAACAGCATGGCGGCGGATGCGCCGATGGGGATGGGTTCCATATAGGGCCCCATGAGTCCGCGGACAAAGGCCATGGGGAGAATGGCGGCGATGACGGTAATGGTGGCCAGGAGTGTTGGATTACCCACCTCGTCCACGGCTTCGACGGCTACCTGCATCAACGGACGGCCTTTGTTTTCGGGAATGTGGAAATGGCGCACGATGTTTTCAACCACCACGATGGCATCGTCCACCAGGATGCCGATGGAGAAGATCAGTGCGAAGAGCGTTACGCGATTGATGGTATAGCCGTAGAAATAAAAGACGACCAGGGTTAACGCAAGGGTGACGGGGATGGCAAGGGCGACGGTGCCGGATTCGCGGAATCCCAGGGCAAGGGCGATAAGGATGGTGACGGAGAGGACCGCGAGGAACATGTGATATAACAGTTCGTTGGATTTTTCTTCGGCGGTTTCCCCGTAATTGCGCGTGACGGAGACACGCACATCGGAGGGGATGATGTTGCCCTGCAGTTCCTTTATTTTTTCCAGAACGGCGTCGGCGGCCACGATGGCGTTCGTGCCTTTTCGTTTCGCGATGGAGAGGGTAACGGCGGGTGCTATGGGGGATAGCGGGGAGGCGGGATCGTGGCTGAGTTCGTGACTGTATTGCGCGGAAGGCCCAAAGGCATGGAATACATAATCCGCGGCTTCTTCCGGGCCGTCTAGGATGTCCGCGACATCACGCAGGTAAACGGGGCGGTTATTGAACACGCCGATGACCACCTGGCCGATTTCCTCTGCATCCTGGAGAAAACCACCCGCCTGCACCAGAAATTCGCGGTTGCCTTCCGCAAAGCTTCCCGCGAGGGATTGTGCATTGACGTGTTCCAGCTTTGGGACAATCGCCGCGGGGGCCACGTTATAGGCGGACATTTTTGCGGCGTCCACGACGACGCGCATCTGCCGGCGCTGCCCGCCAATCAAGGTAACTTCGGAGACATTGGGCACTTCCTTGATGGAATCGTGGAGCTGTGCCGCAAGTCGGCGCAAGGTGTAGTGGTCGTATCGCTCACTGGAAAGCGTCAGTGCGAGGATGGGCACATCGTCGATGGATCGCGCTTTAATCAAAGGCTCGCTGGTCCCGGGCGGAATTAAATCGAAATTGGAATACATTTTTTGGGTAAGGCGGACTACGGCGTCTTCTTCTTTGGTCCCCACGACAAATCGTACAATGGCCATGGCCATGCCGGGGCTGGAGGTGGAGTAAATGTATTCGACGCCGGGGATCTCCCAGAGGAGTTTCTCCATGGGTTTGGTGACGCGTTCTTCGACCTCTTTGGCGGAACTGCCGGGGGATTGCACGAAAATATCGATCATGGGCACGATGATTTGGGGTTCTTCCTCGCGGGGGAGAAGATAGACCGCACCCAGGCCGAGAAGCAGCGAAGCCCCGATAATTAGCGGGGTGAGCTTGGAATTGATAAAGGCGTGGGCGGATTTTCCGGCCAATCCAATGGGATGTTCGCTCATGACGTCATCTCCCTACTGTTGGATGGGCGCGCCATCACTCACCTTGTCCAAGGAATCCGTCACAATGATTTCCCCCTCATTCAGGCCGGAGAGCACTTCTATTGTTCCGTCATAGGTTTTTCCCGCGGTGATGAGGCGCCAGCGGGCGATATGATCCGCCCCAACGGCATAGACGCCGGTGAGTTGCCCGCGTGTCAATAGGGCGGTTGCGGGGATGGTCAGGGCGCTTTTTTCACCGATGGCGAACCGGGCGCGGCCAAACATTCCGGAACGCAGCCCTTCGCGGGTTGGAATATCTACTTTAACGACGAAGGTGCGGGTATTTTGTTCCGCGGAGGGAAGAATCTGGCTGACGGTTCCAGTTAAGGGTTCCGCGCCAAAGGCATCGATGATCACGGGGACGGAATCGCCCAAGGTTACCCGGTGTACTTGTGCTTCATCCACGAGGGCTTCAAGGCGGTAGGTCTGGCTGTCTTCAATCTCCAACAATATAACGCCAGGGGAGGCCAGGTCGCCTACATCCACGGCTTTATGCGTCACCATGCCGTTGATCGGGGATTTTATCTGGGCATAGCTGAGCATGACCTGGGTGTTTTCAATTTCCGCCTTGGCCTGCTCAATCCGTGCGGTGACTTCCGCCTTTTTTGATAAATAACTGTTTGCAGTGTCGCTGGCTTCCTGATACGAGGCCGCGGCGGCCTTGTATTGCGCTTCGGCTTCATCCAGTTTTTGGCGGCTGGTGGCATTCTGGCTGGCAAGTTGTGTGATGCGATCCAGATCGGATTTTGCGAGATCGCGTTTAGCCGATGCGGCCGCTTGGGCTTGCTGAGACGCCGCCGCCGATTTTTCGACGGTTTCCAGGGCGCGTTGGGCCTCATCGAGCGCACTTCTTGCCTTTTGCGCCTGTGCTATTGCTTCACGGTCATCAATTTCTATAAGTAACTGGCCCGTCTCCACCGGATCGCCCTCTTTAACATGAATGGCGGTAATGTGGCCGGTCATCATGCTCTGGATGACGCTGGAGGCCTTGGACTGCACCGTGCCTACGGCATCGTACGCAATAGGAATCATTCCCTTTTCGACAGGCGCGGTTTTTGCGGAAACAGGCGGTTTCTGCGGAAGTTTTTGATGGGATTTCTCGCTTCCGCAGCCTCCAATGAGGAGGGAAGCCGCCAGCATTAAGGCTAATGCAAAGTAGGTCATGTTTTGCTCTCCCGTTGTTCGTCGGTATGGGCCAAACGTATCTTACTATACGGTTTTTTTGAGACAGTGGTCAATCACGAAGTGGATTTTTTCTGTTTATCTTTTTTAGACCTTTTGGTCTAGAGTAAATTGTCTTTGAAATAGGGGCGGAGCTTGGCTACACTAATCCTACGCTTGTTGTTGTGTGAGCGTATGAATTAGGCAAACAGGCCGGGGTGTAGAGCAATGAAAGCTAGACTGAATGTCTGATCATGAGCCGCTGCTCCCGAAGCATGGGGGGTACCGGAAACTGAAGAGTTTCCAGGTGGCCGAGGTGGTCTTTGACGTGACCGTCCGTTTCTGTGAGCGGTACATCAGTTGGCGGAGCCGGACCCAGGACCAGATGGTGCAGGCGGCGAGAAGCGGGGTGCAGAATATTGCGGAAGGAAGCCAAGCCAGTGGCACCTCCAAGAAACTGGAATTGAAAATGACCAATGCGGCGCGGGCCAGCTTGGAAGAACTCCGCTTGGACTACGAAGACTTCCTGCGTCAGCGCAGACTGCCGCTGTGGTCCAGAGAAGATCCCCGCCGCCAGCAATTGATCGATCAACGCCCTAAAACGGCGGATGATGTGGCACGATGGGCAAAAGCGGTGCATGAGAAGAGGGGAGAGAGTGGACAGAGTGGACTGGGTGGACAGAGTGGAGACAGCGCCGGGCGAAGCCGGCAAGGTGTAGTAGAGTGGAAGTCTTGAACAGTGAAGACATAGCGAGTCACACTGGCCCCGAGTCATGGCGGTATGGCCGAGAGGCCGTGCTGCAAGCGTTGACAGGGGAACGTGCGGGCTGGGTATTGAGCCGTGAAATAGTCGAACCTGGAGTGCAGACGCCCTTCCATTACGCAGAAGGCAACACTGGACGCGCTGTTAACGCGAGGTGTGTCCGGACTCCACGCGGTCGGAGACCCCATGCACGTACGGAAACATCTTGCACGGAACCCGGGAGATCCCGCCGCTGGCCATGCGCAGTACGCGTGGTCCGCACGGTGAATCCGCAAGGAGTACGACCGTGATGAATGGCGGCGGGAAGTCGGACAGACCCGTAGTACCTTTGAAGGACGCGAACAAAGCGGGCGGGAGACCGCCCTCGGCGGAGCGTCTGGAGGGAAGGGGTCTGGCCAAGGAGAAACCGGGAGAGCAAACCAGGTTCTGGACTCAGGGCCAGATAGACTTGAATGACGCGCTTTACCGGATACGCAAGGCGGCGAAAGGAGACAGGAAGCAGCGATTCACGGCATTGTGGCACCACGTGTATAACGTCAACCGGCTTCGGCAGGCGTTTTTCGCATTAAAGCGAGAAGCGTCGCCGGGGGTGGATGGAGCGACGTGGTCGAAGTACCGGGAAATGCTGGAAAGCAATCTCAAGGACTTGAGCGGGCGCTTGCAACGAGGGGCATACCGTGCGCATCCGGTGAAGCGGGTGTATATTCCGAAATCGGATGGACGGGAACGCCCCATCGGCATCACTGCGCTGGAGGACAAGATTGTCCAACGGGCGGCGGTGGAAGTGCTGAACGCAATCTATGAGACGGACTTTTTGGGGTTTTCGTACGGATTCCGGCCTGGACGCAGTCAACATGATGCGTTGGACGCGGTGACGGTGGGGATAGAAAAGAAAAAGGTGAAGTGGGTGCTGGACGCGGACATCCGGGGGTTCTTCGATACGATGAACCATGACTGGGTGATGGAATTCGTCTCGCACCGCATTGCCGACCGCCGGGTATTGCGTCACATCAAGAAGTGGCTGAAGGCCGGGGTGCTGGAGGAGGGCGTATGGCGCGAGGTGGAGGAAGGCGTACCGCAGGGGGGAAGCATTTCTCCTTTGCTGGCCAACATCTACCTGCATTATGCGCTCGACCAATGGGTTCATCAATGGAGAAACCGCCACGCGCGCGGTGAGATAATCATGGTGCGCTATGCGGACGACTTCATTCTTGGATTTCAATACGAGGAGGATGCAAAGCGGCTTCATGCGGACCTCCGGGAGCGGCTGAAGAAGTTTAACCTGGAGTTGAGCGAGGAGAAAACCCGCCTGATAGAATTCGGGCGGTTTGCGGCCTCCAACCGCGCCGAACGTGGAGAAGGAAAGCCTGAGACATTTAATTTTCTTGGGTTTGTCCACATCTGCGGAAAGACGCGGGCAGGAGAGTTTTGCGTGCTGCGCAAAACGATAGCGAAACGAGTGGCCGCCAAGCTCAAAGACATCAGCGTGGAGCTGCGCAGACGCATCAACCACCGGACAGCCGATGTGGGCCGATGGCTCAGGTCGGTGCTCAGCGGGCACTACCAATACTATGGAGTGCCGCGCAACTACAAGAGTATGAATTCGTTTCGCCAAAGCGTTATCGAACGATGGCGACGCGTGCTCAGACGCCGCAGTGACAAGAAGAACAGGATAACCTGGGAACGCATGAAACAATTGGCGGACCAATGGCTACCTAAACCGAAAATCGCGCATCCGTATCCAAGTATACGACTAAACGTTAGGATCCAAGGCAGGAGCCCGGTGCGGTAGTTCCGCTCGCCGGGATCTGTGCGGGGGGCACGGGGCAACCCGTGTCCCTACCGCGACC
>JAKQOG010000131.1 GCA_029565395.1 Candidatus Hydrogenedentota bacterium | reverse complement strand
TTTTGAAAATTAACCTATGCGTGTAAAGAAACTCCCACCTGGAGATGGGAGCTACTAATGAGGGCTACTTTGGGGTTTGGGGATGATGAAGGAAACTCCCACTTGGAGATGGGAGCTACTATGGGCGCTACTTTGGGGTTTGGGGATTATGAAAGAAACTCCCACCTGGAGATGGGAGCTACTAATGAGGGCTACTTGGGTTTTGGTGATGATGAAAGAAACTCCCACCTGGAGATGGGGGCTACTATGGGAGCTACTTTGGGGTTTGGGGATGATGAAAGAAACTCCCACCTGGAGATGGGAGCTACTAATGAGGGCTACTTGGGTTTTGGTGATGATGAAGGAAACTCCCACCTGGAGATGGGAGCTACTATGGGAGCTACTATCGGAGGGAGTATGGGGAAGTGGTCTATAGCCAATCGCATTTGTGGTAGAGAAATGATCCGTCGGGAATTTTTGCTTTGTGGGGGTTTTGTTCAATGTAGTTGCGGATGCGTTCTAGTTGGGGTGGGTTTCGGACGATGTGATCGAAACTTTCTTTTTGCCAGAGTCTTCCATGGCGTCCGAGTGATTTGTTTATACATCGCGCGGAGTAGCTCTTGACCGACTGCATAATATTTTCAAGCTCATAGTTCTGTAGTGGGGTCACGATCCAATGCACATGATTGGGCATAATGACAAAATCTCCGCATAAGAGGCGTTGTTCGTTGAAGAAAAGAAGCGCATTACGGAGAATCGTAGTGCATTCTTTGTTTTTTAAAAAGCATTTGCCGTGGCATTTGTCTAGTTCGACGAAGTATTTGCGCATTTCTTCGCGTTCGAATTTTTGACGAATGTCTTCGGGAATGTCCAAGTAACGGGATTCCCATTCGGAATCAGGGATTTCTCCAATCAGTCCATGTGAGGTTAACCATGCACGGCGTTCTTCCATCCATTTTTGCAGGACGGAGGCTGGGATTGAGTCCGCCAAGCGAAATGTAACGAAATAGATGGCGCCTTCTTTTCGCCAGTGTGGCAAGTTGCGTTTGTAACCGCCTAATGGGGTAAATGATTCAAACGCATTGAAGACATAGCCGTACATCGTTGTGTCCATTTTAAACGCACCTTCCTAATATTTACCCGGCGACGCACGTGATCAAAATAGTAGGTCACATCTCCAGGTCGGACATCTTTTAGGGTGATAAGTCTAGCACAATTTTAAAGAAACTCCCACCTGGAGATGGGAGCTACTAATGAGATCTACTTTGGGTTTTGGTGATGATGAAAGAAACTCCCACCTGGAGGGTCTGTCGATTTAATAGCATTGTTACAGTATACGGAAAAAATCGCTTTCGCAAAATGCCCCAGATTCAACGATCAGTAAGCCAGGAGACATTTTTGATACCCTCGAAATCCTCTTTCGGAGTGTTTTGGGGATTAAATCGACAGACCCTGGAGATGGGAGCTACTAATATGAGCTACTACCGGAGCTATGTTAGGGTTTGATGGGGGTATCGCCCAACGATTCGGCGACGGTGGGTTCGATGGTTTGGGCCCAGAGCTGGAAGCCTTTGGTGCTGGGGTGTTCGAAGTCGGGCATGAGGTCTTTGGGGATAGAGCCGTCGGGGTTGAGGAAGATTTTATTAATGTTCAGGTAGAAGATGTGCTGGTTGTCGGCGAGTTTAGAAATGATGTCGTTTGTCTTGGCGAGTTTGATTTGTTCGTCGTTGGTTTTTTCGCCGCGGAAGAAGATGCCGAGGAGAAGGATTTTGGTATTGGGGAGTTTTTGGCGCAGGAGGTGGACGATGTCCGTGACACCTTCGGCGATTTCTTCGGCGGTGTTATGAGGGCCGTTGTTCTGGCCGATCATAACGATAGCGAGTTTGGGGTTGATACCTCCTTCAAGGTTGCCGTTCTGGAGCCGCCAGAGGACGTGTTCGGTGCGGTCACCCCCAATGCCGAGGTTCACGGCGTCGCGTTGGGCATAGTAAACAGGCTTTCAGCTATCAGCCTTCAGCGGTCAGTTATCGGAAATGGAAACACAGAAAAACACCGATGAACACGGATAAAAAACAGCTATACACGCGGAGGCACAAAGGCACCAAGAATATTAGGGTTTTGCGGTGTTTGAGTATTGCTGGAACAAGTCGGCGATGTTGGCGGTTTTGGTGTCGCCGGCGTGGACGATGACGCGGTATTTTAAGGGGAGTTTCTCGCCTTTGGGCAGTTCTAATTTGTCGCCTTCGAGCCAGTACATGGGGGTGGGCGAGAAGAATCCGTAGTCGCGGGTGAACCATGGTGCGGGATACCAGCGATTGGCCGGGTTCTGGAAGATGGCAAGGCCTTCTGTGACGCCGTTGCGTGTACCGAAGTAGTCGCACCAGGGGGATTTGACGCCGAAGGTGCCTTTTTCGGTGGAGGCGCCTTCCGCGTTGATCAGGGTTCCGCCGGAGGTGACGTTGAGTTCGGGGATCATCCGTGCGGAGAACAGGGAGTGGTTGGTCTTTTCAATCGTGATATCCACGAGCGGTTCGAGGGAGATCTCGAAGTCGATGATGCAGTGGGTGGCATCGGGCGCGGTAATGGTCACGCGGCGCGTATCACGGATAATGGGTTCCTGGTCCGGTTGTTTCCAGAGGCATTCGTCGATGAAAGAGATGCGTTCTCCCTTCGCTTCCTCGATTTTGGGACCTTGGGAGAGAATTTGGCCGCGTCCGTTGGCATCTTGCCAATAATTGCCGCCGTTAACGCGGTCGCAGCCGAAAAACAGGGAATGGTGGTGCGGATAGGGCTCGGAGGTTTCGGTGGTGACGGAGGTTCCTGATGCAGGGCCGTTCACGGGAAAGAAATAGGGGTATTTTTGGGTGGCCGCGAATTTATAGGCGGTGAAGAGTTTTCCATCCACGGTGACGGAGAGTTGGTCTTTTTCCAGGATTGCGGACAGGGGCATGGAAAATGCGGGAAGGGAGAGCAGGCACGCCAGTGCGATGAGTAAGCAGATGCGATTTGTGATCATTGGTTTACACCTTTTTTAAAGCTATCATCCTCCTTCGCTAAGCGCTTCCCACTTCGCTGAAGCTTCGCGGGACAAGTCGGAGGACAGGGCCATCAGCGGTCAGCCATCAGCTATTTAAGCATAAAGGGGCAATGAAAAGCACAAAAAAGAGGCGCAGAACGATTCTGCGCCAACTGGAGATCATTTGTTCTACAAGTAAAAATGGGGTATATTACTATTGATTTTAGAAAGAGCAACAGTAATGCGAAAACGGACATATCGGATAGCGGTGTGGTTGCTGGCGGCGCTGTGGCTGGCCACGGCGCTGGCTGGGGCATTTCACCATCATGATCATTCTGATCCGTTGGGTGAGCACTGCACGCTGTGTCTTGCGTTGCAAACTATCGCGATGCCTCTTCTGGCGCTGGTTCTAGCGCTATTCAGCATTCCATGCACTTATGTATTCGTGTTCTCAAACGACATGTTGCCGGTATGGCAGTGCCGTGGATGCATCCCGTTACGCAGCCCCCCCCTCTCTTCCTGACATTGTTTCTATTGTTCGTTTCTTTTTTGTCAGGTTCAGTGCATCAAAACATGTGATGTTTTGAAACATGCATGTATTCTCGAAATACATAGAGAGGAATTACTCCCATGAAACGGAATGGTTTTACATTAATTGAATTATTGGTGGTTATTGCCATTATTGGCATATTGGCGGCAATATTGTTGCCGGCGCTGGCGCGGGCTCGGGAATCGGCGCGTCGGTCAAGTTGCGCGAACAATCTGAAAGAGTTGGGGCTGGTGCTTAAGATGTACGCGAACGAGGCCAAGGGCGAGTTGTATCCCCATTTGAAAGCGACAAATTGTGATGGCACGCCGACGATAGGCCTTGCGACGATAATGGATATGGAAACGGTGTATCCGGAATATCTGTCAGACGTGAATGTCCTGATCTGCCCGAGTTCGCCGTATGCCGGGAGCGCTGTCGGGATGTGGGATGAGGGGAACACACCCGCAAGTACATGGCTGGAAGCCGAGGAAGAGGGGCATATGTTCAAGGATGGAGTGGCCACAACGAATAACGGGATTGTTGAGCCATGTGAAGTCTATGAACATCCCTATTGTTATCTGGGCTGGGCGGTAAAACCGGCGCTTTTCAAAACAGACGCGGATTTTGCTTTTTTTGAGGAGGCGCTGGCGGTGAAGGCGGCAGAAATCACCGATGCCGCGAATACGCGGGAAATGGCCATCGCTGCGGCGGATGAGGATTGGGAATTCTCGCTGGGAAAACAGGCGATGGAAGCCTCTAAAATTGCCTACCGGCTTCGTGAAGGGATCGAACGCTTCCTGATCACGGACATTAATAATCCCGCGGCGACAGCGGAAGCGCAGTCCACGCTGCCGATTTTTTGGGACGAGATATCCGGGGACGATGCGAGTCATTTTAACCATGTCCCTGGCGGGTGCAATGTACTGTACTTGGATGGGCATGTGTCGTTCTTAAAGTTTGTGAGCGACGGCACCGAATATAACAAAGGCAATGACTTCCCCGTGAATGGAGGCGGGTTTATCGTGCATGAAGCCTCGCATGGGGGGCATGAGCATTAAGAGCGGTCAGCTATCAGCCATCAGCGGTCAGCCAATAAAACATGAGGATGCAGGGTGTGCGTGAGCGCGCCCTGCATGGACGTTATTTGATTGCTCAAGATACAATAGGTATGAAGAACACGTTTAGAAAAGGGTGTTGCAATGGAATACCAGGTTATTTTGATTAAAAGTGAGGAAGGATATGCGGTGAGTTGTCCGGCGCTTAAAGGATGTCATTCTCAGGGCGCCACTCGCGAAGAGGCATTGGAAAACATTCGTGATGCCATAACGGAATGGCTGGAAGCGGAAGAATTTAGTAATCTGCTTTAAACTATCGCAATAGCCGTGCGAGGAGGAAGGCCATTTCGAGGGCTTGTGCGCCGTTGAGGCGGGGGTCGCAGGCGGTTTCGTAGCAGCGCATGAGATCGGATTCCTGGACGTCGCCGAAGGGGCCGAAACATTCGGTGACGGGATCTCCGGTGAGTTCAAAATGGACGCCGCCTAGGGTGCTGTCCATGCGTTCGTGAATCGCGAAGCATTGTTCGAGTTCCGAGAAGATAGCGTCGAGGCGGCGGGTTTTCAAGCCGTTGGCGGTAGTTTCGGTATTCCCGTGCATGGGATCGCAACTCCAGACTACGGGATGGCCGGACTGTTTCACGCGGTCAATAATGCGCGGGAGATGTTCTTCGATGGCCGTTTCACCGAAACGGGTGATGAGTGTGAGGCGCCCTGCGCGGTGTTTCGGATCAAGGAGGTCCATGATGGTCAGAATGTCGTCTTCGTTGCTTCCTGGGCCGATCTTGATGCCGATGGGATTCTGAATGCCTCGGAGGTATTCGATATGGGCGCTTTCCGGGAACGCGGTACGATAGCCGACCCAGAGAAAATGCGCGCCAAAATTGTAATAGAGGCCGTTGTCTGCAAGGCGTGTGAGGGCTTCTTCATACGGCAGTAACAGGGCTTCGTGCGACGCGTAATAATCCACGCGGCGGACGGTTTCGATGGCGTGGGCCGCCCCGATGGTTTCCATGAACCGGATGGAATCGACGATGGCGTCCATGGCTTGCCGGTAAGCCTTCCGGTGCGTGCTTCCCTCGATAAAACTGAGATCCCATTGTTCCGGGTGATGCAGATCGGCAAAGCCGCCTTCGATAAGCGCCCGGATGAAATTGAGACTGGCGGCGGCGTGGTGATAACCATCGAGCATCCGGGAGGGTTCAGGTTTGCGCAGTTCGGCTACAGGCTCCCGTGAATTGACCAAATCGCCTCGGTAAACAGGAAGTTCGACACCATCAGCAGTTTCAAATTCCTGGCTGCGGGGTTTGGCGTATTGACCGGCGATTCGCCCGATACGCACGGTGGGTTTGCGGGTGGCGTAAGTGAGCACCAGGCTCATTTGGAGGAGCACTTTTAATTTTGAGGTGAGGGAAGCCTCGGTGCAGTCCGCAAAACACTCCGCGCAGTCCCCACCCTGCAAAACGAAACGTTTTCCAGCGGCGGCGTCTTCAAGGGCGCCTTGGAGCCGTTCAATTTCGCCGATAGACACGAGAGGCGGCTTTGTAGCCAGTTCATCAGCAACTTTTGCTACAGAAAGTGGATTGTCATAGGCGGGTTGTTGCCGTGTGGCATAGGCTTTCCAGGATCCGGGATTCCAGGGTGTTTGGGATGACTGATTCATGAATATACGGTACTGCCTTTCTCACTAATTAGAAATTCTACGTAATACTCCGTTAGAATACCGCAGGTTAATGCATATCCTCAACGAGCGGGCAGTGTGTATTTTGGATGCTCCCTATGCTCCGGCCTTGGGGTGTAAGGTAAGGTTATGTCCTTTTCCAGCATAGCGATAGCGGGACTTGTCATGTTCGGGTTGGGTGTAACGCTGGCGGTGACGCTGGCCGTGGCCCACCGAAAGTTCTATGTCTATGAAGACCCGCGCATCGATGAGATAGAGGAAATGCTGCCCCGTAATAATTGCGGGGCTTGCGGCACAGGCGGCTGCCGTGCATTTGCAGAGGCGCTGGTTTCCGGCAAGCTCACGCCGGGAAGCTGCACCGTATCCACGCCTGAAATTAAAGAGGCGATTGCCGCGCATCTGGGAGTGGATGTTGGTGCGCAGGAGAAGCGTGTGGCGCGGCTGGCGTGTGCGGGCGGGAGAAATGTTGCATGGGTGCGCGGGCGGTATGCGGGGGTGGAAAGCTGCCGGGCCGCGGCGCTTATCGCAGGCGGTGGAAAAGGCTGCGCGTGGGGTTGCCTGGGCTTGGGCGATTGCCAGCGTGCATGTGATTTCAACGCCATCACGATGAATGTGCATGGGTTGCCCGTTGTGAATGACGAACGCTGCACGGCATGCAATGCCTGTGTGGAAGAGTGCCCGCGCGATCTATTTTCGTTACAGCCTGTGAGCCATCATTTGTGGGTGGCCTGTAAGAATCAGGCGCCGGAAGACCAGGCGAAACGGGAATGCGAAGTGGCCTGTGTAGCGTGTGGACGGTGCGAAGCGGACTCCCCCGGCGGGGTAGTGATGGTGGTAAATCATCTGGCCGTGGTGGATTACAGTAAGAATTTGTTGGCATCGAAAGTGGCTATACAGCGCTGTCCGACCGGCGCTATAGTGTGGATCGAGGAATCGGGTGAGATCATGAAAGGGCCGGAGGCGAAGAAAGTGACTCGTAAATCGCCCCTGCCCATAGCCCAAGAAACGGTAGCACGGATGTGATGAAGCAGAACAATCCCATTAAATATCCTGGCGTGGCCGCGGTGTTGGATACGCAGGCTGCCGCGGCATACAGCCGTCCCAATCTCCCGGAGACCGCCACGGAATCCGTGGCTGCAACAGCGGGCCGCGCCTTGAGTGGATTACGCGCGGCGCATCCGGGGCCGAGTTTGAATGGCGCGCATGGCGTACTGCGCTCTGACATCGGCCAGCGCCTGACCTATGTGCTGAACATGGCGCAATCCGGGGATTATCATGCCATCGACGATGCTTCCTTATTTCAACTGGCTGCACGGAATGTGCAGGAAGTCAGCGATCTCAATTTGATTGCCCGGAAAATTGCGGAAGAATCGCTTGTGCCAGGCATTGTCGTGCATGAAGACTCCCCCATGCTCGAATCCATACTTCTTCCGGAAGAGGAATTTATGGCGGAGTTTGTCGGCGCGCCGGAGGACATGATTGAAACGCCCACGCCCGCGCAACGGATGCTTTTCGGCCCGAAGCGGCGCCGTGTTCCGATTTTATGGGATGTGGATAATCCCGCGATGACAGGCGCGGTGTTAAAACCGGGCGCGCAAATGCGCAGCTTGGCCGCGCAGGGGCCTTATTTCCTGGGGCATGTCCAGGAAATCACTGACTGCGCCATGGAACAGTTTTGGACGTTGACCGGGCGCCGTTACCGGCGGGTGAGCGCTTATCATGCGGAACACGCTGAATATTTGGTGATGGCCCAGGGGGAATTGGTGAATTTGGCCGAGGTGGTGGCGGACTATTTACGCAAAACCCGGCAGATTAACGTGGGCGTGGTGAATGTAGCCATGTTTCGTCCGTTCCCCGGCGATTTGCTCAGCGGATTGATAAAAGGGAAGAAAGGTGTGACGGTGTTGGAGCGGACGGATCAGCCGCTGGCGGAAGATCGCCCCATTATGCGGGAATTATGCGCGGTCATTGTGAAATGTTTGGAGAATGGACAGACGAAGGGCAACCCGCCGTATCCAGGCTATGCCGCGTTTACTGCACAGGATATTCCGGCGTTGTATTCAGGGTCGTATGGTTTGGGGGGCAAGAGCGTGCGTTCGGAGGCCGTTGTGGGGGTGGTGGAGAACATGCTGGATGGGGGCGGCAAAAAGAAATCGTTTTATCTTTCCGTGGATTTTGTTCAAGAGAAGCCCGCCACGCCCAAGCAGGAGATTCACCAAGATGCGGTGCTTGATGCGTATGCGCATGTGAAACAATTGAGTGTGCATGGCAGTGAAAATCCTTCGCTGCTCCCGGAACGGAGCATCACGGTGAGCATTCATGCAGCGGGCGGCCATGGAGACGCCGCGCGGCATCTGGCATTGAGCCTTTTTGATGTATTTCATCTGCATGTTCAGGCACACCCGCAATTCCCTGCGGTGAAAAAGGGACGTCCTTCCGTAACCATACTGACGGCCGCCGCCGAGCCGATGAAAGTGAGCGGAGAACATGCGCAGGCGGATGTTGCCTTGTGCAGCGACCCCAATGCCTTCCGTCAGGGTAATCCGTTGTTTCGAATACGGCATGGGGGCATCGTGTTGCTGCAAAGTGCCTTATCCCCTGAATCGATCTGGGGCATGCTCTCCCTTCGAGCGCAGAAATACGTGATCCAGAATAACATCCGCTTATATTTTCTGGATGCGGAGGCCATTGCCCGGGATATCGCCTCGACGCCGGAGCGGCGCCGTTTGATGCAGGATATGGCACTTCAGGGCTCATTTTATAAAGTGTCCCCGGTAACCGCGATGACCCAGACCACCGAAGCCGCGCTTTTCCGCCTTTTCGGCGAACATTTGCATGGAAAAGTCGGTGATGAGGAGTTGAAATCCCTACGCCGGGGCTACGACGAAGTCAGGGAAATCATGGAAAAGCCGCTGGGCGCTGAAAATGCAGAACCGTTGCGGAAAGCATTGACCCTGCCCAGGATGTTGAAACAACAGCCGACAAGCGATGCCGCGGTTACGGATGTGCATCGTTTTTGGGAACAAGTGGGGAATTTTTACCGGACGGGCGAGCTTCGGGGAGAACTTGTAGACCCCTTTACCGCCTTTAATCTCACTCCCGCAGCCACGGGCGTATTCCGCGATCTGACACCCACGCGGGCAACCCATCCCCGTTGGTCTCCGGAAAAATGCACGGCATGCGGGAAGTGCTATACGGTATGTCCTGACAATGCGATTCACGGCTTGGTGACCCCCGTGCTGGAGATGTTTGAAACGGCCATACGTTGTTTGGAGAAAGAGGGGCGCACCATTGAGCATCTGCGGAGCGCGGTGCGTGCAATGGAACGGAAACTGCGCCCGATGCTTGCGCCAGGCATGGAGGTGAAGAGCGCGCTGAATCAGATCATCGACGAGACCGTGGCGGGTGCGGGCGATAATACGGCGTTGAAGGAGGAATTGGAGGCGTTGCGCGGGGTGTTGAATACTTATGCATTCGCGGTTACCGACCCGCATTTTACGGAGCGCGAAAAAGAAACACGGGGGGCGGGTGCGCTTTTCTCTATTGCCATTAATCCGTATGCATGCAAAGGCTGCATGGCATGTGTGCATTCCTGTACGGATGAAGCCCTGAAAGAACTTTCACAAACGGCGGCAAGCGTACACCAGATGCAACAGGCATGGGAGTTCTGGCTGGAATTACCCACCACGCCGCAGGAATACCTGACCCCCTCCCCCGCTCTGGGTCCGTTGGAAACGCTATTACTGGATAAAAGGAACTGCGATTCTGCCTTGTTTGGCGGAGGCACGTGTGCAGGATGCGGCGAAGCGTTGGTGTTGCGCCTGTTTGGGGCATGCGTGGAGGCCTTGATGCAGCCGCGCGTGAAAAAGCATGTATTGCATATCGAGGAATTGATTGAACGCCTGGAACAGCACATCCGGCTGAAGCTGGCGGGCAATCTGGAGCTGGGCGATGCGGACGCCGTTACCAAAGCATTGGATCAGTTCGCCCAAAAAGACATTACCCTCGCGGACTTGTCGCAGCAGTTGGATAACCGTCCGCTGGACGCCGAATGGCTCCGCTGGATTACCGGCGTGCTGGCAACGCTCAAACAATTAAAATGGCACTACACGGAGGGCATTACGAAGCGGGGCCGAGCCAATCTGGGCGTGGTGAATACCGCGGAATGTCCAGCAATGTCCGGTACGGCCTTCCCCTACAATCCTTATCCCTTCCCGTGGCTGAATCATCGCTCGCCGGATGTGGAGGCTTTGGCGGCTGGGATTTTGGACGGACACATGGCGAAGATGGCGGCGGGCTTTAAAGCGGTGCGTATGGCGGAATTGGAATTGGCGGGGGAATATCGCCCGGATACGCATGATGCCTTTTTTGAAGCCTTTAATTGGCAGCAGTTCACGGATGAGGAGTATTTGCTGTGTCCGCCGGTGGTGTGTACGAGCGACGCGGGGACGCATGAATTCCTAGCGCTGGTGCGATCCGGCAAACCGATCAAGGTGTTATTGCTGGATACTCATGCGCGATCATGCGAGCAGGAAGCCGCGCTTTCCGCGATGGCCTTGCGGCATGCCTATGTGATGCAAGGTGCAATTCACCACGCCGCACATCTTGCGAAAGGATTCATCGAAGGATTGAATACGCGCCGGGCGGCGTTGTTCAACATCGCATGTCCGTGTTCCAATGAAGCGGGGATTTCCTGCGCCACATCCGGTGAACAGAGCAAATTGGCGGTGGAGTCGCGTGCGCATCCGCTGCTTCGGTATAACCCGGATCTGGGTGAAAGGGTGAGTGAACGATTAACGCTGGAAGGCAATGTGTGTCTTGAGGCGGATTGGCCGTCGTATTCATTTGAGTACTTCGCGGATGATGGCTCTCCCACGAAAATGGAGCATACGCTGACCTTCGCGGATTTCGCTCTCACTCAGGAACGGTTCTCCGGACAATTCGTGGAAGCGCCTCCGGGGGATAGCGCAATGAAACTGGCGCCATTGACGGAATTTCTTCAGATGGATGCGGAAGATCGCGAAGGGATGCATCCGTTTGTATGGGCACTGGATGAAGATCAGCGGCTGCGGCGCATGATTCCAAGCGAGGAGTTGGTTCAGCAGACACTGGCGCGTCGTGAAGCATGGCGCACACTCCAAGGTTTTGCACTAACCGTATCCAGGGCCGCCGAAGAAGGTTTAGTAGAAACGCCTGCTGCGGAAACACCGCCTCCCACACCATTGCCCGTGGAAGAGCATGCACCCTCCCCCACTCCGGCGCCATTCGTAGAGTCTCCGCCGGCAGCCGATGTGCCGTCTGCTCCGTCCGGTGGAACACAGGAAGCTGGCGGGGCTTCCATTGCTGACGATGGCGGTTATGTTGCGCCGTGGATTGATTCCGAGAAGTGCTCCACATGCGAGGAGTGCGTGAAGATTAATGCGAATATGTTTGCCTACAATGAACGTAAGAAAGCCTATATTAAGGATGCACATGCAGGTCCTTACAAGCATTTGGTGCGTGCGGCGGAGAAGTGCACGGAAAAAATCATTCATCCCGGGTATCCGGCGGATCGCACGGAGAAAGGGATCGAAAAACTGATCGAGAAAGCGAAAAAGTTTATGTGAACGGTTCCGGGTATCGGGTACCGGGTGCCAGACGTAAATAAAGTAATGAAAAAAGTGGCTGTGAATTTATTAAAGAAAGAAAAAAGAACGTTTGCGCATGGTGTGCATCCGCCGGAGTGCAAGGAAGCAACGGCGGGCAGGCCTATCCGGCGTCTTGCGTTTCCGCCACAGGTTATCGTGCCGTTGCAGCAGCACACGGGTGTACCCGCAGTGCCGGTAGTGCGCGAAGGTCAGGAAGTGGTGCGGGGCGAACCCATCGCAAAAGCAGGTGGATTTGTGTCCGTACCGATGCATGCGCCGGTCACGGGCGTGGTGCATTACATTGGTCTGGGGCCCAGTCCGACGGGCGCCATGACGCCTTCCATTTTTATTAAGGCGTATCCGGGGGCTACACAAGAAATTCTTTATGGCGCGCCGCGTGAAATCGATCGAATGACGCCGGAGGAACTGGTGTTGGCGGTGCAGGATACCGGTATGGTGGGGTTGGGTGGCGCGGCCTTCCCAACGCATGTGAAACTGGCGGTTCCTAAAGGAAAACAGGTCGATACGCTGATTATTAATGGTTGTGAATGCGAACCCTATCTTACGACCGATCACCGGGTCATGATCGAACGTGCAGAAGATATTCTGGCAGGCGTGGTTGTGGCGGCGCGTGCCGTAGGCGCGCAACGCGTGATTGCGGGCGTGGAAGACAATAAGCCGGATGCCGTCGAGGCACTGAAATCGGCGCTAACGCGGTGTCCGTTACAGACAGAGGTGATTCCACTGCCGACCAAGTATCCGCAGGGTGCGGAAAAAATGCTGACCAAAGCGCTGCTGGGCCGGGAAGTGCCTTCGGGCGGGTTGCCGGTGGACATTGGCACGGTCATCATGAATGTGGCGACCTTGGCGCAAATCGGAGATCTTCTCCCCAAGCATCAGGGGCTTATCGAGCGCGTGGTCACCATTACGGGGCCAGGTGTCTTAAAGCCCGGCAATTACCTGATGCCCTTGGGCACTCCGCTATGGTTTGCGCTTGAATATGCCGGATTCACCGGAAAGGCGAATCAGGTTGTGTTTGGCGGGCCGATGATGGGCATGGCGATAAGTTCCCTGGCGACACCCATCACGAAGGGGGTCACAGGTATAGTCGCCTTTACGGAACCTGTGGGAGATGGTGCGGAAAGGCCGGTATATCCCTGCATTAAATGCGGGTCGTGCGTGGATGCCTGCCCGATTCATTTGAATCCGTCCAGATTGGGACTGCTCGCGCGTAAAGGCCAATATCAGGCGATGGAAGAGGAATTCCATCTGAACGACTGCTTTGAATGTGGATGCTGCAGCTTTGTCTGCCCCTCCGGCATTCCGCTGGTGCATTATTTCCGCGTGGCGAAGACGGCGAACCGTCAACGCCGCGCCCGTGAGAAGGCCGCCGCGTCTTCAGGGGGGAATTCCTGATGGCACACGAACAAAGCTTCCTATTACGCACCTCGCCCCATATTCATGCAGGAACGGCGGTGCCGGTCATCATGCGCAATGTGGTTTATGCCCTGCTGCCCGTGTGTGCGTTTTCCGTGTACGTGTTTGGTCTGAGCGCCTTGGTACTGATGCTTTGCACCACGGTGGTATGCGTGCTCACGGAGCATGTGATCTGTTTGAGTTCAAAAAAGCCAAGCTCTGTTTCGGATTGGAGCGCGGTCATTACCGGATTATTGCTGGCGCTAACCCTGCCACCCGGATTTCCGCTCTGGATGGCGTGTGTGGGCAGTCTGTTCAGCATTGTGGTGGGCAAGGCCATTTTCGGCGGTCTCGGATTCAATTTATTTAATCCGGCGCTGGTGGGCCGCGCATTTCTTCAGGCGGCCTTCCCCGTGGCCATCACCACCTGGACTCCGGGCTGCGCCCTGCACCGCTTCATCGAATTTATCCCTTCGACGCTGGCATGGCCGTTGATGTCACCGCCGTCCGTGGTGGAATGGTCAAAACAGGCGGTTGTGGACGGATTTTCCGGCGCCACGCCCTTGGCCCTGCAAAAATTCGACCACGTCACCACGGAAGTACCGAAGTTGTTCTTTGGCATGACCGCCGGTTCGTCCGGTGAGACCTGCGCAATCCTGATTCTGTTGTGCGGGGCGTATTTAGTGGTGCGCAAGTTCATGAACTGGCGCATCCCGGCGGCCATGCTGCTCAGCGCCTTTATTTTTAGCGCGTTATTCTATTGGGCTGATCCTGCCAAGTATCCCTCCCCGTTATTTACGCTTTTTTCCGGAGGATTGATGCTCGGGGCCGTCTTTATGGCATCGGATATGGTGGCTTCGCCGGTGACGCCGCTGGGTGTATGGATCTATGGCGCGCTCATGGGCTTTTTTACGGTGATTATCCGGCTTAAGGGCGGCCTTCCAGAAGGCGTCATGTACGCCATTTTGCTTGGGAATGCTTTGTCTCCTCACATTGACAACTTGACCCAGCCGCGCGTGTATGGCACAAGCCGGAAAAGGGTAAAACCATGAGCAACACCATGCCAAAGAATGATTGGTTTGCCATGGTGCGGACCTTGGGCATGGTTTCCCTGCTTTCGGGCGTGTTGATTGTTATGGCGTATGAAGGCACGGCAGCGCGGATTGCCTGGAACAAGCAGCAGGCCACGGAAGCGGCCGTGTTTGCCGTGATTCCCGGCGCGGTGCAGAAAGCCACTTTCGCAGTGGGCCAGGATGGCTTCACGCGCCTTGAAAATCATGATGAGAAAGGCCCAAAAGTCTATGCGGGGTTTGACGCGTCCGGGACGCTGCTGGGTGTTGCACTTGAAGCATCCGCCCAAGGATATCAGGACACCATCCGCGCGCTCTATGGTTATGACCCTGTAAAGCAGTGCATTATCGGCATGAAGGTGTTGGAAAACCGGGAAACACCGGGTTTGGGCAGTAAAATTGTTACATCCGAGGAATTTTTAAAGAATTTTGGCGCATTGAACGTCAGTGTGAATGCGGATGGAAGTGCATTGGAACATCCGATTGAACTGAGCAAACGCGGCATGAAACCGGAGTCCTGGCAGATTGACGGGATTTCCGGGGCTACGGTCTCTTCGAAAGCCGTGGCGCGGGCATTGAACGAAAGCGCGCAACGAATGGCGCCGCTGGTGAAGAAGCATTTGGATCAGTTTACGGTAAAGTAGAGCAAGTATGACGATTGAACAACAGAAATTCAGCCGGGGCCCTTCCGACCTGAGCACGTTTTTAAACGGCTTGTGGCGGGAGAATCCGGTGTTCGTGATGGTGTTGGGCATGTGTCCCGTTCTGGCGGTGACCAACGCCGTGGTGAATGCCATTTCGATGGGGCTTGCCACCACCTTTGTGCTGGTGTGTTCCAGCGCGCTGGTCGCCATGCTGCACAACTTCATCCCCAAGCAGGTGCGCATCGCCACGTACATTGTGATAATCGCTACCTTTGTCACCATTGTGGACTATGTAATTCAGGCGATTAGCCTGAAGATTTATGGGGCCTTGGGCGCGTATATTCAGTTGATAGTAGTGAATTGCATTATCCTTGGCCGCGCGGAAGCCTTCGCCGGGAAGAACACAGTCCGTAAATCCATTTTGGACGCGTTCGGCATGAGCATCGGATTTACCTTTGCCCTGCTGTGCCTTGCGTCGGTTCGTGAGATTCTGGGCAATGGCACGCTTTTCTGCAACACACCGTTTGTCATTCACCTTTTTGGCCCGCATTTTGAGCCGTGGGCCATTATGCTGCTGCCGCCGGGCGGATTTTTTGTATTGGCCTTCTGGCTGCTCCTTTTCGCCTGGATCCGGCAGCGGAAAACCTCAAAAGGAACCCTCACGTCATGAATGCGGAATCACCAGGATTTATATTGATTAATAGCTGCATCATGAACAATTTCGTGCTCAGCGCGTTTCTGGGCATATGTCCTTTCCTGGGCGTTTCGGGGAAATTCGAGACCGCCTCGCGCATGGGCATGGCGGTGACCTTCACCCTGATCGTGAGTTCCACGTGCGCCTATGCCATCAACGCGTTGTTGGCCGCATTTCATATTGAGTACCTGCGGCTGATTTGCTATATCGTGATCATCGCCGCCGTGGTTCAATTTATTGAGATGTTCATGAAGAAATACAGTCCGGCGCTCTTCCGTGCGCTGGGAATTTATCTTCCGTTGATCACCACCAATTGCGCGGTCTTGGGGTTGGCCCTTCTCCAAACCAGCAAGGGCTATCATCTTATCCAATGCTTTGCCTATGCCGTAGGCGCGGGCACAGGCTTTACCATCGCCCTTGTGGTGATGGCGGGATTACGGGAACGGCTGAACCTGCATGACGTGCCTGGGATGGTGAAAGGTACCGCATTGAGTTTGATGCTGGCCGGGATTTTGTCCCTGGCCTTCATGGGATTCGCCGGACTGGGAACCTGACATGTTTCGTATGCTCATCGCAGCGGGGATAATTTTCGGGGTAGTGCTGTTATGGGCATGGATTCAGCGTAAGGCGGGGGTTGAAAACCTTGTTCAGGATAAATGTTCCTGTGCTTCCTGCGGAGTAAAGGATGCATGCTCTCAAAGTGGACAGACGGATTCCTGTTGTACCGAAGGGGATGACAAAAATCGTCCGTAACCTGAGTATTCATTCGTTGGCATTAACGGCTCGGCAGGAGAGGCTCTCTGAGAATTCTTTTACACCGCATAGAAAGGCGAAGATATCCCGAAGGGATTTAACAACTCAGCCCAGGATCAGCGAAGCGCCATCCTGGGTATGCAATGTCACCCCAAACAATACCACTCTGTAAGAGTTCCATACATTGCTCAGGCGCCGGGCAGGTGGGCCATCATGTCTCAAGCGTTCCGCAGCGTGTGCTTTCAACAAAACCGGTTGCCGCAGGCGAAAATAGTATGTATAACTCTTTCAGAGTATCCTCCATGGTGAAATCCTACACACCCAGGATGGCGCTTCGCTTATCCTGGGCTGAGTTGTCCATCCCCTGCGGGGATGAATCGTTTTTTGCCACTATGCATGATGAATCGTTTCCCCATTCCTTGAAACGGATGCTTACGAATTCTCAGACAGTTTCAGGAACCCTCCAGAGGCGGATAAACCTCGCCCTCCCGGATTCAATTCTTTTCTGGGGAATACAATGATCCCTTGCATATTTCTATTGACTTTCCTATTATTCAGTGAGATGATGGTACTGTGATTGATGAGTGTTTCCGGTGAGTGAAGACGTTGATCAATGGAGAGCTTCGCCCATGATAACGAAAACATTTTTTAAGAAATTGGGGGTGTTGGGTGCGCTGTTGTTCTTTTTGTCTGTTTGGGGCGCCGCCGTAGTGCCTGCGGACGGTGAAGCTCAAATTCTGATGGATCAGGATCGGGTGGTTACTGCTACTTTCGAACCAGGAGATTGGTATCTCTATATCCAAGCCATAGGGAATGGCACGACGGACCCGGCGCCCGGTCAATACTGGTATTTGGATGGGCAAACCTTTACGGTGACGGCGGTTCCTGGCGAGGATCTCTTCCTTCATTGGGTAGGCGATATACCCGATGGTCAGGATCCCGCTTCCCTTATTATTTCCGGAACGATGGATCAGCATCGAGAACTGGTTGCGGTGTTTGTGCCCGCTACCGTAACTGTGCCGAATTTGTCAGGTATGACCCAAGAACAAGCCGAGATCGCATTAGCTGCGGTGGGGCTTGTCATAGGAATAGTTTACGCAGAATATAGTTGTTGTGCTCCTATAGGCCAAATTATTTCGCAAGATCCTGTCGAGGGAACAAGTGTTGCGTATGGCAGCACGGTTGATATTGTGGTGTCATTGTCTTGTGATACCGAGGTGCCTAACGTTATTGGGCTTAACCAAGCGCAGGCGGAAGCCGCTTTATCATATCATTTTCTAGTTTTAGGCGCAGTAACATTTGAATTTAGCGACACCATTCCAGAAGGCCAGATCATCAGCCAAGATCCATTACCGGACCAACTGACAGGCTGTGGAGCAGCAGTTGATATTGTGGTTTCACTTGGTGTTGAGGAAGAAGGCGAGTGTGATGCCGATGTGCCAAACCTGATAGGTCTTACCCAAGCCGAGGCTGAAGCCGAACTTTCATACAGGGGTATGGTATTGGGTATAGTAACGGTTGAGTACAGTGACACCGTTCCGGCAGGTCTGGTCATTAGTCAATATCCATTCCCTTACGCTTTAACGAGTTGTGATGGTGCATCTGTCGACATCGTAATCTCCCTGGGCAATAAAATCCATGTGGCCGATCAGGATGATAATCATATGATTAGCCTGTCCGAACTGCTCCGGTTGGTCCAGTTCTACAATTCCGATGGATTGCATTGTCAGGCAGGCACGGAAGATGGATATGATCCCGGACAGGGCGATCAAGGCTGTGCGCCGCACGATGGAGATTACAATCCGCAAGACTGGTTCATTAATGTCTCTGAGTTGCTACGTATCATCCAATTTTTTAATTCTGATGGTTACCACTATTGCCCCGGTGAAAGCACGGAAGACGGTTTCTGCCTAGACCTTGCCTGACCAGAAACTATCCCAAAACCGGATGACATGTAGAAGACATTATTTAAGTATTGACCTTTTTGCGGAACTATGAAAAGATAACGATAGAATATTGGAGCAGGCAGAAACATCGGGTTGAATTGCATAACAAATGGGAGTCACCCCATGAAAGCACGAATACGTTCCCTGATTTTTATTGGCGTGGCCTTCTTGGGAATCCAAGTATCGGGTTGGACGGCGCCGGTAACCTTTAATGATACTGCTTTGGTGAATGCCGTGAAAACGCAATGGGAGGCCGCCACGGGGCTTGCCTTAAGCGATCCACCGGAAGATACTGAACTCGCCAATCCTGCATTCACGGAATTAATCGCCAATGAACTTGAAATCACGGATCTCACGGGGTTGGAGGCATGCACTTCGCTGACCGATCTGAATCTGGGCATGAATCAAATTGTCAGCC
This sequence comes from Candidatus Hydrogenedentota bacterium, assembly GCA_029565395.1. GTDB lineage: Bacteria > Hydrogenedentota > Hydrogenedentia > Hydrogenedentales > CAILVY01 > CAILVY01. Next base: position 19,816 of record JAKQOG010000131.1, on the reverse strand, counting down.
TTGCCCCGATAGCAGGTTTGACTGGTTTGGTCACTTTAGATTTGGGCATGGGATTCAATCCGATGGAAAGCGATGCGGAACTAGATCCTGATTTCACCGGTGCAAACCTGATCACCGATTTATCCCCGCTCGCCGGCTTGGTAAACGTGGAATATCTCAGTCTTATGGGGAATGGCGGTATTACCGACATTACAGCCCTGAGCACCATGGACAGCCTTTCCATTCTTTGGCTCTCGGCCAATCCCATCAGCGATTTTGCGCCATTGTCGGATGTGGCGGACACCTTGGAGTTTGTGGCGTTTATGAATTGCGGTTTGGCTAATGCGGACATCCCCACTCTCAATGGTCTGACCAATCTGGCGATGGGCATCGCGTTTATCGCGGAACCCAATCTTGCGGACATTAGCGGCTTGACCGGCATCAACCCAAGTTTCTTTGTACTCATGGAATCCCCCATTGCGGATATCAGCGTGGTCGCCAATTATACCAATCTAACGGATTTTGATGTGGAGTTTACGCAAATTACGGCCCTTCCCAATCTCTCCGGATTAACCAATCTGACCATCATTTACTTGTTGGGCAATTCCGTTCTTACGGATATATCGGGAATGGCGAATCTGACCAGCCTGGATGAAGTCATCATTGAAGAATGCGCCGTGTCGGATATTGGCGCTCTGGCTACCTGCACAGGATTGCGCCGGCTGGACCTTGATGACAACCAGATTACGGATATTCAACCGCTCTTGGATAATCCCAGCATTGGCAATCTGCAAAGTCTCGAGATTCGGAATAATCCATTTGCGCCGGGAACGCCGTTCTGCGATGAAAATCAACTGGAACAACTGAGGGCATTGGCGCCCGCCGCCTGGATCAACCATAATGCCATCTGCGGAGAAGCGGTAACTCTCACCCTTTCGATTAATGGCGTGGGCGAAACGGAACCCGGCCCAGGCGTGATCACGGTGCCTGCCAATGAATATGCCTCTCTAAACGCATATCCCATTGTTGGAAGCGGATATGCGTTTGACAACTGGACCGGCGATATGACCTCCACTTCCAACTATCTGCAAATTTTCATGGACAGTGACAAATCGATCACGGCCAATTTCGTGCCGGGCGATTGGACTCTCACCATCAATAAAACCGGGCCCTCCGCCGGAGGCACTTGGCCCAACCCGGGGGTATATTCCTATCTCGATGGCCGAACCGCCTATGTGAATCTGCAAGATAATTATGGCGGCGCCTATTTTAGCGGCTGGTCCGGCGACGCCACCGGTTTTTCGCCCAGCCTGCAACTTGTAATGGATGCGAACAAAACCGTCACGGCCAACTTCACGGATTCCGGCTATGCCTTGACCTTGGACAGGCAAGGCCCGGGCAATATTGATGGTTTCTATGGCAATGGGCCGTTCTATTTCGCCAGCGGAGCGGCATTCAATCTTGTGGCTCAACCGTACTCAATGGGGTACCGTTTTGATCATTGGGAAGGAGATCTCCCCGCCGGTGCGGACCCTGCGGCTACCCTATTACCTATCGTGATGGATCAAGACCGCCATATTGCCGCGGTTTTCGTCCTGGACGCCAAAACCCTCACCATTATCATTGAGGGGGGCGGAACCACAAATCCGGCGGGCAGCCCATTCCCAGGCACGCAACATATCTTCGGAACAGGACAAGGCGCCTGCATCAGCGCCATTGCCGCCGCCGGGGTGGCCTTTGATCATTGGGAAGGGGACATTGGCAGTGCAAATCCCTACATGCAGGGTGTCTGTGTGACGATGGACCAGGACCGCACATTGACCGCCGTTTTTGTCTCCGCGGATTGGAACCTAACGTTGCAAACCACGGGCAACGGCACCACTAATCCCGTGCCCGGCGTTTACGGCTATGCCAATGGGACCCAGGCCGGGTTCAGTTATCAATTGATTTCCGGCGGCGACGCATTTGACCGATGGACGGGGGATATTGATATTTCACAAGAACACAATTCATGGGTCAATGTAACCATGGATCGCAACCGGACCGTGACGGCGAACTTTGTGGAAGGAGACTGGACGCTAACCCTCGGCAGAAGCGGTGTGGGTGGCGGTGCTACAAATCCCAATTCGGGCACGTATTCGTATATGGATGGACAAACCGCCAATGTAACCGTCTATACAAGTCCATCCGCTTATTTTTCAGGATGGACAGGGGATGTGACGGATGATACGCCCAACCTCAGCGTCGTCATGGATAGCAATAAAAACATTACCGCCAACTTTGTCAGTTCCGGATATGTCTTGACAGTGGACAGGCAAGGCGAGGGAAGCGTAAACATTTGGGGGACGAATTATCTGGCCAGTGGCACAGAACCTGTATTAAGCGCCGTCGCGGGGGGCAATTGGGTTTTTAGCGAATGGACGGGCGACTTACCCTCCGGCGCAGATCCAAACAATCCGGAACTTCCCGTGTTGATGGATCAGGATCGCTCCATCACCGCCGTGTTCGTGCAGGATACCAGGACATTAACCATCATCATCGACGGCCCCGGCGCCACCGATCCGCCCGGCAGCGCGGATCCCGGCACACAGTACGAATACAATCCCTTCCAGAATGTCTGTATTTATGCGCTTCCTGGCGCCGAATCCGCGTTCGGATATTGGTCGGGCGATACTGCCGGATCCCCCTCCACGTATTACATGGTTTGCGTCAATATGGATCAAGACCGAACCATCACGGCCCATTTTGTTGATGCGGATTGGAGTCTGACGCTGGAAGCTTCGGGGAATGGCACTACAAACCCCGTGCCGGGCACCTATGGCTATACAAACGGCGCCTGGGTTAACTTCAACGCGGTGCTTGTTTCCGGCGGGGATGCTTTCTCTCACTGGTCGGGCGATATCGGCGTCAGTGATCCGGAAAATATGTTCATAGGTGTCAGCATGGACCAAGATCGAACGGTCACCGCCAATTTTACCCCAGGGGACTGGACCCTCACTCTCGCAAAGACAGGTCCTCCCTCCGGAGGGGTGTCACCGCTCCCGGGGACCTATGCATACATGGATGGCCAAACCGCCAATCTGGGAGCAACATCCAACTCTTCGGCCTATTTTGCGGGCTGGACGGGTGACGTTGAGACCGATTCGCCAAGCATTAATGTTGTGATGGATAGCGATAAAGACATTACAGCGAATTTTACCGATTCCGGATTTATCCTTACCGTGGATACAATCGGTCAAGGATGGACGAACTTTCCCCCCACCAGTTATTTCGCCAACGGTACGGAACCTGTGCTGAGTGCACATCCACAAAATGGCTGGACGTTCGACTACTGGTCCGGCAACTTGCCATCGGGCGCTGACCCGAACAATCCCGAATTGCCTGTGCTGATGGATAAGGATCGAAACATTACGGCGCATTTCATCATGCAAATTAGAACCTTAACCATCATTATTATGGGTGAGGGCGCCACTACACCCGCCGGCGCCTCGGATCCCGGCCTTGAATATGACTATGCCGAAGGCACGCAAGTGTGGCTGGACGCGGCACCCGGCATGAACGGTTGGGCCTTCAGCAACTGGTCTGGCGACATCGGTTCAGCGGATCCCTCCAGCCGGAACTTTTTTGTGACAATGAACCAAGACCGCACCGTGGTGGCAACATATGTCGCGGCGGACTGGTCGTTGACACTGGCATACACTGGCAATGGCAGTACCTGGCCAGAACCCGGCACGTATGGCTTTCTGGATGGCGCCCCTGTGGAAGTGGTTGCAAACATCGCGAGTGGCAACGACGCTTTTGACCATTGGGAAGGTGGACCTGAAGGGTCGGATATTTATGATCAAGGTCAACGCTTCAATATTCATAGCGACATGGCCATGACGGCGGTATTTACACCTGGAGATTACACGCTTACCACTACCGTAACCGGTGGCGGGTCTGCCGAGTATGTATCCCATCCCGCGGGAGTCTACCAATACCTTGCAGGCAGGAATGCCCACATCGAGGTGCGGCCCTGGCATGAAACGTATTGGGGCGGCTATTCCGGCGATATAACTACCTTCGACTATATCGCAAATGTGCTGATGGATGGTGATAAGAATGTCATCATCACTCTAGGAACTTCCGGGTATGAGTTGGTGGTGAATCAGACCGGCGGAGGAATCACACATCCTTCCGGTGCATGGCGTTTTGTGGCGGGAGCCACCCCCACCATCCATGCGATCGACAATAGTTCGAGCCTGTTTACTAACTGGAGCGGCGAATTGCCGCCCGATGTGGATCCCACGGATCGTGACCCGGTTATCCTCATGGACCAGCATCGGACAGTGTTCGCTAACTTCGAACAAGCCGATTGGTACTTGTATATTCAGGCATCGGGAAATGGCACTACGGATCCCGCCCCGGATTTATATTGGTTCGTAGAAGGCACTCCGTTTGAAATAACGGCCACGCCGGGCATGGATACTCTGTTCCTGCATTGGCAGGGCGATGTCCCAGAAGGACAGGACCCCGCTTCCCCCACAATTTCCGGAACCATGACCCAAAATCGAGAGTTGATCGCGGTGTTTGTACCCATTACTGTGGCCGTGCCGGATTTGTCTGGTATGACCCAAACCGAAGCCGAAAGTGTGTTGACTCTTTTAGGGTTCGTCTTGGGAACGGTTACTCAGGAGTACAGCCAAACCATGCCCGCCGGACAAATTATCTCCCAAGCGCCGGTGGCTGAAACGATAGTAGCCTATGGCAGTGCTGTTTCCATTGTAATTTCCCTGGGGCCATGCTACGCCTCTGTACCGAACTTGTCCGGGTTTACCCAGGAGGAAGCTGAAACGGCGCTTGCGGCGGCCAACCTGACGCTCGGTACGGTCGGGGAGGAAAACAGCGAATTTGTCCCAGAAGGGCAGGTTATCCGCCAGCAACCCGTGTATGGCCTGTTGGTGACCTGCGGTTCATCGGTGAACATTGTGATCTCACTGGGCATCGGCATCGAAGGCAGTGAAGAAGGTCCGCATACGGCGGATCAAGACAACAATAACGTGATCAGCCTGTCTGAATTGCTGCGGGTGATACAGTTCTTTAACTCAACCGGATTGCATTGCCAGGCAGGCACGGAAGATGGATATGCGCCTGGGCAGGGAGATCAGACCTGTGCCGCACACGACAGCGATTACAATCCTCAAGACTGGCTGATCACTCTTTCCGAGCTTCTCCGTATTATCCAATTTTTCAATTCCGGCGGATACTATTCATGCCCTGGTGAAGGCACCGAAGACGGTTTCTGTCCCGGTATTGGCTAACCTATTTCTTCTTTAACAGCACCCTGTGGTTTCCATAGGAATCACGGGGTTTTTGATTGAACGATAGCGGGTTATATTATTTACGACTTGAACTTTTATGAGAACTATGAAAAGATAGAAAAATACTGGGGATATGGGAATGAGTTGAATTGCCCGATAAACAGGAGATATATCCATGAGAACGCGAGCACTTTGTCTGATGATTATTTGTATGGCAATGATGGGGATTCAGGGGGTGGGTTTTACCGTGCCGGTGACTTTTAATGACAGCGCCTTGCTGAATGCGGTAAAGACACAATGGGAGGCGGCCACGGGGCTGACATTAAGCGATCCCCCGGAAGATACCGAACTGGCAAACGCCGCCTTTACCGAGTTAACCGCCAACGGACTCGGAATCACCGATCTGACAGGATTGGACGCGTGCACGTCACTGACTGCGATCAATCTGGGATTAAACCAGATTTTGGATCTCACCCCTTTGAGCGGACTCACGGCCTTGGTTCATTTGGATGTGGGATTCGGAACTGATCCGTTGGAGAGCGAAAATTTTGATCCATTGCAAACCGGCACGAATCTAATCACCGACATAAGCACGCTGGCTGGGCTGGTCAATCTTGAATACCTCAATATCATGGGCAATACGGGAATCACCAGCATCGCGGCTGTAAGCACCATGGACAGCCTGAACTGGCTCTGGCTCGCGTCCAATCCTCTCACCGATTTTTCCGCTTTGTCGGACGTGGCGGATTCCCTTGGGTTTCTTGCCATCATTAATTGCGGATTGGAAAACTCCCATATCGCCATTATCAACGGCCTGATAAATCTCCAAGGGTTGGGGTTATTAGCGGAAGAAAACCTGACCGATATTAGCGGATTAACAGATATACGCCCCACCATGATTTTTGCGATGATGTTTGTGCCTGTCACGGATGTCAGCGTCCTATCCAATTACACGGGGTTGCAGATGATGGATATAGAGGAGACCTCCATTACCACCATTCCTGATTTGTCGGGATTGACCAGTCTCCAGGAGGCGAGTTTTATCCGAAACCAAATTACGGACATTTCCGGGATAAGCGGAATCACAAGTCTTCAGGAAATTGATTTGACGCATAACCTGATTAGCAGTATCAGCGCCCTGGAATCTTGTACCGGTCTTCGCAGCATCAATATTAGTGAGAACCAACTCACGGACATCCAGCCGTTGCTGAATAACACCAATGCGCCGAACTTTCAGTGGGTCAGCTTGAGTGATAACCTCTTCGTTGAAGGCACCCCTTTCTGCGATGAAAATCAGCTTGATCAGCTTAAGGCTCTGGCGCCCTCGGCAGGAATTGACTCAAATGCCGTCTGCGGCCCCGCTTTTTATCTCACCATCTCCGTAAATGGCACTGGAACTACTTCCCCTGAACCGGGCGTGATCGCAGTTTCACAAAATACGGAACAATGGTTGAATGCCTTCCCCATCGCAGGCAGCGGCCAAGCCTTTACCTATTGGAGCGGCGACATCAATTCGACGGATATGAACACCAGCATTTTCATGGATAGCGACAAAGCGGTTACGGCCAACTTTGGGCCAGGGGATTGGACGCTCACCATTGTTAATAGTGGTGCGACAGGCAATGGCACCTGGCCCAATCCAGGGGTGTATTCGTATCTCAACGGGCAAATGGCCCAAGTGGGCATTAATATATTTCCAGGCGCTTATTTCAATGGATGGTCCGGCGCCGCTTCGGGATTTTCCCCCAATGCTCAGATTCTGATGGATGCCAATAAGACCGTTACGGCGGATTTTGTCAGTTCGGGCTATGAATTAACCCTTCATGTTCAGGGCAATGGAAACATCAATGAATTCTGGGGTAACGGCCCATTCTATTATGCGTCTGGGGCGAATTTTGATATACATGCTTCTTCATATGACTCTTCATATCGTTTTGATCACTGGGAAGGTAATCTTCCTTCAGGCGCAGACCCCAACAATGCTGTCTTGCCGGTTGTGATGGACCAAAATCGCGATCTCACCGCAGTTTTTGTGTATGATGCGAAAACACTCACGATTATCATTGCAGGCGGAGGCGCAACCAACCCGGCGGGCAGTCCTTCCCCAGGAACTCAATATCAGTATTCGTCCGGCTCCAGTGCGTGTGTCAATGCCATTTCCTCCTCCGGGGTGGCGTTTGACCATTGGGAAGGCGACATTGGCAGTGCGTATCCGTATAACCAGAATATCTGTGTGCCAATGGACCGGGATCGTACGTTGACGGCGGTGTTTGTGGCGGCAACGTGGAATCTCACCCTGCAGGCTAACGGCAACGGCACCACGGATCCTATTCCGGGCGTTTATGGGTACGCCAACGGGGTGCAAGCCAGTTTCGGCTATCAGCTTGTTTCCGGGGGAGAGGCGTTTAATGGCTGGACGGGCGACATCAATCCTGGTTCGGAACAAAATAGATGGATCTCCGTAACCATGGACCGAAACCGTACCGTCACGGCGAATTTCGTACCGGGGGAATGGACGTTGACCATTAGCGCCCCCGGCGGCGGCACAAATCCCAATCCTGGCACGTATGCTTACATGGAGGGTCAAACCGCTACGGTAAACGCTTACTCAAATCAGACGTCATATTTTGCAGGTTGGACGGGCGATGTGACGGATGACACCCCTTTTATTGACATTGTGATGGATGGGAACAAATCCGTCACGGCCAATTTTGGGAGTTCCGGTTATACCTTGACGGTGGATCGTCAAGGAGATGGAGGAATTAACCTTCAGGGGACACATTATCTTGCCAGCGGCACAGTGCCTGTTCTCAAGGCCAGTAATTGGGGTGGGTGGAAATTCAGCGAATGGACCGGAGATGTCCCAGCAGGTGAAGATCCCACGGATCCTGAACTGCCGGTGTTGATGGATCAGGATCGTTCCATCATAGGAGTGTTCGTCCCCGATACGAAAACACTGACCATTATCATTGATGGCCCTGGCAGTACCGATCCTGCGGGCAGTGCGGATCCCGGCACGCAATACGAATACAGTCCCGGCCAGAATGTCTGTATTCATGCATTGCCTGGACCCAATGTTGCCTTTAGCTATTGGTCGGGGGACATCGAAGGTGGAGATCCCCAGAATCATAATCTCTGTTTTTACATGAACGAGGATCATACCATCACTGCCCATTTTGTGGAGGCGGATTGGAATCTGACGCTGCTGCTTTCCGGGAATGGCGCTATTGATCCAGAGCCTGGAACCTATGGTTATGTGAACGGAACTTGGGTAAACTTCACTGCGGTGCTCATTCCCGGCGGCGATGCCTTCTATCGATGGACCGGCGACATCGATACGAACGATCCAGGAAGCTTCCAAAACGGGGTTTCTATGGACCAAGACCGCACGGTGACGGCCAATTTCGTGCCAGGCGACTGGACCCTCACGTTGGCGAAGACCGGTCCCTCCTATGGCGCTGTTTCCCCTAACCCCGGAACATATTCGTATTTGGATGGTCAAACCGCTACTGTAAGCGCATCATCGAATGATATGGCGTATTTTGCGGGATGGACGGGTGATATCGAAAGCGATACGCCAAATCTCAATATCGTCATGGAAAGTAATATATCCATCACAGCGGGTTTTGTGTCGTCAGGATTCAAGTTGGAGACGGCTACGGAAGGCCAAGGCTGGATAAATCTCTGGGGAACGGGTTTTTTCGCCAGCGGCATGGAACCCGTGCTAAAGGCCAATCCGCAATACGGCTGGGTTTTTGACCACTGGTCCGGCGATTTGCCGGAAGGCGCGGATGCGTATGCCACGGAGTTGCCAGTGCTGATGGACCGCAACCGGAGCATCACGGCAGTGTTTGTTGAGGACATGAAGATCCTGACGATCATTATAGAAGGCCAAGGAGCAACCATACCCGCAGGCGCCATCGCCCCCGGGATTCAACATGAATATGTTTCCGGAAGCCAAATTGGCGTGTCCGCGGAACCTGGCATGGACGGTTGGGCCTTCTCCGGCTGGTCCGGCGATATCGGATATGCGGATCCCGCCAATCGCTACCTCTCCTTGACGATGAATCAGGACCGCACCATTGTTGCAACGTATGTTGCAGCGGACTGGTCACTGACGGTGGCCTATACTGGCATTGGCAGCACGTGGCCCGTTCCCGGCACGTATGGATTTATGGATGGCGCCGCCGTGGAAGTCGTGGCCAATATTTCCAGCGGCAGTGATGCGTTCGATCATTGGGAAGGCGGCCCTGAAGACTCGGATATCTATGATCCCGGTCAACGTTTCACTATTCACAATGATATGACCATGACCGCCGTTTTCACGCCGGGGGATTATACGCTGACCTCTACCGTGACCGGCGGCGGTTCCGCGGAATATGTGTCCCATCCCACGGGAACCTACCAATACCTGTCCGGCAGAAATGCTCACATGGAGGTTCGGCCTTGGCATGATACCTATTGGGGCGGTTATTCGGGGGATGTGACTACTTTTGACTATACCGCCGATGTGCTGATGGACGGGAATAAAAATGTCACCATAACCATGGGCACTTCCGGGTATGAACTCGTGGTAAATCAAACCGGCGGCGGAATTACAAATCCTTCCGGCGCTTGGAAATTTGTCGCCGGGGCCACCCCCACTATCCACGCGATCGATGACGGATCGATTTTGTTCGATCATTGGTCCGGTGAACTTCCAGGGGATGTAGACCCTATGGATCGTGATCCGGTCATTCTGATGGATCAACACCGGACAGTGATTGCGAATTTCACGAATGCCGATTGGTATTTGTATATCCAGGCATCTGGAAATGGAACTACCGATCCCGCCCCGGATTTATACTGGTTCCTGGATGGAGCGCCATTTGAAATAACGGCCACGCCGGGCGCGGATACCCTCTTTCTACACTGGCAGGGAGATGTTCCGGAAGGCCAAGACCCCACATCTCTTAGCATTTCCGGAACCATGACCCAGAACCGGGAATTGATCGCGGTATTTGTACCCACTACCCTGACTGTTCCGGATCTATCCGGAATGACCCAAGCGGAGGCCGAAATTGCCTTGTTATATGTAGGACTTGCCTTGGGCACGGTCACCCAGGAATACAGTTCTCTCGTGCCTTTAGGCCAGATCATATCACAGAATCCGGATGCTGAAACGGTTGTTGACTATGGCAGTGCTGTTTCCATTGTGATTTCCCTTGGGCCATGTTATGCCTCCGTGCCTAACCTGGCAGGAATGACCCAGGCGGAGGCTGAGACGGCGCTTGCCGCAGCCAACCTGACGCTGGGAACGGTCGCGGACGAAAACAGCGAGATCGTCCCCGAAGGTCAGATTATCCGCCAGCAACCTGTGTACGGCCTTTTGGTGGCCTGTGGTTCCTTGGTAAACATCGTAATCTCATCGGGGGTTGGCGGTGAAGGAAGCGAAGAAGGTCCGCATACCGCGGATCAGGACGATAATAACGTAATCAGCCTGTCCGAATTGCTCCGGGTGATCCAGTTCTATAATTCCAGTGGATTACATTGCCAGGCAGGCACGGAAGACGGATACGCGCCAGGGCCAGGCGATCAAACCTGTGCCCCGCATGACAGTGATTACAATCCGCAGGATTGGCTGATCAACTTGTCCGAGTTGTTGCGTTTAATCCAATTCTTTAATTCCGGCGGCTATCATGCATGCCCTGGTGAAGAAACCGAAGACGGCTATTGTCCGGGCCTTGCATAAAAAATGAAGCACCGGCAGCCCTGGGAGTCCGCCGGACTCCTGGGGCTTTTTATGCATTTTTTGAAAATTCTCATGTGATTTTGCTATGGTAGGGCGTCTTCAAGCCTTGAAGGGTCCTCTTCTGACCGTACTAGGCCCACTATAAACACAAAGAAGTTGGAGTATTGCATTATGGGCGAAACAAACCGGTTGTTATTGATGGGGAATGAGGCCGTGGCGCGCGCCGCTGTCGATGCGGGTGTCATCTTGGGATCCGGGTATCCGGGAACCCCCGCCACGGAGATTCTCGAAGAATTTGCAAGACTCGGTGGAAAAGCGCAGTGGGCGCCCAATGAGAAGGTGGCGCTGGAGGTGGGCATTGGCGTCGCTTATGCCGGGGCGCGCATGCTGGTAGCCATGAAGCATGTGGGCGTCAACGTCGCCGCCGATCCGCTGTTCACAGCCGCGTATACGGGTGTTACCGGCGCGCTCGTGCTGGTTTCCGCCGACGACCCGGACATGCACTCCAGTCAAAATGAGCAGGATAACCGCAATTATTCGCGCGCGGCGGGCATCCCCACCCTGGAACCGGCCGATGCCCAGGAATCGTATGACATGTTCCTGAAGGCGGTTGAGATTTCCGAACGCTGGGGCACACCCGTTATGCTGCGCATGACGACGCGTGTGTGCCATTCCAAAGGCCTTGTTCAGCAGAATGGGAAGATTGCTTCTCCGCAAAAACCCCATTTTGTACACGATATTCCCGCGCGCTTGATGGTGCCCGGCTATGCCCGGCCCGCCCACCGCAAACTGCGGAAAAAACTGGTAGAGATCAAGGATTGGAACGAGGCGTCCGGCCCGAATCAGGTTTTTGAGGGCAGTTCGGACCTCGGTATTATCACATCAAGTGTGTCTTATCTTCATGCGCGGGAAGCCGCGCCTGATGCCAGCATCTGCAAAATCGGCATGTGTTACCCCTTCCCGGATAACTTCGTTCGGAACTTCGCGAAAAAAGTGAAGCGTTGCGTGGTGATCGAGGAAGGCGATCCCTATCTCGTTGAATATTGCCGGTACTCCGGGATTGCCGTCGAAGGCAAAGACGAAATGTATCGTCACGGTGAATTGAACGTGGGCCGCGTTCAGCGCATTCTTGCGGGTGATACCTCCACAGAGCCGGTATATCCTCCCGGCAACCCGCCAAAGCTTTGCTCGGATTGCCCGCACCGGACCATCTCCGGCATTATGGCGGATCAACAACTCATCGTGGCGGGCGATATCGGTTGCTATACGCTCGGCGGCTTGCCACCGCTGGAAGCGATGGATTCCTGCGTGTGCATGGGCGCCAGCATCGGCGTGGGGCTGGGCCTTCGCCACGCCCTGCCGCCCGAAGAAGCAAAGAAAGTCGTCAGTGTCATTGGCGACAGCACCTTCGTCCATGCCGGCATCACCGGCTTGGTGGACATGGCGTACAATCCCCCGCCCACCGGTCATGTTGTTATTATCGTGGATAACGGCACCACCGCCATGACCGGCCTCCAGGAACATCCCGGTACGGGCCGCACACTGACGCATAAAGCGACGCGAAAACTCAGTTTTGAAAATCTCGCAAAGGCCATCGGCCTGGATAAAGTCCACGTGATTGATCCCGTGGCCAATAAGGAAGAGTTTGACAAATTGTTGAAGGAAAGCCTCGAAAGCGAGGAATTGGTATTAATTATTGCGCGGCGGCTGTGCAGTCTGGGCGCCCCCAAACTCGAAGCCTATGAGCGCGCGACGGGAAGGCAGGGTAGTGCATGAGTACGGTTACCAACATTGTTTTTGCCGGCCTTGGCGGCCAAGGCATCATCAAAGCGGCGGATATCCTCGCGGAAGCCGCCACGGCATCCGGATTTGACGTGCGGCAGAGTGAGGTGCACGGAATGAGCCAGCGCGGCGGCTCCGTCAGCAGTGACGTTCGCTTCGGCGAAAAAGTTTACAGCCCCATGGTGCCGCCGGGCGGCGCGGACTTCCTCGTCGTCATGGATGCCACCCAAGTGGATAATTTCCGTCATCGCATGAAAGAAGGCGGCCTCCTGATTGAGCCCGGACTCTTGCTCGGTGACGAATACGATGATATCGAAGATCTTGACGATGATGACGATACTCCGCTGACCCGCCGCAACTTCAATATTGCCATGCTCGGCGCCCTCAGTGCGCATTTGCCCATAGACGACGCCGTGTGGACCGAGGCCATCAAGGCCAACCTCCCCGCAAAAGTCCACGCGGAGAATTTTGAGGTGTTTGCGCTGGGCCGCGAAAAAGCCAAGGAAGCATAAATTTTAAAACCGGAAAGCAATCAGGGAAGACTTCTTGTGAACTGAGAGGTCTCCCTTGGTTTTGTTTCTAGTGAAGGTTTTTCAATGCAGGCGCAGAGAACGCGAAGGAATGCAGAGAAATAGTTCGAAGCAATCTCGCCTCCACGAAATATTCAGATTGCTTCGTCGAAGACTCCTGCTAAGAAAGAGGCCATGATCGGGAGGGCGAGGCTCCTGCCGAAGCCGTAAAAAAATATGCCTTGTTGATCTTGTTCTGACGGCTCGGCAGGAGCCTCGCCCTCCCAACCTCGCATTTTACTTTCTTCTACGAATCGCCGCCGAAGGAGGTGGGGGACTCGCAATGACAAGTTTAGTTGCAGTTGCAATGTATGTTGGATGCAATGCGTTCATTCAATGGCTTCATTTGACGGTATTGTGAATTCCATTGGCTCATTCTAATTTAATCGTTGATATCAAGAAAATTTGGCGGGAGAGTAATGAGCGAATAAATAAGGAAGATGAGCATTAAGGCCAAAATGCAGCCGAGGATGAAACACACTGTATCAATGATAAGAAAATGGTAATATCGAATTTGATAATAAAATAAGAAAACCGAGGAACAAAGTACAAGGAGTATAAATAGAACACTCAACCAAACCGCAAAGTAGGCAGAGGTATTGTGATTTATATATAAAAATATAAGGCTGGCGACTATAGAAGTTGCGATGATTTGTGCGAAATGGCCCAGCAGTACGAGTAACAAACAAGAAATATGGAGCAAGGCACGTGTTATTGGGCGCCCTTTTTCATCTGTGGATACAGAAGTCTCATCAAAAATAATCGACTTCATGAAATATTGCATATTAGTTCGCCTAAAATTCTTCACCGTGATTTTTACTGGTATGTTACGGCATCAGCGGTTCGTATAGCTCCTCAATGTATTTTTTCGCGGAGTCTTCCCAGAGGAAGCGCGCCTGAAAGGCGTTGTGTTGAAGTTCCATAAAGGCGGTTTTATTTTGTTCGTAGAGGGTTTTGGCTTCTTGGATGGTCTTCAATAGATTTTCCAGGACTTCCCGTTGTGAGTTGCCGTCAAAACCGAAGCCGGATCCATCCGATGCGGTATGGGGCTTGACGGTATCTTGCAGGCCGCCGGTCCAGCGCACCAGAGGCGGGGTGGCATTGCTCATGGAGATCATCTGTGTAATGCCGCAGGGCTCAAAGAGACTCGGCATCAGGAAGAGGTCGCTTCCGAGGCTGATTTCGTTGGCTTTCCGGGAATCAAACTCAATTTTGGCGAAGTAATTGGAACGTCCCGCAAAACTTTTCAAAAAAGCTTCATATTCCGGTGTCCCGGTTGCCAACACCGCCACATTGATTCCTTCCATATCCAAAATATGCTCCAGTACACTTTTCCCGTCCAGGGTTTCGGTAAGCAGCCGGATTTTTTGTTCGACGGCGCGTCCGACAAATCCCAACAGAAATCCATCCTGTGGAAATTCCCTGGAAAGAGATTTTTTCATTTCCTGTTTCGCGTGAAGCATCTTGAGGAAATTGTCTTCGGTGGCAGACATTGAATATTGACATCCGTTTAGAATGCCTGCCAGGCGCTCTTCCTGATGGAGGCGGTGCGCGAAAGCTTCCAACCCCTTGCCTCCCTCGAAAAACCGCCCCTGATCTTCGGGCTGCGTGATTTCCTTCGCATAATTCGGACTGACCGCATGTGCCCGGTCGCAAAGCTCCAAACCCAGCCGCAACGGATTTACGTTCTGCCATTCCACCCGCGGATCGTCAAACAACGGTCCAACGACCGGATCGGTGTAAAGACTTTCCATCTCCGTGCCTGCGATGCATTCAATGGGCAAATTGCCCTGGTAGACTACATTGTGAATCGTCAGGACTTTGCCTGTGTTCATCCCTGCCATATGCATCATGCCGAATATATAGCCCAGCCCCCAGTCATTGATATGCACGATATCCGGGCGTTTTTCTTCAATATATTTCAAACATGCTTTGGCAAAAAAGGAAAATCGAACCGCATCATCCAAGAAAGGAATATCCGGGCTATTAATATATATCTGGGCGTATTTCCCCTCGAAATATTCCGACGATTTGATGAAGGTGACAGGCACTCCTTGCAGTTCCGTGGTCACAATGCCTTCTATTTCCTCAATAAAAGCAAACTCCTTGGGCCGTTTATTGGTTCCATAGCAGGGCGTCAAAATTTCGACGTCCACTCCCAGGGATTTCAACGCGGGTGGCAGTTCTCCCGTCACGTCGCCGATTCCCCCTGCCTTGGAAAAGGGCTTGCATTCCGTGGCGATGTACAATACCTTCATACACCGTTCCTTCCATCTATTCGGGGTGGTCTACCCCATGACTATTGTGGAATACACTGCGTACATTAACATCCTTGTGGATGGTATCACAAGATATAAGAATCCTTTTCATGGGGCGCTCACTTCCTGAACCTTGAAATCAAACGACAAGACTTTTCCGTTGCGGTTGACGCTCACCACCACAGGATCGCCGATGAAAAGCCCCCAATTGATGAAATCGACGTCCGTGGGATCCGCTACGGCTTCCCCATTGATTTCGGCAACCACATCGCCGGGGCGTATCCCCGCCTGATAGGCAGGGCTGGTGTCAACGATTTTCGTTATAAGCACCCCGGTTTCCGCCCGAATATCAAGTTGCCGCAAGGTATACGCATCGATTTTCGATAGTGCTTCGCCCATGAAGCCGAACCACGGATTGCGTCGTTTGCCATATTTGATGATCTCCCCGGCCACGCGCTTTACCCGGTCCACGGGAATGGCAAATCCCAAGCCCTGGCTGCCGCCGCTGCTGCTGAAAATAATGGTGTTCACCCCCACCACCTCGCCTTTGGCATTGACCAGAGGACCGCCGCTGTTCCCCGGATTAATCGCCGCATCGGTTTGAATCAGGTCCTGGTAGAGCCGGTCTCCCCCGCCCACTTCCCGGCTTACCCGCCGGTGATTTGCGGAAATCACTCCCACGCTCACGCTGGGCTGAGGATCACGCATCAGGTTGCCGAAAGGATTCCCGATGGCGATAGCCCACTCACCGATCATCAAATCATCCGAGCGCCCCAGTGGAATATACGGCAGCCCCTCTTCTTTTGCACGCAATACAGCGATATCCGTGCGCTCGTCCGCCCCCGCCATTTCCACATCGACTGTGCGGCCATCCGGCAGCACCACGGAGGCAATCTGATCCGCCCCCTGCAGCACATGATAGTTGGTGAGGATATGCCCCTGTGCATCGAAAATGAAACCGCTGCCGAGGGATTCCACCGCACGGCGGCGTTCATACGGCACGCCGAACAGCCCCCAGAACTCGTCAAAGAACGGCTCCACCATGCGTTCCCGCTCAATATGCACCACATTAATCGTCACCACCGCCGGCGATACTTTCTCAATCGCCGTCACAAGGGCGTTTTTTCGTGAAGCATCGATAGAGACTTGCGCATGCCCCAACAGACTTCCCAAAACGAGAAACCCAAGGAATGCCCCTGTAAAGAACACCTGCCATGCATCGCGTGGTTTGTTCATAGAGTCCGTTTCGATCAACGCCACAGCGTATCCGAGGGTTCAATGGGGTATATCTGGATGGTTTCGGCGGAAAGGGAGGGAATTTCAAACGCCATGGACGGCAGAAATTCCGAATAGCGCTTGCGCAGTTCGATGCGCGCCCAATCGTAGGGCGGTATCATCACATGCCAAAACACGTGCACTTCCCATTCCTCGGAGAAAAACAAATAATGCGAGACAATCAAAATATGCGGGGTTACAATGGAATTGGTCCATTGTGTCTGATCATTGATGTTGAGTTCCGGATAATTCGCCGCGAGCCAGGGAACGAAATTATCCAAGACTACCGCCGCCGCCGGGCCCAGCGTGTCTTCTTCTTCGGAAGTCACCAGGATGGGAAGTGTGCGATCAAAATTGTAGTTGCCGCGCCGTGCATGGATCTTCACATCCACAAAACGGCCCTCTTCCGGCCCCGGAATTTGCTTCGCGCCATCAACCAGCGGCATGGGTATCGCGGTGATCTCCGCCATCTCGCCAGGATAGAGCACCGATGACGGTTCGATGAGCACTTGCGCGCCGGGCGCCGTGACGGTCAGCGTCACCGGCAGCAACGATTGGATGGCATTATCATCGTTGTTGATCCACGTCAGGAACACGCATCGTTGATTGGGAATTGCATCGGCAGTGCTTTCCGGCGTGACAGTCATGGTGAACGGCCCTGAGTCGCAGCCGGAAAGACAAAACACCGATAAAATAATCAGGGACAACATGGTTCCTTGACGCATGCGCACTTTCCTCCTTGCGGACCTGGCCCCGGTCCGTTTCAACCTGTATACATTTTCATTTGATTCCATAACGCTCTGAAAAGTATAAACCTTCCCCTCTCTATTGTCCAAGCATCACAGCGTCCAGGATACTCCTTCAGCTTATTTTTTGTTCACCGTTATTCCCGGCCAGTCATCGGTCCGGAAGGGTAATGCCGGAAGCCCTGCGCCGTTGTACAGATTGCATACGGGATTATTCGCCCATGCATACCGAACCGACGCGGGTTCATTTACGTGCGGGGATGACACAACTACTTTTTTGCCTTGAATCGTGGCATTTGCCCAGACAAACTTCTTGTCCGCACCTGCAATAGAAAATCCTTTCAGGAATTCCCCATTCCTTGTTTGCAGCCCGCCATCAGTGTATTTGAACGTAATGATCGCTTCGTTCCCTTTGAATTTTACCGACGTATACATCGGACCTGAAAAAACGACGTCTTTGCCATAGTCATTGGATAACGCATTTAACGCAAGGCGCTTCCCAACATCTTGTTTGTTCCGCGGATGAATATCCTTTGCCTCGCCGATATCAATGATGGTGGCCATGCCGGTGTCCTTCAACTTCAGCGTCATGGTTTGCGCTTCACGAAGTTCCGCCCAATCCGAGTCTCCGGGCTCCGGCAGCACATCCGTAAAGTTGGCCAATTGCACAAAATAAAATGAAAACGATTTCTGCCCCCACGACTTGCGCCAATCCTCGATCATCGCCGGAAACAGCTTCCGGTACTGATAGGCACGGCCCGCATTGGATTCGCCCTGATACCAGATAGATCCTTTGACCGCATACGGAACCAATGGCGCGATCATTGAATTATACAATCCCGCGGCCAGCCATGGATGATCCGGACCTTGAGGCGCGCCAGGTTTCTGGGGTTCCGGCTGGCCTTCCGCTTTGGCCTTCTCTGCCGCTTTTTCCCACTCCCCCAAGGCCTGATCATACGCCTGTTTCGCCGCCGGATACTCCGCCAGAATTTTGTCCCAACGTTGCACAATCACGTTCAAATCAGGATCAGACGCAAGGGTGGGGCGGCTGGCCCACGATTCCGCGGGGGTGCCTCCCCAGGAGGTATGAATCAATCCCATGGGCACGCGCAAGACCGTAAAGAGTTCCCGGCCAAAATAATATAGCACGGCGGAAAATTCAGGGATGCTTTCCGGACTGCAGACTTTCCACGAACCGTTGCAGTTGTCCTTCGGCTGGGTGGCCACCGTACGCTCCACATCAAACAGCCGGATACTCGGATAGTTGGCGTTCGCGATCTCCTGTGCCGCATTATTGGAATTACTGACCGTCCACTGCATGTTGGACTGCCCCGATCCCATCCATACTTCCCCCACCAAAATGTCTTTTATGCACAGGGAATTGGCTTTCCCGGATATCCCCATTTCATAAGGCCCGCCCGCCTTCATTTTGGGCAGGCGAACACACCAGGAACCCTTATCATCCGCCACGGCCTGTTCCGTGTTTTTATCCAACGTCACCGTAACCATTTCGCCGGGATCCGCTTTGCCCCAAATCGGGATCTTTAGCCCCTCCTGCAATACCATGTGATCGCCAATAATGTTGGGAACACTGACATTGCCTAAGGCCGAAAACGATACCGCCAGTAGACAGACTTGAAAAAGAACGATTCCATGGGTTTTCCGTGCACGCATAATGAACATCCTCTCTATGATTTAGACTTCCGCAACTTTTTCATGGCCGGGCTTACCGGACATGCGAGTTCGCTAAACTATCATTGGGAATTTGCACGGCAAATGTCAAAAGAGAAGGAGGCATTTGCGAAATAGCCCTTTTCCTTTTCGGGTTGGTTGAAAAGGAGCCGTTTTTGGCGTGAAATGCTGGTAATTTGCCCTGTATACGGTGTGCTTATGAGAAAAAAGGCTATTTCGCAATTGCCTGAGAAGAAAGGGTGATCGAGAAGAAATGCATATAACGGGTCTGAATGGTCCGATAGTTCTGACACATCAAAATAAAAAAGAGCCGAGATCTATAACCTCGGCTCATCGTGTTAAATTGATCTTTACTGCTGTGGTGCGGGCGCCGGAGCAGGCGCTGGCGCAGGGGCTGATTCTGGAACGGGCGCCGGAGCAGGCGCTGGCGCAGGGGCTGATTCTGGAACGGGCGCCGGAGCAGGCGCTGGCGCAGGGGCTGATT
>JAKQOG010000122.1 GCA_029565395.1 Candidatus Hydrogenedentota bacterium | reverse complement strand
CCCCCCTCGTTTCGCGTTTGCCGTTTCCCATTCTTCCTCACGCCTCCCGCCTCACGCCTCACGCCTCACGCCTATCCCCCCCCTCGTTTCGCGAATGCTGGCATCTATTTTCCTTGACTTGATGAACCACCCCGTTTTATGCACTATGATAAGGAGATGTGAGGAAGTACCCCCGGATGTTTGAAGTAACGATACGTTAACTATGTCGTACTTTTAAGACACTGTGCACGATATGCCCGGCGGGAACATGACGTTATCCCCGACTCCCAACGCGGCAGGAAAAAGGAGCTTTGTATGCGAACCATTGGCGTCATTGGAACAGGATATGTGGGTCTGGTAACCGCCGCGTGCCTTGCCGATCTTGGGAACCGGGTGATTTGCGCGGATAATAACCGGCAGAAGATCGCCAAACTGAAAAAGAACATCGTGCCGTTCTATGAGCCCGGCCTTGATGCCGTCGTCCGGAAAAATACCAAGGCGAAACGCCTGCTCTTTACCGCCAGCCTCGAAGAGGCTACCGAGGCGGCCGAGATTATCTTCATTTGCGTAGGCACGCCCTCCCTCGCCGACGGCAGCGCGGATTTGTCCGCCGTGGAGAATGTGGCGTCTGAAATCGCCCACGCCATGAAGGAATACAAGATCATCGTGGAAAAGAGCACGGTGCCCGCGGAAACCGGCCTGAAGATCCGCCGGACCATCCAGATGATCAAGGGTCAGAACGCGCATTTCGACGTGGTTTCCAATCCCGAGTTTCTTCGCGAAGGGCAGGCCCTTGAGGACGCCATGCATCCCGACCGCATCGTGATTGGCGTGGAGAGCAAGCGCGCCGAAGAAGCCATGCGCGCGCTCTACAAGCCCCTGAAAGCGCCCGTGATTGTCTGCAACATCGAGACGGCGGAAATCATCAAGCACGCCAGCAATTCCTTCCTCGCCACGAAAATCTCCTTCATCAATGCCGTGGCGCAGTTGTGCGAACGCGTCGGGGCCGATGTTCAAAAAGTGGCCGAGGCCATGGGGCTCGACAAACGCATCGGCCGGGCCTTCCTCAACGCGGGCGCCGGCTATGGCGGGTCCTGTTTCCCCAAGGATGTCGACGCCTTCATATATCTCGCCCAGCAGAAGGGCTACGATTTCGAGATGCTCAAGGCGGTTCGAAAGGTCAATGAAGAACAGAAAAAGCTTTTGTTCAAGAAGATCGAGGACGCCATCTGGATTATCAAGGGGAAAACCATCGGGGTGCTGGGCATCAGCTTCAAGCCCGACACGGACGACATCCGGAACTCCATACCCATCGAAATGGTCCGGATGCTTCAGCAGGCCGGCGCTAAAATCCGCGCCTATGATCCCAAAGCCATGCCCAAGGCCAAAGCCGAGTTGAAATCCGTTGTCTTCTGTAAGAATGCCTACGACGCCGCCAAGGGCAGCCATTGCCTGTTGCTCATGACCGAGTGGAATGAATTTCTGACGCTCGATTGGCAGCGCATCAAAAAGGCGTTGCACCAACCCGTTATTATCGATGGACGCAACATGCTCGACGCGGAGAAAATGAACGGACTGGGCTTCATCTACCAGTGCATTGGGCGCGGCGTGTAACGTATATGCGGGGTAAATGCCGCAATCTCGGAGTTGCGCAACGTTGATACAGATGGCACTATGTCGAGATTGCTTCGTCGTTGCGCGCCTGCTGAGAAAGTGGCGCTACTATGGACGGGGCTGACATGGCTCCGAGATTGCTTCGTCGCTGGCGCTCCTCGCAATGACAAATTGGGATGTTTTGCCGCACGGCTCGGCAGGAGAGGCTGTCTGAGAATTCTCTTTAAGAGTTATTTGATATGACTTGGCAAAGGACAGAGTATCCCGCAGGGATTCAATAATTCCAGCCTATCGCGGCGTAGCCGCAACCAAACCAACAAGTTAGCGATAAAGTGCGAAACTTTTTCAATCAGTTGGAGAATTAGGGACCCAGGGTTGCGCGAAGCGCTACCCTGGGTCAAGATACCCTAATGAACATACCCTGAAGGGGTTGTATAATGCATTTAAAGCTTAATTTTGTGATTACCAATGCGCCAACCCCTTCAGGGTAGGCGATACTTTAGGGATGCCCCAGACCTAGGGTAGCGCTTCGCGCAACCCTAGGCTGGAATTACTTATCCCCGTAGGGGATTACCGATCATGTGTTGAGATTGGTGAACCTTGAACGATTTTCTGTTCATTTCTAATGCGCTTGCATGAAATCGCAGACAGCTTCAGGAGTCCTCCTGCGGCGGATAAATCCTCCTACGGCGGACAAGCCTCACCCTCCCGGTCTCGCATTTTACTTTCTTCTACGAATCGCCGCCGAAGGAGGTGGGCAACTTGCAAATGACAAATAATCTCCCTTGTCCTATCCGCTTAAATTTACACCACCGTCATTCCCGCCTGCGGGAATCCAGGATTCACTGTATCTTCTCTCTGGATTCCCTCTTCCGGGGGCTGTGTGAATCTTCTCGATATTAATGCATAAGCCGAATGGAAAAAGTCCCGCTCACCGTATCGCCGGGCGCCAACGTTCGCGGGGGCGTGCCCAGCGGCCAGGGCAGTATCCCTTCTTTTTGCGGCAATGATTGCAACACATGAAAATGGACCCCGCCCGGCATCACCGCTGCACGCACATCCGTAGTGCCGTCCGAATTCACTTCAAGCCCGATCCCATCGCTCCCTTTTAAGCATGCCCGGTAAATCGTGTATTTTGTGGCGAGGAAATCACGCGTGCCGTATTCATTCGCATCAAGATGCCAGGGCCATGAGGGCCGCTGAGTACGCGGTCCTTGAACGGACGGCGCGGCGGCGGCGGCATGCCCTTCCGGACGGCCCAGATGATCCTCCGGATACACGTCCCATTCCGTCTTGCGGCGCCAATCGATCTCCTGGCATTTCTCCGGCATCACCAGCCGAAGGCCCAGTTCGCCCACGGTAAATTTCCCGCCGGTGTAAGTGTACGTGAATGTCACGCGGCATTGTCCTTCTTTGTCGATCAACAGTTCCGTGGCCCCGGCAAAGTCCGCATACTCATCCTCTACCTTGATTAACAGCGCCTGACCGGCGGGTGTTGCGAATACACGGTTTATTTTGCGGGTGCTCTCATCAGGAAATTCGGCATAGGCCACGCCGTTTGGATTGAACACGTTTTTTTCTTCCATGCGCGTTACAAACAACGCCGGCCACTGCTGCAAGGCAACCGTGGAGGATTGAACCGCCAGCGTGTCCCGGTGTATCTCGAATGAAAACCCCTTGCCCGTCACGGTGATGTTCGGACCATTCTCACTGAATTCGGGACATCCTGCGTCCGGCTTGGGCACTTCAGGAAGCACCGGAGTTCCCAGCGTAATGCCATTCGCCGTTATTAATTCCTTTTTGGAATTGAAAAAGCGCAACACCAGCAGATCGCCTTCTTTTGCGGATTTCGGAAGGGGAATTTCCATCGCGCCGATGGACAGCGGCGGCGCCGACGCTTTGCATTTGCCGGATTTCATTCCAAGTTCCCAGCGGATGTCGAGTTCGTTCAAATCGGTGAAGGAATAACGGTTCTCGACGGGGATCTGCACGGTTTCCATGTCCGGAATCCATTGTACTTGCCGGACGGGAATCCAGATGGGACTGAACACACGTTTCGCATCCCACCACAGGCTTTTTTGCCGCCGCCAGACGTCAATAAACCCCCACGCGCCGTATCCAGCCGTTTTATCCCCCGGCAGGAAAAATTCTTCGTCGATTCCCGCCCAGATCGCACCGCCAATAATGCGATTTGACCGGAACATTTTGCTCCAAAAGGAATCCGGAGTATTCTGGCCACTGGACCAGTTCACCACGTCCAAGCCGGGATTTCGCCGTAATGTTTCCGGAAAGGTAAAGGTCTGCGGCGGGAAATATTCGTCCAGCAGTATCGGGCGCGGATCGCCTTTTAAAAATTCCGCGGTTTCCGGAGGCCACGGCGGATAATGCGTTATGGCAATATCGCCTTGGCCGCCGTCGCGCGACCATTCGTTGTTGAACATAGCGGGCCGCGAAGGATCGTGGGTGCGGCAGTAGTCCATGGTCATCGCGAAATTTTTTGGCAGCGCGTTCGGCCCGTCCGGCCCGCTTCCCGATTCGTTTGCGATGGACCACAGAATGATCGAGGGATGATGCCGGTGCGTGCGGAGCATCGCCGCCGTGGGCGTGAGAAATTGCCGGCCCAGCGCGGGATCGTCTTCGCCACGGCCGCCCCGCGCCCAGCAGAACGGCGCTTCACATTCAACGTATAGGCCCACGGCATCGCATGCATCCAGAAATTCCTGGGTGGGGGGATAATGCGATGTGCGGATGTAATTGAAGTTGGCGCTTTTAAACAAGCGCACATCTTCTTGACCATGACAGGCCGTGGCAGCGCGCCCCGTGAGCGGGTCGATCTCGTGACGGCAGGCCCCCGCAAGTTTCACCCGGCAGCCGTTCACATAAAGCTGCCCGGCCTTGATTTCCACCGTGCGAAATCCAATATTCCGCTCCAACACCTCCAGGGTCTTTTTCCCCTGCTTCAACGCCACCCGCAACCGGTATAAGTTCGGTTTTTCATCGCTCCACTTCAATGGATTCTTCACCGGCAGCGTTTTAGTTAGAGTTGTGTCACCCGGAATAATTTCTTCAAGCGCCCATGTTGCTTCCGCCGCTTCCTTTTTACTCGTCAGCGGACCTTCCACCGTAGCCTCCAACGAAAGCCCGGACACCGCCTCCTTTGCCGTATTCGCAAGCGACAGATTCAGGCGCAGTTCCGCGTCTTGGTAGTGCGCATCCAATGGCGTATCCCAAAACAGATCCGAAACATGCACCGGCGGCAACACAAACACCCGCACGGATCGATCAATCCCGCCGAGGTTGTGAAATGCATAGTTCGACGAATACGACGCCAACTCAGACGGCGTGTCCACTTTTATCGCCAAGGCCAAATGATTGTTTGCGCCAAGTTTCACTACGTCCGTGATGTCGAATTCCACCGGTGTGAACAGATTCTCACTCGAACCCAGCGGCTGGCCGTTCAACCAATAAGTGGCCCCGCCATGCACCGCATCAAACCGTAGAACTATCCGCTGGCCTTGCCATGATTCCGGCACCGTAAACTCCGTGGCGATGCCCACCGGCTTGTCCCGTGGAATATCAAAGCCTTGCTGGAGCCATTGACCCGGCACCGTGAAATTCGCCCAGCCTGCGCTTGCAGTCGATTGTGTGAAAAAATCCTCCGCTGGTTCCGGATGAATTCGCCATACGCCGTCCAGCACGCGTTGCGTTTCCTTCACCACCGGTACTTTGTGCGGCATTGGACGGATCCGCGGCTCCACGAAATACAACGCATCCACAGGCACTTCCGCCATAACTTCCTCCTGTTGATACCGGGCGCTCACGTGGAATGAACCCGTTTTGCCCGGAACAGCCTCCTTGGCCACATCCACCTCAAATCGCCCCTCCGCATTCGTCTGCATCGTGCTGATAATGCCGCCTTGCACGGTTCGAATGCTCACCTCCGCGCCCTCAAAGCCTTCATACGCAATGCCGGATATCATCCCTTCCAATTTGCCCGTGATATTCGGCGTGAGGTCCAGATGCAATTCATTCCGCGCGGGCAGCGGCGCCCACAACTCAATCACTGACGCCACCGCATTATGACCCTCATCGCAGGTAAAGTGCAGCGTTAGAATGCCGTTCTCCATCGCATCCGCCGGAACCTTAAACAAAAATCGCTCCGCATGCCCGTCCGGCAGCACCAGCGGACCATGCACCGTCTGCTTGCCTGCCAGAAGACGCTGAATTCGCTTGTTGCCTTTTTCACTCGCGTAGGTGACCGCCAGCACATACGGCGCATGGGCGTCCAGCCCATCAAACACCGCATCGAAATTCGGCGCGCCATGCGCCACTGTCCGTTCCTTCTCCCCCGCCGTCACGCTGCCCAATGAAAACGTATGCCGCATATTCCCCTGCACATGCGGCTGACGGCCCTCCACCCCGCAGTCCTCAAAATATTGCAGCGTGTATCCGGCGGATATTTCTTTTAGCTCCGTACCTTGCCCCCAACATACTCCACACGCCAAAAAGATCATTGAAAGAGAGCGGCTTATCCGTCCCCCTGACCCATTGCGAAAGGAGAGAAGTACTTTCTTGATAATTTCCAAAGAGTCCGCCATGGATATTCCTTTCCTCAAGGCAGCAGCAAATTTACGGTTTGCGTGCTTGCACCATATGCACCAAGCATAATTCACAGGATACGCCGGCGCCAACTCCGTACTATTCCTCGTGACACGTTGTGGCTTGTGGATTTCCGAGGGCGCCGGAACTCGATACCGGTAAACTAGTGGTTGAAGGACTTGTGCGCGCGGGCGGAGTACTTTCTTTGATAGGATGCGCGAACTTGGCGGATTTTAAATGAAGAGGATCGTGGAAGAAGTGGAAGCGTTGATGCGCCTTTGTTCTTGACGGCAGATCTTGGGTGTGTTAGTGTGGGGCATGCCAAGGTTTCCGCGCATAATGATGCCAGGGGTTCCGCATTATGTCATGCAACGGGTCAATAAGCGGCTCGATGTTTTGAGGTCAGAAATGCTTGCAAGACGAGTATGCATTGTCGTTTGTTGTCTCACCGTTATGGGGATTTTCCGGACAACGGAAGGAAATGCCCAGCCCGCGATTCGTGAACTTGTGGTGCGCGCGGGTAACGCCGGCACCGACACGGAACGGCTGGAATACCTCAAGAAGCTTCGCGCCCTGCCTGAAATTTCCGATAGTCTTCGCGCGGAAACGGGACGGCTGATTGAAGCGATTGAACGGTGGCTTGCCGGCCCGCGCCTGGATTATTTCGCCAGCGGTGTATTCAAGGAAGGCGACTTCGATTTCGGGGTATCCAAGGACTCTCCGCTCTATCCGCTCACGGATATCTATCGCGCGCGAATGCTGTTCTGGGTCACGCTCGAGTACGGCGGCTATTGGAGCCATCCTGAGAAGCGCAGAGAACAATTCGACAGGATACGGACTCTTTTCGAGCGGCTCCGCGAAGCATTTCCGGAAAACAGACTGGTGGGCATGTACCTTGGGGAACAGGTTCCGCCGGACAAGACCTATGCGCCCCTAGCCGGTGCGCCGGCATGGGCCACGCACGAACGGGAAGGTCTGGAGCGGCTGGCTGACATCATCGCATGGTGGATTGACAACCGTATGCAGGAAAGCGGCGAGTATGGCGGGGGATGGGGTGATGACTGCGAAATGTGGCGGTGGTGGGTTCCCGTGCTGATCGCATTCGACGATCCAAAGATTACGGAGGCGCAGCAACGCTTCTCCACGGCGCTGATGAATCAGGAACATATGAAGGGCGGCTATACGAACCACATGTACGATGTTGAACATACGGCGGAGGATTCATCCGACGCGGTTACGCCCATGATGTTTCTCAAGCCCGATGATGATGCCTGGTCGGCTCGTGCGCTACGGTTGGCCGGCCTCATGGAAGAACTCTGGACGGGAACCAATGACCGCGGTCATCTGCAATTCAAGAGCACCTATTTCAGTGCTGCCGGCGTCAGCGAAGATCCTCGTAAGGCGTGTGACACGGTCTATCATGCGCGGGCCGTCCAGCCTGCCTTGTTATATTGGCAACGTACCGGTGACGCGCGCATGAAGCGGCTGTTTTCCGCGTGGATGGATACGTGGGTAGATGCCGCAGCCCGTGCGGAGCGGGGCAAGCCGGCTGGAATCATACCGAGCGCTATCCACTGGCCGGAGGGCGCCGCCGGCGGGCTGGGCAAGACGTGGTGGAATCCGGAAAATCATTCCAGCGATCCACTGTACGTGTGGCCGAGCGCCATGCAGGGTATGCTGTCTACGTTGCTTTTGACATACCACATGACGCAGGACAGCACGTACCTCGCCCCTATCCGCACCATGGCGGCCGCGCGCATGCACTACCTGAATGATCCCCGAGAAAAGGATCCGGAACCCGGAACCGAGGCGTGGTGCGCGTCGAAGTTGGGATTGGTAAGTGAAGTAGCCGCAAAGTATCGTTTTCTCACGGGAGGAACGGATTTCGACGGGCTGCTGGACGCCGACGGCAGCGCATACGTCAGTTTTCGGTTGCACGGAAAAACGGAGCAACTGTGTCGTGCGCTCGAAGCCAACGCCAAGGCGTTTCGCTTCAACTTTCCCGGTTACACCAGCGAGGTGCGTTTCACGGACCGCGTTCTTAGGTTTCCGGCGGTTTTTCAGAAGAACGGCATGTATGCCGAAGGTGTTGCCGGGGTCGAACAACCGGACACGGGCCTTTTGTACGCGTGCGTCACGGGCGATCCCGGCAGCGCGGGCTACTTCCCGCTCGGGGCGGTTCGCTGGCTGACGCCGCCGCGTGAAATCGCCGCCCTTGTTGTGGAGTCGGGCCGAAGCCGGTTTGAGGCAGAGCTTTTTCATTTCGGCGAACAGCCGCGCCTTATGGAGGCCGAACTGTACCTTCTGGATCCGGGCGAATATACATTCTCGGTTGCGCCGAAGAGCGCGGCTGGCCCGGCGAAATCCGCGTCGTTTACAGTGGGTGGCCCGCGTACGCGCATAGGGTTTGAATTGCCCGCGCGGACATTGTGCCTTCTCCATGTCGAGCCCGCGGCGAAGGTTGGGCGAGAGAAGCCTGAACCGGCGGGACCCTGAGCCGAAACCGGGCAGGATTTGGGGGCGGGAGTGGGGAATATGATAGACTTCGCGGACGTTTTAGTTGGAAATGGAGTGACGAAGTGCGAACGATAGCAGTGGTGATGTTGCATCCGGGCTGCAATATGCGGTGCCGGTTTTGTGTAACGGAAAATACGATGTCGGCGATGCGGTATGAGCAGGCGCTGCATGTAATGGAAGTGGCCGGCGCGCGGGGCGCGGGGAATCTGGTGCTTGGGGGCGGGGAACCGTTCACGTGGCAGCCCGGGGTGTCGCGGTTGGCGGCGGAGGCG
The DNA here is from genome assembly GCA_029565395.1 of Candidatus Hydrogenedentota bacterium. Taxonomy (GTDB): domain Bacteria; phylum Hydrogenedentota; class Hydrogenedentia; order Hydrogenedentales; family CAILVY01; genus CAILVY01. Next base: position 7,624 of record JAKQOG010000122.1, on the reverse strand, counting down.
AAGCGGCGGGGTTTTTTTGTGCAGGTGGGGACGAATGGCGTGGCGGCGCCGGAGGGCTTTGAACATGCGCCGGAGTTTGATCGGTATGTGCTGCCGCTGGATGGGGCGCGGGCGGAAACGCATAATCATGTGCGGCTGTATGGCGGGGGGCATTATGAGGTGATCCGGGAGCGGATGGCGCGGTTGAGCGCGTCAGGGAAGCCGATGACGATCTCGACGGTGGTGACGGCGCACAATCTGCGGGAGTTGCCGGAGATCGCGGCGTTGCTGGCGGATGAGGTGATTTCGGGGGCGCGGCTGCATGCGTGGCATTTGTACCGGTTCATTCCGTCGGGGCGAGGCGGCGCGAAACATGCGGAGTCGTTATGGATTAGTGAGGGGGAGTATGAGGATGCGTGCGCGGAAGTCAAGGGTCTGGAATTGGGGTTTACGATTTTTAAGCGGAAGGATATGCGTCATTCGAAAACGGTGGACTTTTATTGGTACGAGAATGACGTATTAAAGATAGGAAGCGAGGTCTGGGGGAAGTGTTCGCGCGAAGCGGCGGTTGTTTCAGCTTTCAGCTTTCAGCGGCCAGCTTTCAGCGATCAAGAGGTCAAGCAAGGGGGTTTTGGGGATGGACTATATGGACGTGTATGGACCGGTATGGACTTTGTGAAAACGCATGGGTAGAAGTGGTCTTTAGGTCGTTTGACTTGTGTGAGGTGTGATGAGGCGGTCAGCGGTCAGCAAGAGCGGGTAGGGATTCGAGCCTTGGGGTTTTGGGGATGGACTATATGGACGTGTATGGACCGGTATGGACTTTGTGAAAACACAAGGGCAGAAGTGGTCTTTCGAAAGTTCGCCTTTGGGCGCTGGACTATGCCGCAATCCGGAGCGGATTACATGGGTACGACTATGCCGCAATCCGGAGCGGATTGCGGGGGCTATTTCGCTTCGGGTGAATTCGCTGGAGTTTCGGGTGTAGGCGCAGGCGCGGGTGTTTCTACTTGGGGTGCTGGAGTTTCGGCAGGGGGCGCAGGGGTTTCGGGTGCTGGCGGTGCCGGAGTTTCCGCTGGCGGGGTTGGAGTTTCGGCAGGGGGCGCAGGGGTTTCGGGTGCTGGCGGGGCCGGAGTTTCCATTGGAGGTGCTGGGGTTTCCGTGGGAGGCGCTTGTGCCGCGCCGAGTTTTTCGCGGATGATTTTCAGGCCGTTTGCGGGAAAGGGGTCTTGTGGATTGATTTCCATGGCGGCTTGGAACTGAGCGTATGCGGCTTCGTATTGCCCCTGATCGAGATAGAGTTGACCGAGGTTGTTGTGGGGCAGGATGAATCTGGGTGCGAGTTGGATGGCGGTTCTGTAGGAGGCCTCTGCTTCCTGGAGGCGTCCGAGCCGGTATAAATCGTATCCGAGGAAATTATGGGCGGCGGCGTAATCGGGGCGTTTCTCGATGGCTTTTCGGAAATGCTCGACAGCGGCGTTGCTGTCGCCTTTTAGGGAGAGCGAGCGTCCCCAATTGAATTCCGCAAAGGGGTCGTTTGGATTGACTTCGAGGGCCTTTTGGAAGTGGGGCATGGCTTCTTCGAATCGGCCCATATCGGTGAGGAGATTGCCCATATTATTATGGACAAGGGTGAAATTGGGATTAACCTCGATGGCGTTGTTGTAGTATTTGAGGGCGTCTTCGGTTTGCCCTTTTTGGGTGAGCAGATATCCGATGGAATTATAGGCTTCGACGAGTTTGGGGTTTTTCTGGATGGCGGCCTGGAAATGGGGGAGCGCTTCGTCGAGGCGGTCCATGCTTGCGAGGGCGTTTCCCCAGGCATTTTCGAGAATGCCGTCCGTTGGGGCTATTTGCACCGCTTCGGCATAGCGCTGAAGGGCTTCGCCGGAGTCGCCCACATACATGAGCGCATCGGCAAGGTTGGCCACATAGAGGGGATTTTGGGGTGCGAGCCGGATGGCGTCCCGGAATCTCTTGATGGCGGAGTGATAGTCATTCAAGCGGGTGAATTGAATGGCCATGAGGTTGTAGGCGTCGGCAAAGCCGGGATCCTTGGACACGGCTTCCTGGAGGTGATCGACGGCCTCTTTGGGATTTTTTTGCATGGCGAGGGCGCGGGCCCATTGGAATTCGGCCCGGGGATTTCCGGGGTCTTGTTTTAATTCATCGGCGAAGAGGTTTTCCGCTTCTTCATATTTCCCGATGGTGGCGAGCAGGCCGCCGAGATTGGTTCGGGCATCGGGCTGATAGCCGGCATTAATGCTTTTTTCGTATTCGATCATGGCGTCCGGGACGAGTCCCTCGCGTTCGAGGGCAAGGCCTCGATCAAAATGCCATTTGGACAAATCCTGGGGCGCTGTAACGAGTTCAATGCGCGCGGCGAAGAAAAGGAGCACGCCCACGGCTACTGCGGCCAGGAGGCGGATGGGTTGTTTCCGCTGAGTGAAATTTATGAGTCCTTGAACGGCTCCCGCGGCAAAGAGCAGGAGGAGGGGGGTGATTCCGATGCGGAATTGCGCGGCGGCGAAGAAAGGCAAATAGGCGAGGAAGAGGAGGAGGATCATGGCCAGGATCAGGAGGGTGAGCCGGGATTGATTCGTGCCGGTTTCTTTTTTAAGAGACCCTGTGACGAATAATAGCACGCCGAGGAGGAAGAGGGCGGCAATGACGGCGAAACCTGGCATATACCTGAGGGTTATGGACGTTAATTTATGGTAGAAGGGGACGCAGGTGTTGGCGACTTCGTCCGGTCCCCAGAACAGCAGTGCTTTTTTCCCGATGCGTTCCAGCGTTTGCCTGGGATTGTCGTGCATGTACTGGAAGGCGAGGAGGGCGAAATGGTTGGAGAGGTTGTAATAGGAGACGTTTTCGAGGCCGAGTTTTGTTTTAAGGGCTTCGCAGTAAAGGGGAAGGTCGTTGGGGTCAAATTGTTTTGCGAGCCCCAGGGTTTCTTTGAGATTGATGATGGGAGAGATCCCGTCCGCCTGGGGATTGTTTGCGGCGTAGAGGTCCATGCCGCCGGTGGCGGCGATGGGGATGAATTTATTCGAGACAAGATAGTTGCGGGCAGTGACAGGGGCAATCACCGCTGTGGTTCCGAGCATGAAGGCAATCAGGCATACGATTGCGCGGATGCGGTGTCCTTTGCTGATCCAGAGGCCCCAGAGGAGGATCAGGGGGACAAGGAGGATCATTTCGTAGCGGAGGAGCGCCATGAGGCCTATGATGAGGCCCGGGATGAGTGCGCGGATGATTCCCATGCGGGAAATCCAGAAGCGGAGGAAGGTAAGGAGGAGCAGGAATAGAAAGACAATGAGCGTTGGGGTGTTTAATTCGGCTTCGGCGTAGAGGAGGCTCCAATAGACCGCCATGAAGAGTGCGCCCGCGAGCCCGGCGGCCGTGCCAAAGAGTGCGCGCGCGAGGAAGAACATGAGAATGCTGCTGAGGATACCGAGAACCATTTGTGCAATGCGGATGTTATTGGGATCGGCGCCGAAGGTCTTGTAGATGCCGGCCATGAAATAGGGATAGGCGGGCGGGCGGAAAAATGGCGAGGATTGGATATGAGGGTCGGGGAGGCTTTCGGGGAGTGTCCAATCGCCGGTGGCGAGGCCGTGTGCCCAATGATTGTATAAGACGGCATCTTTGTTATGGACATCGAATTCAGGATTGCTTTTGATTTCGTATAAGTAGGCGGCGCGAAGGCCGATTGCCGCCAGGACGATGAGCAGAAGCAACAGGATTTCCCAGAATTTTGGCCATGCGGTTTTGGAGGAGGATTTTTGGGAGGCGGCGGGGTCTGGGGACTCCGCGAGGCCGGCATGGTGTGTCATGAAGCGTCTCGATTCTCAGTTCGCGTGTTTGTGCCCCGCTTCAGCCGTTCACGGGAGAAAGACCTAAAGCCAAGCGTGTAAAGAAGCATTATACCTGAAGCCTTTGGGCAAAGTCGCGAATTATTCTGGTGTAGCGATGGGGTGTGGTTTTTGGGTGGTCCAGAGGCGGGCTTTTTTGCCGAGGGAGAGTAGGTGTCCTTGGGTGAAGCCTGCTTGCCGGGTATATTCGTCGATTTCGGAGATGGTGTAGAGGCGTCCGGAATCGGTATGGAGCATGATATTGAGGGAAAAGAGGGCGCAGAAGAGGGCGTTGGATTCATCGGGGAAGAAATCTTTGATCATGAGGACGCCGCCGGGCTGGAGCGCGTCGAAGCAGCGTTTCAAGAGGGAGTTGATGTCGGCTTCTCCGAGAGCATGAAGGACGTTGGCCATCCAGATGAGATCGTAGTGATTGCCCATGGGATCTTTAAAATAATCTCCGGCGAGGCAGCGGCAGCGCGGAGCGAGGCTGGTTTCGGAGAGTTTTTGGCGGGCCATTTCGATGACGGGAGGCACATCGAAGAGGGTGGCGTGGAGGTTGGGGCATGCGGAGAGGAAGGCCGTGGTGTATGCGCCCAAGCCTGCGCCGAGGTCGAGCATGGAATGGAAGGGCGAGAGATCAAGTTGTTGCGCGATGGCGGGCGCGTTGGTTTGGGCGAGGCCGTCCATGGCGAGGGCGAATTCGCGGAGTGCTTCGGAGCTTTCGGGATGGCGGCCGTGTTTGATTGAAGCGCCGGTTTGGAGGGTGGTGGATAGATGTGCCCAGACCTCGTTCGTGCGCTGCATGTGCCGGAGGAAGTTTCCTTGATAGGCTTCGCTGTCCGGGACCAGGCAATGATTGGTCAATGGGGTGTTTTGGTAGTGCCCGCCGGTGCGTTCAATCAGGCCGAGGGTCCGGAGTGCTTCGAGAACGGCGCGGGTGGCGCGGGGATCCCAGTTGAGTTGGGCGGCGAGTGTTTCGGGGGCGATAGGGGATTGGAGATGAGTGAAGATACCGGTATCGAGCGCGGTGAAGAGGAGTTGCGCGGCCCAGGGGCTTTCGGCAAGGGCGTGAATTTGGGAGATGAATTCCTGATGCTGTGCCATGCGATTATCCTGGATTTTTTACTGCATTACATTACGCTCCCAAAGCCTTGCTTACAAGAAACGCTTTGACCACTACCCATGCAAATCCACTCGTTCTGTGCCCGCCCTCTTGACTCTTTCGTCTGTTTCGCGCATTTCGCGGTGAAGGAATCCGGAAAGATTCACCACGAAAGACACGAGATGAACGAAAAGAAATGCTCCACATTATTTCAACCATCCAGGGCGATGAATCAAATTCATTTCTCTGTGCTCCCCGTGTGCTCTCCGTGGTTTCAAAATCTGGCCGCTTGGGATTTCCGGAAATAAACCACGGAGGTTCACGGAGGGCACTAAGACGATGTTTCCCACTCTCTGCGAATCTCCGCGCACTCGGCGACTCTGTGTTGAATATAATCTATGGTGCTGATTCTGTATTCATCCTCCGCGAACCTCTGCGTCTTTTGCGCCTCCGCGTTAAAAAACCAACGCAGAGCCGCAGAGAACGCCAAGAGCCGCAGAGAGTAGATTAAAATCTGCTTTTTCCCTTGTCTGCGGCCCATCATCCTCAAGCCTAATTCCCGGTATTTTTCGTGCCAGTGTGTGTGGTCATTTATCTCACACGAAGCCACAAAGCCCACAGAGCCAGGGTGATAAGCATTCACTATATTCGTCATTCCAGATTTCATTTTACTGCTTTGATGAACTGCTCCAACGCGACGTGCTGATCATCCGGCCCAGCGTGTCGTAACTGCAATTCACAGGGGTGGACGACCTTTCTCAAATGGTTTTTCGGGAGATAATCCCTTCAATTCGCAATACTCATAGAACGCATGGCGACAATGCCTAACGTTAACTACGCTCGTACTGGCCAGACCTATCCCGCCAATAATAGACGGTTGCCAAATCCAAAAGATTGGGCAAAAGATCACAAATGTCAGGAGGAATGCTGATGTATCAAGAAACCAATCCCATTTTACGTACTTTCTCACAGAAGTCTGTCTTAGTTTACGACGTTCCTCCTCTGACAGACGCATGTAGTCAGGATCTCGTTCAAGAACCTTACGCCGGAGCAATCCAAGCCTTAATAAGAACGACGATAGGCTAGACATGGTGTCACTGTATCCACGGTAAACGCCAGCAGGTGTGATTCGGATTTTCACCCATCATTGTGTCTGTCCAGTGGTTGAACGGAATACTCTATGCGGCCTATGCGATTCAGTGTCTATTTCCTTTCCTCATCGGTCCCCGGCCCATTCTGCTTTTCCCCGATGGCTTCCAAGTCAAGAAAACTACATACGATGAAACGTGCTCCGGTGAACCAAAGAATCATTAGGAAAAGACTGATAAGGAAAAATGTTAGCGGCAAGTCAAATCGATTATATACAACGTAAATTAAGCAGCCTGCCATATATGTTTCGCCAGCACCCATCCAACCATAGTACATGAGTCGCTGAATTTGAGTATTTGCTTTTATTTTCCAGACAATGCCACATCTCGGGCAAAAGGGTAGTGGAGAAGGACCGAGTAAGGCATAAGAGTACCAATTATTAAGATTTTCACCACAACGACTACACGTTCTTCGGAACATAATTCATTCCTCACATGGAAATATCCAATTTGCAAGACTCTGTATAACAACATCGATAGTCGCGCCCACAGTTCCGCCTATGACCACTCCACCAACATTACCATTTACAATATTAGCAGTCGTGCTAACGATTTTAACAGCAACATCATCGGCGTATGCTCCTCCTGCACCATAAGCAATCATTCCTGCCATACCGGCTACAAAAAGACCTGCATATGCCCCCTCCCCGCCAGTTTTAAGTGCATGGTTCCAATCCCAAGGATTACCGCATTTTCCTTGGTATAGCAAGTCTCAAAAAAATCCCCCTAAGAAACCACCAGCTGCTAATCCTCCAGCAAGTGGTATAATCCACGGCATCCCTCCCGTTGGGTCCACCATGCTTGCTGGATTTCCGAGTACATAAATATGCATATTCGGCCCGGCGGCCATCCCCAGCGGATCTCTTGTGGTCCAGCGGGCGATGTCGGGGTCGTATTCGCGCAGGGGGAAATGGAGGTTGCCGGAATTGCAGCTTTGCCACATGCCGGTGTAGCCCATGCACGACGATACCCCCGCCGACGAGAGCGGCTCGCCGTAGGGCATGTACTCGAATTTCGCCAGCATGGCCTTGTTTTGATCCCGCAACACGCGTGGTCTCTTATTTGTGTTCTGCATTTTCTTCCTACAGTCTAAAGCCTAAAGTCTACAGTCTAATCTTCGTGTTCATCCGGCTCAAAGTACCGATACGACGCCGTAGCCGGATTACTCCCCGGCGCTTCCGCCAGCGTCCCGCCCATATCCCGGCAGGCGTTACCGTGCCATGCACGTGTCCGGACGGGTTGGCCGCCTTGGTGGACAAACGTCTGAGAAGCGATTCGAGTGCCCGCCCTGTTGCTGCCGGTTTGCACTATATTGTGGTTGTTATTCGGACGCCCCGTTAGGGGCAGTAACATGACAGCCCAGGGCAACGCCCTGGGAACAGAATTGTTGAGAAGGTTTATGCCCTGAAGGGGCGGAACATGGAGGCTTTTCTTCCGGCATTTTAGATGTGCTGAACATGTTGAATGCGGGATATGTTGTGCCCTTACAGGGCGTCGAAGAGTGGGGGGATGCGCTTGTCCCAGGGCGTTGCCCTGGG
>JAKQOG010000097.1 GCA_029565395.1 Candidatus Hydrogenedentota bacterium | reverse complement strand
CTTGCTACCGGTGCTGATGATCAGACAGCAATCCTCTGGAACGTCAGCACTGGCGAACAAGTGCGTTCCATTACAGGCCACACCGCCAAAGTCAATACGGTTGCCTTCTCACCGGATGGAAGCACGCTGATAACCGCCAGCGATGATGGTACCATCCGTTTTTGGAATGTTGACACAGGCTCACAAACTGCAATAATAATCATAGAATCTGCTGTCCAGGCCACTTTTTCAAGGGATGGGTTATATATCGTGACTTGGCAGAACGATTGGTGGTCCTCGCACAATGTGCGTTTGTACGATGCTCAAAGCGGCGCACTGCTTACTACATTTGGTTCAGATATGTTAGGCAGCGCGCAAAGCGTTGCTTTGTCGCCGGACCGCAGTCTTATCGCCACGGGCTACTGGAATGGCTCTATCATGCTCTGGGATTCTGGCCTGGATCCGATCTCACTGTATCCAATCACGGAAGTTCCGCCCGATTCCTCGCACACGGCATTGTTGCACTCGTTCCAGACAACCTACTATGCCGTACCCGCGGAAACAGGCCAAAATCTTGTCATCTCCCTTAGCACCAATCCGCCCGGTGAAGATGTTCGAATGTATATGGCTTACGGTGAAATGCCCACGGTCTATGCCTATGATGACCAGGCCTCTGCTCCATCGGATGGAAATATCCGCGAAATACCCATTTCCGACGCGAGACCAGGAATCTATTATGTAATGGTACAGACACCGTGGCTTGCTGAAGGAACGGTTGAAATCACCCTTTCTGTCTACAGTGCTGACTTCCATCTGACGGGCCTCAGCCCGGCGCAGGGAGGTAACACTGGTAATGTAACCTGCGAAGTCCGTGGTATAGGACTGGACGAAAACGTCACATTCAATCTGGTTGCTCCATCTGTCACGCTTACAGGCACTGTAACGGTTGGCCCCGATGCTTCTCGTGCCTACGTTACTTTTGATCTTGCCGGTGCACCAGCAGGACTCTATGATTTGCAGGCCGTGAAGGCGGGTGAAAGTACCCAGGTCCTACCCGGAGTTTTCCAGGTAGCTGCGGGGGGTGTTGGCCCGCGGCTTGAGGCACGTATCTCGGCTCCCCCGCAAGTCAGGCCCAGTCGCAGCTATACGCTGTGGCTGGAATACGAAAACACGGGCGATGCAGACATGCCCGCTCCGTTGTTCATCATCTCCAATACGGAAAATGTGCCTATGCGCCTGTCAACTGAGGAGTCTTGGAGATACGATGGCATTCAACTCCTTGGGCTAAACCCAACTGGCAGGCCAGGGATTCTCTCCCCGGGATCCAGAAACCGCATACCCATCCAATTTTTTGTGACAACAACGAATGTGTTCACATTTAATCTGGAACAGTTGATGGCGGATGACACAGTCATTAGCTGGGCTGAAATAGAAGAAGATATGCGACCAGATAACATTTCAGATGATGCGTGGGAAATCATCTGGAATAACTTTGCAAATCTAGCAGGGAGCACGTGGACTGAATATTTAAATGAATTAACAGCAACGGCGGAGGAAATGGCAAAGACAGAAAAATTCACTTATGAAGTTAAGGCTGTCTTCGCACAATGGATAGCTAATGCTTCAGGGAATACAGGTGGAGCACAGACGCTAGCATCAGAACTTGACGCATTCTGTCCTGCACCGGTCCTACCGATACTGTTTGTTCGGACATATTCAAGCGCGATTGACCAACGATTGCAGCTCGGCCCCCTTGGATGGGGTTGGTCTCATAACTTCGAATATTCCATTGCTTTTCCAAATTCCAGTACAGCTTTAGTATATGGTCCCGGCTTAACAGTCCGCCGGTTTACCCGGAATTTTGTTAGTGATCCCTGGATGCCAACGGCCGGCGATCACGGCACTTTACAACTCGTTGGTGCAGGATATGAGCTAAGGGAACAAAATGGGCTGATTTCGTTTTTCAATACAGCGGGGCTATTGGAACGCATCTCCGAGCCGAACGGGGCTTCGCTCACCTTGAGTTATTTAGGAGTACGGCTTGTCAGTGTAACGCATTCAAATGGACAGAGCGTGACGATTTCATACAACGGAGAAGGACAGATCGCCGATGTCACCGATTGTGCCGGTAGCCAGACACATTACGCCTATGACGGAAGCGGCGAACACTTGACCGGCGTCACCGGGCCAGGCAATGTGACCACGGCTTATACCTACGATGACACGTCAGGACCGGCGCTCCACGCACTGAGTTCTATTACTTATCCCAACGGAACGGTGGAGAACTTCTCTTACGATACCGCGGGACGGCTCGCAGGCGGATCGGGTACGGGTGGTGCGGAACCCGTGACCCTCTCCTACCCGTCACCCGGTGTTATCCAGATGACAAACGCACTGAGTGAGACCACGACGCTCCAGTTGGGATCCCAGGGGCAACTGCTTTCCGCGCGCGATCCCCTCGGCAACGAGGTCCGTATGGAATATGATGGGAAGCAGAACCTTACGCTGTTGACCCAGCCCAGCGGCGCTTCCTATACCTTCGTCTACGATGATCGGGGCAATCCCATCGATTCGATGAATCCATTCGGCGATCGGGTTTCGATGGCCTATACAACTGACTTCAATCAATTGGATTGGCTGCGGGATCCGAAGGGGAATTTGACCGATTTCTCCTATGACGCTTCAGGGAATCTAAACGATATCACTTATCCCGATACCAGCGCGGAACAATTCACCTATGATGCGCATGGCAATCTGCACATCTACACCAACCGCCGGGGCGGAAGTATCACGTTCGAGTATAACGACCGCGGCCAAGTCACCCGGAAAGAATATTCCGACGGAAAAGTAGTCACGCTGGAATACGATACAAAAGGCCGTCTCACGGATGTGACCGATGCCAGTGGCGTCATTGAATTCACCTATGACGACCGCGATTTTATGACCGGTGTCATGTATCCCTCCGGACACTGGTTCACCTTTGAATACAATGATTCCGGCCAACGGACCCGCCGCTCGGGCGACGATGGCTATGTTCTGAATTACGAGTACGATACCCAAGGCCGTTTGTCACGCCTCACCGACGGTGATGGAACGGAGATTATCTACTACACCTACGATGCCGTGGGCAGGCTCAGCCGCGAGGACAAGGGCAACGGCACTTACACCACCTACACTTACGATGCAGCCAGCCATGTCGCAAGCATGGTCAATTATGGGGTTGGTGGTGTTATTCAATCTATGTTCAACTACATTTACGATTCTGATGGAAACCTAACATCAGTGACAACACTTGAGGGGACTATATCCTACAGCTACGATGCCTTGAGGCAACTCACAGGCGTTACCTATCCTGATGGCCATGTGGTTTTCTATGTCTATGATGCCACAGGAAATCGAAAGACCGTTTCAGACAACAGTGCAGTCACCACATATACGACGAATCAATTGAACCAATACATCCAGGTTGGCGAATATTCATACAGTTATGATGATGATGGCAATATGATTTCTAAGACGGGCCCCGAAGAGAATACGACGTTCGAGTACGATATTGAGAATCGCTTAACTCGAACTGTTTCTTTAACAAACGGAACATGGGAATATACGTACGATGCTTTGGGTAATCGCATCTCTACCACACACAACGGATCTCAAACTAGCTATGTTTACGATCCTATTGGATTTACCGACATTGCTGCAGAGTACAATGTTAGCAACATATTGACTGCGCGAAATCTGAACGGACTTGGTTTGGCAGCTAGAATGAACGGCGAAGGCAATACTTTATACTATGCATATGACATTACGGGGAACACACAACAGGTTACCAGAGAGGATGGAAGCATTCTTAGTGAAGCCATGTACGATCCATTTGGAGTCATGTTAAGTGGTGATGAACAAATTCAGGATAACCCATTTGGATATGTTGGAAGATTCGGTGTTGTCAATCAGACTGATGGGCTTATCTGGATGCGATCCAGATACTACGACCCACAATTGGGGCAGTTTCTCTCTGAAGATTCATTAATCTTTGGGGATAGTTCCTTTAACTCGCGAAGGTATGTGGAAAACAATCCCGTAGTTTATGTGGATCCTACCGGTCTCAAGAAGAATGTTACAATCTACATTTGGCTTGATTCTATTCCTGGACACTCTGCAATTGAAGTTGATGGTGTTTATCTTTCAAAACACCCGGGTGACCCATACAACCGGCCTTATTATTTTCCATGTGTTGAACAAGAATCACGAGCGAATAACCTGAATAACCCGCCAACTATATCTATCCCGTTTTCTGTCTCTAATGAGGTTGCCGGGAAAATGATTACTAAAATCAACCAATTGAAAGCAGATATGTACGACTTTGATCTCTTTTTAGCAAACTGTGTCGATGATGTTCAACAGGTTTTGAGGGCGGGTTTTGGTGGTGATCTACCCGCATTCCACCCAATTCAACTTTTGCCGCAGATCCCATACTATGCCATGTTAGGGAAGCTATCAGAACTTTGGGAAAATATGACAACAGTAATTGTTCCCTGTGACCCTAACGAAAAGGTTGGAACAACAGGTTTGGGTGACCCACAAACAGAACGGTTTGTAGGTCCAGGTCAGGAGTTAACCTATGTCGTTTACTTTGAGAACCAGCCGACGGCGACAGCGCCAGCGCAAGAAGTATTTGTCACGGACTACTTGGACGCAGATTTGGACTGGTCGACATTTCACATATCGGAGATCCAATGGGGAACAAGTCACAGTGTTCCAATACCGCCAGACACGGCTGATTTCTACTCGAGGGAAACTGTATCGGACTATCGTGCAGGTGCCGATAAGACCTGGTGGGTGGATGTGACTGTCAACGTGAACAATGCCACCGGGCGGGTACAGTGGTCGCTCCAAACGCTGGATCCTGATACCGGAAACCTTCCTGAGGATGCCTTGGCAGGATTTTTGCCCGTGAATGACAGCACCGGCCGTGGTGAAGGTCATGTGGTGTTTACCGTGAAGCCAAGACAAGATTTACCCAATGGGACGCGTATCACAAACAAAGCATCCATTGTTTTTGATGTGAATGAGGCCATTGACACCAATGAGGTATTCAACACCATTGTTACTTCCAACGAAGGAGAAGAAGAAGGACAACTGGAAGGACTTCTTGAAGGACAACAAGAGGGTGAACCGGAAGGCCAAGCCGAAGGAGAAGGCGAAACCGGCCATCATACCGCCGATCAAAATGGTGACAACCAGATCAGCCTGTCGGAACTTCTTCGTGTGATTCAATTCTTTAATTCGAGTGGATTTCATTGTGCGGCGGGTACGGAAGACGGGTATGCCCCTGGGCCGGGGGATACGTCGTGCGGCGCCCATGCCAGCGATTATAATCCGCATGATTGGCACATCAGTCTTTCGGAGTTGCTGCGCATTATCCAATTCTTCAATTCGGGTGGGTATCATGTTTGCTCAGGAAGCGAAGACGGTTTTTGCCCAGGTTTATAATAAAACGTAAAATAATTATTATTAATATAATTATTATTTAAACTGCGCTACCCTCGTTTCCCAAAGGGGCTCGTTTCCCGATTTCGCCCCAATAGTAACGCCCAATTCCAATTGGGCGTCCGGTTCCCCCTCATTTCCCGCTTGTCGCGCCATAGTCCAGCCTCCGGACGACGGCGGATTTCGCATTTGCTTCCCCCTCGTTTCCCAAACCATTCCCACGCCGAACAGATTTCGGCGCTACCCTCGTCTCCCACAATGAAGGCTATCGGACTCCGGACTCCGCGCCTCCGGACGACGGACTCCGGAACCTACAGTCTACTCCACCGTAGGCGGACTAATTTCCTACAGTCTAATCCCCCCCCTCGTTTCCCGTATTTGCCCATACGCGTGGAAAGGAGTAAAAACGGGAGCAAGCTCCCGTACTCCAAAGTACTCCTGTTTCCCCTACCCCTCGTTTGCTATTTCGGCGCGGGGGTGTCTTTCACGCAGCGGAACCCGGTGTAGTATTTTCCGGTGGTGTTGGGGGGCAGGTAGTAGCGGTGGGAGGTGCGGAGCTGATAGTCCTCCTTTTACCGTTTCCAACTCATGCCTCAGGCCTTAATCGTATTCCCGTAAATAGGGCGGTCCGGCGGCCGTGGCGGAGGGCAAAACATTCTTAAATGTACGCTGGAGGGTTTCGGGCCACTTATTCGCTATCACCGGCACAATCCGGAATTTTCCTTTGATGGTTCCCACATCGGATACCGGGTATTCATAGCGTGTACGGGTGTTTTTCGTGCCGCGTCCGCCCACAAGAGCGTTATGACTCAGGATGATGCCTTCCGGGGCGTGTTCCCAGGCCACATTGGAGGGCTCGCATACTATCGCTACGCCGTTTCCCACGTCATCGGTCAACACGGCCATTTCCACATTCTTGCGATTGCCGTCAAACCACAGATCGGTGCTTTGCATCGTATATAGGCCGTGTTCCGAGGCCTCATCCGCGCCGGGATATGAAATAAATGGTCCATCGCCCACCCAATACACCTTGGTGATGGTCTTGGGCAATGCAAGAGACAACCCCGCTTCCAGAAAGATACCTGTGCAATGCTGGGGCGTTAGTGCGTATTCCACATCCACCCAGCCGTGCGTGGAAATGGCCAACGTCATTTCTGTTTCCACCAACTGGTTTTCTTTGTCGATACGCGGGCATTGCCCTTTGACGTGAATGACCGGCTGCGATGCGGCGGTGTCGATGTGCTGTTCACCGGGCGCGGCCATGGTCAGCAACCACGGTTCCCAAAACGATTGCTTGGCCATGTAGCGGCGTTCCCGGCTGCGCCGCTCCGCCATGGTCGGCAAGCGCCCTGCGCGGATATAGGGGCTTTGCGCCAGCAGCACTGTTTTGTCTTCACGTGCGCGCATGCCGAAACGGCCCGATGTCTGATCGAATTCCACGTCCACCTCCGGGAACCGTGCGCGCACCATGCCGCTGTCCGTAGTGAGGTCCATGCTTTTTTCCAGAACGCTCTCCCCAACCTGGTCGAGATACGACATGCGGTTATCAGCGGGAAGCAACCGGACGGTATGCTCATACACCGGGGAATTTTTTGCATCCAAGAAGCTGAACACCAGACGGCTGTCCGCTTGATAGAACGAATCGGGCACATCCAGGTCCACACTCAAAGAATCCGTTTCCCCCGGCTCCAAATCCACGCTCACGGTTCCTTCTGCGACCTTGGCGGCATCCTGATAGAACGCCCAAGAGCCTTTTAGCACGGCAAGATTGGTGAAGTCGTAGCGGTTCGAGATGGTCAATGCGATTTGCTGCACGCCGGGCTGCGTGGCCACGTCCCGCTCCGCAATATACACGGGCGTATAGACCTTGCGCGTGAGCCAGTAATCCACCTGCGGCTGACGATCCGAATAGACGAGGCCATCCGCACCACGTTCATCTCCGCAGTCCGCATATTTTACAGGGGATACCCAAATCTTCCCCACGAGCGGTTTGCCCAGATCATTGTCATACTCATCCGGTCCGGCGGTTTTGTAAATCCCCTGATCAGCCCAATGCCAAATTGCGCCGCCCGCAAGCTTTGGATACTTCAAAATCACATCCCAGCACGGTCCCAAATCCTCCGCGGCCTTACCCAGCATGTGCGCGTATTCCGTTGTGATGATCGGGCGCTGTGTCTTTTGCGCGAATTCCTCCAGTTCGGGCGGCGTGGGATAATGCGGGGCGAGCACATCGATGAACTCCGGCAGGGTCCAGCCTTCCTTCAGGAAATCGCTGCCGCCCTGAGGGATGCAAATGGGCCGCGCGGGATCCAGTTCCTTTACGTGCCGGGCCACCGCTTCCACGATCGGCGTAAACGGATTTTCATTGCCGATACTCCACAGAATGATGCAGGGATGATGCCGGTTCGTCTGGACGGTTTCTTCCGCGCGCGCCTTCAGGCGATCCAGGTTTTCAGGATTATTCAAGAGCTCTTTTCCACCGTCGAATGGCACTTCGCAAATCACATACAACCCTTGCGCATCGCACATATCGAGGAACCGCGGGTGCGGTGGGCAGTGCGACGTGCGCACCAGCGTGATATTCGCCGCCTTCATGAGTTGGATGTCCTTGCGGTCGTCTTCCTCGCGCACGGCGCGGCCCACCTCCGGGTGAATTTCGTGCCGGTTGACTCCCCGAAGTTTCACCGGGCTTCCCGTAATCTTCAGCACACCCTCCTCAATGCTCACATCACACAATCCGACGGAGCGCGTTACACTGTGCAGGATTTGTCCATTCTGCTCCAGGCGCACGACGAGTTCATAGAGGTTTGGAGTTTCCGCAGTCCACCAGCGTGGTTCGGAAATTGTCAGCGTACTTTCGAACTTCGGCGTGCCCGGTTCCAGTGGGAGATCGAATTTCCCGATAATGGCGCCCTTCGGCAGGCGCAGCCGTCCGCTCAGCGTAACATTTTCCGGAATCGCCTCGCCAAAGCTGTCCAGAGTCCCTTCGATTGTCAAAAGCGCCTGATCCGTATACTCGGTGGTGGTCCACAATTGCTTGATATAGGGGCAAGGCAAGGAAGATATCACGACATCGCGGAAAATGCCGGACAGCGCCCAATCGTCCGAACAATCGAACAGACAATAAGGAAACGGCTTGTAGACCCGCACCGCCAGTAGATTAGATGCGCCGAATTTCACACACTTGCCAATATCAAACTCAACCGGCGTGTAGGCGCTTTCGTGCGATCCGATTCGTTGTCCATTTAACCAACATTCGAATCCATACAATATCCCCGCGAACCGCAGGACCACATGCCGGCCGTGCCATGCGGCTGGCGCGGTGAATTCGCGCCGGTACAGTCCCACGCTGTGGCTCGGTTGATTGTAGTTCGGTTCTTCAAAGCCCTGCAGCTCCCATGTGGAGGGCACGGATATGGTAGACCATTTCGAGGCGTCAAAACCCGGTTGATAAAATTCCTGTTGCGGGCCAGACGTTTCCTCTTTGCATAACAAGAAAGACCATGGGCCATTTAGGGAAAGTTCATTCTCCGGCGCCGGCGCCACAGCAACACCTTCAACTACGGACAGACACAGACACACACAAAAGATCGCTATTCTGCTCACCATTTCATCCCTTCCAAGCATTGCATAAACAGGCGTATTTTCATCCTGTTACGGCTGTTTTGTTCCGGCTACTATCAAATACCATGCATCATCCAGCTTCACTACTACTCTCGAACCCAAATCACTCCACTGGGCAATATCCGGATATTTTTTCAACAGATCCTGGTATTGAGACGATCCACGATCTACTGAAACTTTATCTTGACCCGAATAGCCCCGTTCAAACCATGTATCTTCCAAATAGACAAATGTTTTACCGCTCAACACGCGTTCGTTTGTTTGAGTGGGAACATGAGAAACTTTTTGCTCCTTCATAACGGAAGATCCCCCATATCCTGCCCCAAACGTTCCACGCGCTTCTGATCTTCTTCCTCTCCCTTCTTGCGTTGGAGCCGAGGAAGCGGCAGGTGCGGGAGACGCAGCGGCTACGGGCGGCGCTGAAGGCGCGGCGGCAGGCATGGCCGGGGGCGGTGGTGGTTCCTCTTGCCTGGCTTCTTCCTCTATATCGGAAGCATCCGAGTTCATGGTCACCGGTTTGGAAGCGGCCTCGCCCACCACTGCTTCACGCGCCACTCGATCCTCTTTTTTAGCCATTACGGGCAACGCAGCGCTCTCCGCGGCCTCTGGCGTAGGCGTGGGCATCGATTCGGGTTTGGGTTCAGTTTCGGGTTCGGATTTTAATTCGGGCAGGGATTCAGGCTTGGGAACGACAAGTTCGTGGACTGGCGCGGCTTTTTGCGGGGCAACCGGCATGGGAGCGGGCGGCGGAGCAAAAACATTTACAGGACTTTCCTCTGTTTGTTTGGCGGCATCCATTTTTGAATAAAAACTCAGACTGGACGCGGCGCTTTCATCGGCCAGATCAGAAGCACCCTTCTCCGCCGAATACAAGTTTTCTTTTGGAGCCGCTTCAGGGGGTTCAGGCCGCGGGGCTGTTTCTGCCGCAGGCGCCTCCTTCAGTTTGCTGATCTTGAATTTTCCAGGCGCATGCACCTTGGGCAGGACCACAAACGTTCCGGCAATGATCAACAACACCGCCGCCGCCGCAAACGCCGACATCCATCGCAGGTGAAACTTTTTCCTCTCGGGCAGCGGCACTATTTTTGGCCATATCGCATCCGCCACACGTTCTTCAAAATCCGGCGGGGCGGGCACACGCTCCAGGCGGCCGTACATCTCGGATACTTTTTTGTAGCGGCCCAGTTCCAACAGGCACTCCGAGCATTCATGGAGATGCGCTTCCACGGCTTCGCGCGTTTCAGCGTCGAGTTCTCCGTCAAGCAGTGCGGAGAATTCTTCCCGGATTTTTTCACACGTTGGCATCGTTTATATCATCCCGCGCAGCTTCAGGCACTCGCCCAGCCGTTTGCGCGCCTGGTTCAACCTCGATTTAACCGTTCCTTCGGGGCAATCCACACTCGCTGAAATCTCTTCATACCGGAGCCCTTCGAATACCCGGAGCACGAATGGCAGCCGGTAGATCTCCGGCAAGGCTTCCAAACAGTCCTCCAAGGCGCGATTGAGTTCTTCGCGCTGTGCCAGCACGCGCGGCGTCTCCTCCGTAGCCGCGGACCGCGCCATGCCCGGCGCTTCCTCTTCCAGCGTTTCCAGGGACACGCCCAGGCTGCGGCCCTTGCGACCCTGATCGCGCAAGCGGTTCCGCGCGAGGTTCGCCGCAATCGCATACAGCCAGGTATATACCTGAGCCTGGCCCGCATACTGGTTTATGCCTCGATAGGCGCGCACAAATACCTCCTGCGCCACGTCCAGCGCATCTTCGTGATTGCCCAGGAAGCGGTAGACCACGTTATACACGCGATCCTTATACCGGCGGACCAATTCGTCAAAGGCCGTCGTATCGCCGGCCTGACATTGATCCACCAGGTCCGCGTCGCTCTCGGTCCTCGCTTCTTTCAGCAATACCACAATCGCCTTGCTCCGCCGTTACACCATATGAGACACCAAAACCCGCACACAGGTTCACCGTTTATTTTACTCCACTCCCCGGAAACTTAACAGTGCCCCGCGCTTTCGGTCATAATAGACCCCTATGAACTCCAGAAAACGACAGTACGGATTGGCCTTCCTGGCCGCAACATTGGCTTTTATCGTCTATTCTTGGTCCGCCGCGCCTTCCGTCGGGATCAATGACGCAGGGGAATTGGCCGGGGCCGCCGCCACGCTCGGCATCGCGCACCCCACGGGCTATCCGCTGTTCATCCTGCTCGCGCACGCCTGGACTTGGCTGCCCATTCCGGGTTCCACCATCCATGCGCTGAATTTGTTCGCCGCATTTTGCGTGGCGTGCGCCGTCGCCCTGTTTTTCGACTTGGCCCTCCTGCTGTTGCGGCGCTTGTTTCCTGATCAGCCCCATGCGGTATTTGCCGCTTTTTGTTCCGCACTACTCTTTGCCTTTGCGCGGACCGTCTGGGACCAAGCCACCGGGATAGAAGTGTATTCGCTGCATCTGTTCTTGCTGCTCTTGAATCTGCGCTTGTTTCTGGCAGCGGTGTTTGATGACACAGACCAAAGGCGCTGGTGGTTACTATGGGCCGCATGTCTAGGGTTGGCCTTTGCCAATCACATGACCACAATTATGCTCGCCCCCGCAATGCTGTTTCTCTACTTTTTTCGCATGGGGATTGGATGGCGCGCATGGAAATGCATCGGATGGATGCTCCTCCCGTTTGTTGCGGCGCTCTCGATCTACGTCTATTTGCCCTGGCGCAGCAGCGGGGCATTTCCATTCCAGACACCGCCGGAATTCGATTGGGGCGGCGTCGGCCGGGGGCTGTATTGGTTTTCCTACCATGTCACCGGGCGGCAATACGGCACCGGCATGTGGTCCGGTGAAATCGCTCCACAAGCGAAAACGCTGGCGTCGGTGTTTTTCCATCAATTCGCGTTTATCGGGGTGATTCCCATGCTCCTCGGGATTTGGATGGTGTTCAAACGGGAAAGACGCCTCGGTGTCTTTTTCCTTCTGCTGGTCATTGGCTGCCTCGGCTATGCGTTGACCTACCGTATCTACGATATTGCCAATTATTTTCTGCTGGCCTTCATCGCCCTTCTGGCGTGCACCGCGATTGGCCTGATGGCTTTGGCCGCCTGGCGCCCCATGCTGATTGCAGCGCTGGCGCTGCCCGTCATCGCGTTGACCACGAATTGGAACCATTGCAGTGATCGGGGCGATTACCGGGTTGAGGACTATGTGCGCTGCCTGATGGATAATGTGGAGCCAAATGCTATCGTGATTACCGGGCAGTGGGAGCAGGCCGCTGCCCCGTTCTTTTATCTTCAGCGCGTGGAACATTACCGCCCGGACGTTGTTCTGGTGGAGCGCAATCTCCTGCACCGATCCTGGTATGTCGAGCAACTGCGCCGCTGGTATCCGGAGTTTATGCAAGGTTCCCCGGAGGCCATGAATATACTGCAGCGCGCCATCGAACGTTTCGAGCAAAGCGGCTGGTGGGATGACGACTGCATTGCCGCGGAGGTGGGCATGATCAATGCCTGGATTACCGATAATTTCTACCAGCGGCCTGTGTATGTCACGCCGGATGTGCTCCACAAGAGAACCACGGTGGGCGAGGGACTGATGCGGATCCCTGAAGGGCTTGCGCTCCGGTTTTGGCCGGACCCGGCCGCCACGCCTCCTATCAAAACGGATTTACACCTCGACCGCTTCATCGCCTACCGAAAACACCACGATTCCCTCGATGCCCTCGATATGGTTAAGTATGCCCGGGAATGCATCGGCATGGCCATCACCAGCGCCAGCCTGAACAACCAACAGAGCGCCGTCCAGGCCCTCACCCCCCTCATGCAAAAACTCAACGCGATTTTAACCACGCCGGATTGAACTGTGACCTTTACTGCCGCTCGTTTTTTTTCGGATGCACAGTGATCAGGGTCACTTGGGGACGGCATAAAAAGCGCACTTGAGGCGCAGGACGCGGTTCAAGCCCGAAACCCCGGCTTGTGTAGATATATGTTGAACCTCTTTGATATAAGCCGCTCTCGTATTTCTTGCCGCTTTCACAATTGGTGATGATCGCGCCCCAGAAGGGAATGCGCACCTGCCCGCCGTGGGCGTGCCCACAGAGATATAAATCCATCCCTTTTTCCACTGTTTCATCCGCCAGATCAGGCGTGTGATTGAGCGTTATCCTATACGTGGCCTCTTTCATTGCCGCATAGGCTTCCTCCTTTCCGCCAACGAGAAGAAGTCCGATTACCCCAATGGTGTCGGAACCGTTGTGGAGTATAATGGAGGCGTTTTCGAGGAAACGGATCTCCGGGTTGGCGGCGGTAATCACGCGGGTATTGTCGAAGCCCACGCATGCCAGAATTCCCAGGGGGGCATGAAGCCTGCTCAAGATGCGTTTGAGAGGGGCAGGATTCGTCATATCCAGTTGGTGGATGTCACCGGTCAGAACAATCAGATCGGGGGATAAGGCATCCAATTGACGAAGGAGCCATTCCTCGCGTTTGGCAGGCTCCATCTCCAAATGTAGATCCGACAACTGCAGAATACGCAGCGGTTGAGTAACATTTCCTTCAATGTCTATGCGGTCCAGCACAGGCCAATTGGGCTCAATCCAGAACGCATCCACAACAACGGGAATGTATACAACGCCCATGAGAAGCATGCTCAGGAGCAATTTCTTAAAAGTAGTTTGTTGCTGGGTCCGAACATACCGGGTTGCGTAAATGATGAATGGCACCGCGGGCAACATGCTCAACACGCAGAAGAGCAACAAGCCTTCCCATTCATAGGCGTTTTCCATTAACTTCTATCTCCAAAGATATCGCTTTGAAAGAGAGATATTTTATCCGCCGTAGGGGTCGCCGGCGCCGCCGGACATTCCGGATGCGCCTGGGAGAATGGGCTGGTTGCGATCGTTGCGGGATTCGTTCGCGCAGGTGACCCGGATGGCGGCCTTATCCTGAAAAACGCACGACCATTCGCATAACCCGCAGCCGATGCACAGATCAGGATCGACATACGGAACTTTGATGGTGCGCACGGAGCCGTCGCGCAGTTTTTTCTCCTGTGGGACAAGATAAATGGCCTTTGTGGGAACCGGGCAGTGCTCCTCGCACACCAGGCATTCGCGTCCGTAGTTATGCGGCAGGCATCGGCTGGTATCAAACGTGGCCAAGCCGATTTTCGTTTGCCGTTTCTGATCCAGCGGCAGGTTCTGAATGGCTTCCGTCGGACAGACTTGGCCACACAGATTACATTCATAATGGCAATAGCCAATCTTCGCCACCAGCTTCGGTGTCCACAAGCCCTCCACCCCTGCTTCCAGTGCCACAGGCTGCAAGGCGTTGGTCGGACATGCCCGCATGCACGCGCCGCACGACAGACAGCGTTGCAGGAATTCGCGTTCCCTGCGTGCGCCCGGCGGACGTATCAGCGTATCGGGAAACGGCTGTTTATTCGAGGCCTGCGGCGCTACGCGGAATCCGCCCAATGCCGCCACCCCTCCAACCGTGGCGGCCAGCGCCACGCGCCGTGAAAGATCGATCTTGCCGGTCTCCGCTTTTTTAAACGGGGACTCAAACTGAAAACTCAGACTGCCCTGACGGCACGTGGCCACGCAATTCCAGCACCCGAAACATTCCGTGGGCAGCCACTCACCGCGTTTGTCAGGCTGTGCAGCGGCCGGACAATGCATCGTGCACAGGCCGCAGCTTTTACAGGTGTCAGGATTGTTTTTAAGCCGCAACAGGGGCCGCTGCGCTAAGGTGCCCAATAAACCGCCCAACGGGCAAATGTACCGGCACCAAAATCGCGGGCGGATAAAGTTTAACGCCACAATGAGGAAGAACAGCAGGGTAATAAGCGTACCGCTGTTGAAACTTTGCCGCGCCACGCGGAACACATGATCCCGGAAAAATTGGTAGATGGGTTCGGTGAACGACGTGAGATGGAAGGGACCGGCGTGCGGGTCGGCGCGAAACACATACGTCGAGGAGTCTTCCACGGCATATTGCGCGGCGGGCAGCACCCCGGTGGTGACGCTACGGTATAGCAACGGCAACGGATCAAAAATGCCTATCCAATGCACGCCGAAGAGGGCCATCACGATCAGCCCGATGAATATCCCGTATTTCAGCCGCTGCCAGGGTGAGCGCATTTCCGCCGTGAATTTCCCCTTTGGCTTTTTTCGAAACCACGTGGCGATGGCATGCACCGCGCCCAAGGGGCAAACCCATCCGCAAAAAACACGGCCTAAAAGAATGGTCGCGGCCACCGTGATCAAGGCGAAGAGCAGCGCCTTGGTGATGGTGTAGGTAGAGAGGAAGGTCGCCAGAAAGACCAGCGGATCAATATCGAAAAACAATGTTAAAAGGGGGCTGGCGGTCTTGCCCTCGCCGAAACGCGCCGCCAGCACCAGTCCTAAAAATAGAACAAGGCATACACCCTGACACAGCCGCCGGAGCCACTGCATCCATGATCGTGGCCGCTGCAACTTCACGCCACTTCCAACTCCTTCAGGGCCAGTTCCTTGTATTTCATCGTGCCAAGTTTCGCGGCATGCCCCGCCACCACCGTGCCGATGTCTTCCGGTTTGTTCCCCAACAGTTCGGAGCCAAAGGCGTCAAGCGCGACAATGTCCGTGCCCGCTGCGACAATGTTCATCTGTTTCACATCCGCCAGGTCGCCGCCCGTCGGGCCATGCGCCGTCAGAATCCGCGTCGCATCCAGCACCGACAACCGCGGCTTCATGAACGCTGTCATGTCGCGGATGCAGCCCGGCAGATCCTGGTGGAATTTCCGGCGGTTCTCAATGACGCCCATGTAGTTTTTCATGCACAGCGTTACCGTCGTGGAACTATGATGTTTTGTCACGGGCACACTGATGACCAGATCGCACTCAACAATATCCGGGTACACTGGAATGCTCTTCAATACCTCACCACCGATTTCCATCTCCTTGAAACGGTTCTTGTCGAGGAACACGACTTCGCCGCCGATGTCTTTCGTGGCCACCGCAATACCACTATTCGCATAACTCTTTTGCGCATCGTGGCAGGGATTATCGCCGACCTTCACTGTTTTGGCCCCCGCCTCCAGGCACATCTTGATTAATGTTTTCACTACGTCCGGGTTCGTATTCGCCGCTTGTTCCGGAGTCCGGTCCCAGCCAATATTCGGCTTGACCCACACCACGTCCCCCGCCTTCACAAACCGCTTCATCCCGCCAAGCGCCTCCATCGCCTGTTGCGTGAGCTTCGCGGCCATCTCGCCCATATTCACGTCAGCGGCCCCTTTCCACCGGGCAATGGTCATATCCAGGGGTTTTGGCGCATCCTGTGCGAACGAGGCCAACGGCCCCAAGGCAAGCGCCCCCGTGGCAAGAGCAGACGTTTGTAAAAACTGACGGCGGGTCTGATTGGACATTGTTACATCCTCCTGTTGCTGAACCCGTTAATTTACATGTTACTTCGTGAAATTATACCACTTGTTCCATGCTTAACCAAACCTTTACCTCTGAAACAAATCCCACACGGCATTTTATTCAGAACAAACATTCTTTCCTCATCATCTATCCGCCCACCATCCTTGCGCATTCCCTTCGTTTGACCCAAACCGCCGCTCTATGGTACGATACTTTTCTGTTTTTGGGCGATTAGCTCAGTTGGTTAGAGCGCCGTCTTCACACGGCGGAGGTCACAAGTTCGAGCCTTGTATCGCCCACCATAGAACGTATTGAGCGCCAGCAGGTTATAGCAATACCTGTTGGCGTTTTTGTTTTCCTCTTGAACGAATGTAACTTCATTGTAACTAATTTTTTCAGAGCCAATATCTCATATTTATGTACGAGGAAAAAATCAGGGTCCTTGTTTGAATCATCACGGCCTAGCCAAGTGTTGAATCATGCTGTTGGTCAATTATCCGAGCCATTTGATTCTTGAATCAGAGATGCCTTTATAATGGGTCTGGAGTGCTTGCATACAACGTTGTGCCGGTTTGGCGGCACATAACTGAATGTGGGAAAGGGATGACTATGCGTAAACAAATTTTCCGAAACGTAGTGGGAGTGAGCCTGGTTGCCTTCGCCATAGTATTTGTTCTTGCCACGGTTCTTATGTCCTGTCCTCCTCCGGCGGCGCCGGGCACCTTTGGCAACATTACCCAGTTTGTGCAACTTCTCCAAAACGATGGGTTCACCGTTCAGGAAGGGCGTCTCAATGAGGCCAACCCCGTGGAACTGTTTTGCGACAACATAACGCCTTCGTGCTATGCCTTTAATAAAAGCACCCCGTATTGCGTATACCTGCTTCCGCCCGCGCCGAATCAGCCGGCGGGGCTTATAGATCCCTATCCCTTTGGCTCGCGCCTGCGGGCGGACGAAGCCCTCGTATTTGTGGGATACACCCCGCCCCCCTGCAAGTATTTCGGGTATCAAATGTATCTTGGCCTGCGATATGCCCATTGGATGTACCATAACGAGGAAATAAACTCTTACAAACGGGTCTATGCGGATGTGGGCGATGCCATCAACAACATGACCATCAAAACGGGCCGCAGCCGGGACGGGAAAAAGACCGGTTCCCCGTTTGACAGCGAGACAATCATTATTTACGCCGCGGACAAAGGCGTAGCGGATCGTGTGTGCAATGCACTGCTGGGCGCCGGCGCCACCTCGGATGTCATCAATGTTTCCGTTCTTCCGTCGCAATATCTGCGGATGGGCGCAGGCGCCACGGACGATATATTTACGTCCTTGCACCGCGTTGCGTTTTTCGATGATCCGGCGGATGACGCCGCCTATTTCCCGGGCACACAGGTGGAGCCTATATACACGATCACGGAAGATGGGGTGGAATTCGTGGCGCCGCCGTATGAAAGCAATTTCCGCGGCCATGTCTACCGTGTATCGCCCACCACGCCGCTGACCGGCGCACAGCTTAATCCGTATCCGGCGCCGACGCTGCGTTCGCGCGGCACGGGCATCACGGAACATCAATATACCAACACCATGGAAAATCTTCGCGACGCCATCCTCGCCCAATACGCGGCGGAAGACTATGAGGCCATCGAACTCGATTCGTATGTGTGGCTCTATGACGGATACGAGTATATTCAACGGGAACTGGATGGCCTTGGCGAAACCCGCGACACCATCTACCTGCGTTCGTCTGATTTTGAACTTGGTCCCGACGATTTTGCGGTGGTGTATGGCCCCGTCCATGCGTTGACGGGCAAGTCGACGTATTCGAGTCTTACCCTGTATTCGAGCGATCTGTCGCCGGATGCCGGGAAGGGCATCTATCAATACTTTCCAGAGGAGGAACAGCCCCTTATCTACGATGGATTGTTCTCCATCAGCGACGCGGATGAAAACGGCCTGTGCGGTACGGCGGGCGCCTATCTCCCGAACGATCCAAACGCGGACCTCTTCTATGCGTGGGTCACCAGCCGGCAAGCCGCCGCAGGCGCAAACGAAACACAGGTTCCCGCCCCGGACTGCGATCGCATCCCCTTGGAAAAATTCTGTGTTGGATTTCGCGCTTATTTGGAACCGGGAACCAACGTCGGCCCGGATGCCGCCGAACTCATCTTCGACCAGGTAATTGTGTTCCACAAGAAATAGTACAGGCCAAGGCTTCATTCTACTTGTATCGTCCACCATGGAAAGCATTGAGGCTCAAGGGAGTATGAAATACCACTCTTGCGCCTCTTTTATTTAATGCACCAACGCACGTCATCTCCACGTCACGGATGTACGTGTCATCTTGGTCCTTGCCTATGCGCAAATCCACGGGGATTTGTAAGCCGGCCGGGGTTTCGCGATTTTACAGTTAAAAAAGAATGTCGCTTCTATGCTTTTCCAACGGAGCCGAATCCCTTTATCTTTTCCACGGCCATTTTGTAGAGAGCGGCACGTGCGGCGTTAAAATATTTGCGCTGGTCAAATTCTCCGGGGTTCTCGGCCATAAATTTGCGAATGGCGCCCGTGGTGCCGATACGGCCATCGGTATCCACGTTGATCTTGCGGACACCGGACTTGATCGCGGCTTGAATGTGCTCCATGGGGACGCCAGAGGATTTTTTCAAGCAGGAAAAGGAGGCCAGGTCCGCGCCAAGCCGCGCCATTTCGCTGGGATCCGATATCTTGTATTGGCGCGTTTCCGGTTTCTCCATGGCGGGATTGAAGAGGCCGTTGATGCTAAGGGTACCGCCGAGAAGCCGGATCACGGGGAACTCATCCACCATGGCAACGAGATCAGCCGGGACGCTTGAGGAGCCGTGCATCACGAGCCGTGCATTGCCCGCCCTGGCATGGATTACAGGCACGAGTTCAAGGGCCAGTTTCACCTCGCCCGGGAATTTGTACGCCCCGTGTGAAGTCCCGATAGCCACGGCAAGCGCATCGCAGTCTGTTTCTTTGACAAAGCGCTCGACTTCGTCCGGATCAGTCAAATGAACAGTTTCTGCCGCTGTCTCGTCTTCAATACCGCCCAACGTGCCCAGTTCGCCTTCGACGGAAACGCCTCTCGCGTGGGCATACTCGACCACTTCGCGCGTGACCCGGATGTTTTCTTCGAGAGACCGGGCGGGGTTCTTGCCCTTCTCGTTCTTCCGCGAATAGTCGATCGATCCGTCGATCATTACAGACGGAAATCCGTTGTCGATGGCTCCTTTGCATTCCTCGAAATTGGGGCCGTGATCCAGTGTAATGGACACAGGGACGTCGTATCCGTACTCACACCGGTATTGTTCCAGGAACGTCTTGATCATGCCCATTGTAACCGCTGCGCCAAGGTTCGCATTCGGGTTTCCCTTGGACAGCCACCCCGTGAATTGACGGGAGCCCATGCTCGCCTGCAAGATCACGGGCGACCTTAACTCGAACGCTGCGTTCAAATACGCTTGCAGTTGAAGCATCTCGTTGATGTTCAACGCTGGTACGCCATACTTGCCGTCTTCGGCCGCGTCCAGGATTTCTTTCATAGGTATCAAAGCCATTGTCATGATTCCTTCTTGAAGTTACGTGCGGGCCGTGTCGGGCTGGCACCCTGCATGAGGCCTATCGCCAAGCCTGCGTCCCCGCTTTCGTATTCTTCTGTTCACTTTATTCCCATTTCATCAGGTCTTACAACCTGCCATCTCAAAATGGACTCATCCAATTCTCTTTTCATGGATTGTCCGACGGTCACACTAGCTTTTTGTCCCCCTGCGTTAAGAGGTACAGTGCGTTCTAAGTTAATCAATTCGTGGATCATAGCTGGAAATCGGGATTCATATCATGAATCCATAACGGTTTGAGGAGGCCGCTCCATTCCGAAAGTGCATCCGAGGCGGCCTCGTACTGTTGGTGCGTCATTCCCAGGATGCAGGGAACGTTATGTTCTTTCAGCAGCCCGCGCAATCGGCGGGGAACGGCGCTGTTGGCCGGTTTCGGAGCGAGATACCGGTGAGCATTGTCAAAGAACAGCACCATGTTTTTCCACTCCTTGGCGTACCGGAATATCTCTTCCAGACGCACTTCAGGGGATGTTTCGCCGTTACGATTCAAAAGTGCATCCGCGTTGATCTCAATAACGCGCCCCCGCCGTATTCCACCGGGTGGTTCATTGGATATCAGCCAAATGGACAAGTCCCGGACGAGCGCGGCGGACGTTCGCGTTCCGCGTGACACCAGCAGGGCCGGGCGGGGTTTGCCCTGTTCGCCGGGGAATAATTTTTCAGCAAGCACGCGGCATACCGCATCGTGCCGGACGGCGGCAATTCTGGCAATATCCGGTTTTTCCTCGCGCGCCCGTTGGGTCAGGTCGCTGCCGAGTTCATCAATCCATTTTTCCGCCTCCCCCGGCGTGATGGACTGAACATCCAAGTAGACGCCGCCGAATTGGATGAGCGCCTTGGCAAGTTCTTCATCCGGGTTTTCGAATAGCGCATCGACGACCCAGGCGGTGCCAAGCTCTCTTTCTCCATGCTTGCGGGCCGCATCCTCCGCCTTGGTGAATGCGGTTTTCGTTTTTTCCGAACGATGAATGATGCCAGACCGGTTTGTCAGGTTTCCCTTATTTTCCTTTCGTAGAAACAACCGGAGATCCCGGCGGAATCCTGTCGTACCTTCTGGAATCTGGATGCCTTTCCGGTTAAATGTTTCGGATAACGCCTGCAGTTCATCTTTGAGGCGGTCCAGAAGCGCCGGACTGGGAAGGGCGTCCCGAAAAAGCGATGGATCAATCTCGACCACCTTAAGCGCCGCGCAGAGGATATGGCCCGGTTCTATTTCTTCTGCCCCGCCTGCAAGGGCTTCCTCCGCCGCCACCGGCCACAAAATCTGTAAGGATATGCCTAGGTCCATATTGTGTATTTCCTTTGTTATAGTGCCTTTTCCATTGCATTTAAAAACATACGGCCATTGGGATAACGATCTTTTTCATCCCAAGCCAGTGCGGTATCCAAAACGTCGGCCAATGATTTCGGGCATCCACTCATACATTCACGAACTCTTCGCGGTTTCACTTCCACCACGCATTTGAACGGATCCTGACCCCGCATGGGCCGGATAAATTGCCCTGTGATCATATGAAAAATCGTTGCCGCCATTTCAAAAACATCCGTGGCAGGCTTTATGTATTTGTAATTGGTCACATGCTCAGGGGCCATATAAGGGGGTGTGCCGCACGCCGCACCTGTTTGTGAAAGGGCTCCCTGTGTACAGCCGGCCGCTCCGAATGCTTTGGCTAGACCGAAATCGCTCAACTTGGCCACGAGAATGCCGCCTTCACGCGCCAATAAGACATTCGGTGGTTTCAAATCCCTGTGAATGACACCCGTCTGTTTCTTCTTGCCCTTTTCCGTGGTTACCGTAAGTTCCACTTCATGGGCATATGCGAGCCCTTCAAGCATTTGCAGGAGTAGAGGAACTGCCACCTTGAGATCAATCGGCTTGTTCCCCTTCTCCATCATGTCCCATATGCTGCCGCCATCCGCAAAGTCCATCTCAATGAAATGAATATCGTTCCAAATTCCGCCTGATGCGCTCCGAATAATATTCGGGTGTTTAAGCTGCCCGATGATTTCCTTTTCGCGTTCGAAGAGCAGGGCTTTTCTTCTGTCCGGTTTTCGCGTTTGAAGCATGGTTTTCAGAGCCACGGTTGCGCCATCGCTTTTCCGTCTGGCCTTGTATACGATTCCAAACCCTCCAGCGCCGATCCGTTTCAACTCTGTATATCCCTGAATCTCCGGTATATCACCACGGCCACTTTGCACATTGAGAAATTCCCGGACCAACTCCTCCAGCACGGCTGCCGGGTTCTGTTCCGCTATCTCGCGTTGCTTCACGTTCATACGAACATTTTCAGGTTTTGCGTCTTCTTGAGGTTTAGCCGGCTTATTCTTTTCATCCTCACGCTTGCGGCAGGCCAGACAAAGATAAGCCCCATTGATGAATTCACAGGCATTCTTGTCCTTTGCCGGGATTTCCTGGCCGCAATCCACGCACACCGCCGGGCCATTAATATGCAAGATCATGACATTATTGCCCGCTTCAATGCGATCGCCATCCCGCAATCCTTGTGGCGGGCTGGGTACCGCTTCCTCTGGGTGGATGTCTTTTCCCCGCCCGTCATAAATAGGCCGTCCATTGATACGCGTGCCGTTCAAGCTTCCCAGATCTTTCAATGTAACATTCGACTGGTTGATCTCTAAGAACAGGTGATGACGCGAGAAGGTGTTATCCCCCTTCACGATGCAATTACAGTCGGGGTTTCGGCCGATCATGAACGTATCCTGCTCGCCGAATTCGAAGCGTTGTCCTCTGCAACTGCCTTCAATAACTTCGAGACAAACTTTACTTTCCATGCCTCAACCTTCCGATCAATTTCTGGTTATAGTTGTAAAAAGGCATCTTCTTCCTGTTTCTTTTCTTCGTGTGAACCCGCCAGCGACTGCCCGATGCTCTCCCGGACTACGATCTTTTGGGAGCGTTGTTCAGCGAATGGTTCCGGTCCCTCCACGTCCACGATAACAACGGTGATATTGTCCACCCCGCCTTCCTCATTTGCCCGGGCGATCAAATGGCGGCAGGCTTCTTCCCGATCCTTGTTATTCGTCAGAATGGTTCCGATTTCTTCGTCCTGGAGCATGCCGGTCAGGCCATCACTGCAAAACAGGATGCGGTCGCCAGCGGATAGGGGCAACAACCCAATGTCCGCGGCCGGGCAATCGTCCATGCCTATGTGGCGCGTTAGAACGTGGCGGGCCGGATGACGCAGCAGTTCATCCCGGCTGATCCGTCCCGCGCGGAACAGCATGTTGGCCATCGTGTGGTCGTTCGTTAGCAGTTCAAAATATCCATTCCGCAGCAGATACGCCCGGCTGTCGCCCAAATGCGCCACCGCCAGAACGCCTTGTCCCGCGTATAACCCCGCCACTACCGTTGCGCCCAAGCCTTCACTCTCCGGGATGCCTCGTGTTTTCTCCAGCAGCATGTCGTTTACATAGCCTATCGCCTGCACAAGGCCTTCTCCAACATTCTGGGGATCAGGTGCTTTGCCCAGGATCCATGCCATGCGTTTCGCCGCCACCTGCAGCGGCAGCGTCTGCACGACCGCCGCAGACGCCAGATCTCCCGCCGGTGCGCCTCCCATGCCGTCGCTCACGATGAACAACCCCTGCTCTTCCGAGACAAAGAAAGCGTCCTCGTTGGCCTCGCGTCGGCGGCCAACATCCGTCGCGCCAAACGCATAAAGTTGGAAGAGATCAGCAGCAGCCGGCATAGGAGATCCCCTTTCCTGTCAGTCCTCCGAATAACCTCCGGTCCCTATCCCAAACTATGATTTTATCCATGGTGCCCATTGATAATTCTCACTATCGCACTCGGAATGCTTCGACTATCAAATCCAACATTTGATACCCCAAAAGACTCATGTCATCTGTCCGGTTATTTTTCTCCATCGAGTATTGGCTCCATTTCCTCGCGGGTCAGGCGGTTCTTTTTCAAGAGTTCCTCGACCAGTGCGTCCAGAGCGGCTCGATTCTCGTTGAGGAGCGCTACGGCTCTCTTGAGTTGTTCGTCCACAATTTTCCGGGCCTGTTGGGTGACTTCGGCGCTCAGGGGGCCATCGCCTCCGCGATTGCCCGTGACGTCGCCCACGGCGACTTGTCCCATATCGCTGGTCATGCCCAATTCCTGAATCATTCGCACGGCCCATTGCGTGGCGTGGCGCAGGTCGCTCCCGACGCCCGTGGAGAGGCCGTCTTCTTCGCCGTAATAGACGATTTCCGCGGCGCGTCCGCCCATGGCTTCGCAGATGAGCTGTTCGATCTCCGGTTTGGTATAGAGGAGTCGTTCTTCGTCCGTTTCACGTTCCATGAATCCGCCCGCGCCGCCCCGGCCGACAATGGTGACCTGCACGGGTTTATTGCCGCCGCGCCAGGCAACCATGGTGTGGCCGGACTCGTGCCGGGCCACGCGCTTGAGCATTTCCGGATCGGGCGCGCCTTTCGCTACGCCCATGCGCGCCTTCTCAAAGGCTTCCTCCAGCAGTGCATCGCTGATGCTGGTCCCGGCCTGCGCCGCCATGACGCCGGCCTCCTGAACGATTCGTTCGAGGTTGGCAATGGTCATGCCCGCGGTTTGTCCGGCAAGGCGGTTAAGCGTCTCTTCGGCGACATTTGCGGCGCGCCGTGACGCCATGGTTCTCTTTAGATAGGTCAGGCGGGCTTCACGGTCCGGCTTATCCACTTCGATGGTGCGGTCGAAGCGGCGCTTGAGGGCCTCGTCCAGTTCCTTTTCCAGGTTAGTGGCCGCCAGCACAATCACGGGGCTGGTGTCGGTGTCGGCGGCAAATCCGTCCATTTCCGTAAGCAGCGCATTGAGGGTTTCTTCCTGTGCGCGCGAGGAAGGGCCGCCCACGCGTTCCTTGCCGATAGCGTCGATTTCGTCGATGAACACAATAGCCGGAGCATAACGGCGCGCCCGGGCAAAAAGGTCCCGGATATTCTGCGGTCCGCTTCCCTGCCACATGGTAACGAAAGAAGAGGCCGATTTCTCGACGAAGGCGCAATCCGATTCCCCCGCCACCGCGCGGGCCAGCATGGTCTTGCCGGTGCCCGGAGGCCCCGTCATCAAAATTCCTCTCGGCGCCCGCAATCCCAATGCACGGTATTTTTTGGAATTGCGTAGCCAGTCCACGATGAACTGCAAGGCGGTTTTGGCCTCCGTGGCCCCGAGGACGTCGTCAAAACGCGTGGCAGGCCGGGAGACATCTTCGATCATTTCACCGGCATCGGATGCATCCAAGGCACGCGCCAGGCGGAAGTTGCGCAAGCGGAAGGTGAGCGTGCGCGCATCGCGATCCAGATCGGCAATTGTGTCGAACGAGAGCACCTTTCGCTCCCTTGCCAGGGCCCGCGCTTTTTTCTCCCGATATAAACGATGGTGAATGGCCGTCAAACTTTTCTCGAACTGTTGGGCGCGTTTCGCGCTGCAGCCGCGCCTGCCCACGCCGAAATCCGTGCTGACCAGCCCGCGCGCCCCGCCGGCGCGAATGCACGCCAACAGCAATTCATCGTCAATGGGGCGGTGCAGGATTTCGTCTTCAAACGGATGTTTGCTGTCCGTAAGATAGTTCACATCAACAGGCCGGGTGGCGAGAATCTCCTCCTTTGAAGAAATGACTTTTTCATCGGATTCCAGTGTGGCGGCTTCCGCGTCCCGCTGTACGAATGAAAGAAGATATACCGGGATGAGCGGAAAGCGTTCGTGCAGCCGCTTGAGCATTTCCCGCCCGCTGTCCAGCTCCCGCGCTTCAAGCGCCACATAATCCGCGGTATTTTCTGATGCGGCCCCGGTGCTGCCGAGCCACAAGTCCAAAAGAATGAAATCCACATCATCCACGGCAAG
Source organism: Candidatus Hydrogenedentota bacterium (assembly GCA_029565395.1). Lineage (GTDB taxonomy): Bacteria > Hydrogenedentota > Hydrogenedentia > Hydrogenedentales > CAILVY01 > CAILVY01. The sequence continues at coordinate 25,938 of JAKQOG010000097.1, read as the reverse complement.
TTTTTCGATGGCTTCCGAAGGGGTCTCGGCATGGAGCCAGTCAAACTGCGTCACACCCGTACGGCAGGCATCAAGAAATGCTGTATTGGCCGCCAACAGAACCTTGGGCCGATCCACGGGCTGGAAGAGTTCTTCAATGGTTTTCTCTTCCGGTGTATCCGGAAACCCTACGGAATACACCACCTCATCGATATCTTCCAGCACCTCTTCGATGCGATCACGGGCATACAGGCTGCAAAAACGAAATAGTTCCGCTTTGACGTATTTTTCCGCTTCGGAACGCAATTGGCGCGCGTCCACACGGGCGCCCTCGCGATATACCAGCGAGATCGGGAGCCTTCCCTCATGGCGGAACGATTTAAAATATTGCCGCTCGAGCAGGGCTTCCACCCGCTTCATTTCGACATTGACGATTTTTTCGAGTTCATTCACACCGAGGTGGTTGAACATGACGGGGTAGCCCTGTCCCAGCCGTGAGCAGATAGCGGGCGGGAAGGAGGGCCGGCCGTCGCTGGGATTCTTCTCATTTTCCAGGGCGCTCAGGATAGTGCGTTTATGATACGTGGCGTTGGCCGTGCCGATCCCCATGCGGTTGGGATCGTCATACAGGGATCGGCCCGCATTCGTCGTAAAGATGATGATGGTGTCGCGGAACGCCACGTCTTTCTTCATGAACTTGTCTTCCAGGCGGCCCGCGTCAAGGATTTGATAAAACAACTGCATCGTGTTCAGGTGGGCTTTTTCGATTTCATCAAACAGCAGGATTGCATTCGGGTTGGAATGCGCAAAGCCTGTCAATTGGCCGGGTTGTGCGCCTTGATAGCTTGGTGCAAACCCCACCAGGTCGTTATGGGCCTGGTGATCGGTGTAGGCCGTCATATCGAAACGGCGGAAAGGCCGCTCAAGATGGGCCGCGCACAACTCGGCCATGTACGTCTTCCCCACGCCCGGCGGACCGGCAAAGACAAAGATGCCCTCCGGACGTTTGCGGCTCTTGTCCGCCACAGCCGTTACGCGGGAGTTGTACAAGCCCTCCACGAACGCCTGGACGGCATGGTCCTGCCCGAAGACCTTACTCATCAGGTCGGCCCGAAGCCCGCGCAAGCGCCCCACAAGATCGCCCAGGGAATAGCTCCCCTCCAGATCGCTTAGCCAACCGGAAAGCAGTTTGATTGCTTCGTCCTGCCGCAAAGGCGCCAATCCTTCGCCGAGTATTTCCACCGCCACGCGCGACATCGCCACCGCGCACACAAGGTGTTCCAGACCGATAAACCCCGGGTGGGTCCGGTCAGGCACTCCTTCTCCCGACGCCAGTTTCAGTGCCGTTTCCAGCACACTGCGCAGGTCCGGGTCCGGTTCCATCTTTCCCGGACACGGCGCAGGCCGCCCGAGTTCCGGGCACCGCCCGCGCAAATCCGTGGTGTCACCGTTGGTCAGGCAATCGGCCAACCGCACCCCGGCCTCCGAATCGGTTCCCATAGCCGCGAGGATCGATTCCAGGTCCACACAGTCTCTTGCCAGCGAAAACGCCCGATCCTTGGCCAGTTCCACAATGCTTGTCGCTTTTTCAGTAAACATCATCCGGTCCTTTCCACGTCATTTCGCCTGGAATCAATGCCCTGTTACAATTTCTTCGGTATCTTCAGCTTAGGGAGTTTTTTCTTCAGTAAAGCATTAACATCTGAGGGAGGGTTCCGGCGGGCACGGGGGCGGCTCATGAATTTGATGAAGGCATAGCCCGCAACAGCGCCGAACAAATGCGCTGCATGACCAATGCCATTCTGGTTTGGTTCCAAAGCCGCGAATAACGCCATCAGGCCCAGAAGCGCCATCGCCCACTTCATCTTCATGGGGAACAGCCAAAATATTAAAATAGTGCGATTCGGGTACAGCATCGCCGCCGCCACGAGAATTCCATATAACACGCCCGAGTATCCTACGCCCACGGCACGAGGCCCCGTAAGCGCCAGAAATCCGGCACTGCCCGCCAGAGCGCAACAGCAACTGAACACGATATACCGTTTGCGCCCCAGCCATCGCTCGATGTCCACGCCCAAGAACGCCAGCGTTACCATGTTGAACACTAGATGCGCCACGTTGGAATGGAGAAACGGCGATGTGACCAACTGCCAGATCCAGCCTTTCGACAGTCCCACGCGTGAGAGCCCCAACACCAACGTTGATGTCCCGGCGGAAACCAGTCCGGCCTGGTCCAATAGCATCTGTACCACATAGACTCCCCCGCAAATACCCATAATCCATAACGTAATGGTGCCGCGCAAATCCGGCATGGTGAGGCTGATATGTCTGCCGCCGCCAAACCCTCCGCCCGGACCCTGTTCATATCTACTCATATGATGTCCTCCTTGATGTAAGGTCCGATTGCCTCGAAGGAGCCCTCCTCCGGTGTTTTCCCTCCATCAAACGCGCATCCATCATTCTTTCCCTCCCTGTACTTCTTGCGGTCTCTTCATTCCATACGATAAACATGTTCACCATAACCGCAACAGCAACTGCCGCGCCAAAATCTCCGGCTGGTCCCAAACATCATCAACCCATTCCCCCGCAATGATTTACAATACACCATCTCACTATACACAAGTACTTCATGTGTCTCAATCACTCTAATTTGCAGAATTCAATTCTGATAATCAGACAACACTCTGAAAATCGGAATCATTGTTCCTGCTTTTCCCGCAGCCCAAATTTCTTCGTACGGTCATAATAGGTGCTTCTGGAAAGCTTGAGCAATGTACGGGCTTTTTCATCATTGCCATGGGTTCGTTCCAGAGCCGCGATTATGTGTTTCCGTTCCACCTCCGCCACCACCTCCTTCATTGTTGGGAATCCGCCACTCGAACCATCCGGCATGCTGGTTTGGGGTTCGTCCGCTGTATTCCCCATTACGCGGCGGGCTATTTTATCCTGCAAATCCGGCGGCAGGTCACAAAAGGCAATTTCGTCTGTTTCACTAAATCTACAGGCAAAGTCTAAACTGTCAACAAGGCTGCGAATATTGTCGGGCCAATTATATTTCATAAGGATCTCAAGAAGTGCGGGTGAAAGGTGCTTCTTCGGCTTTTTGTCATAGAGGAATTCAATATATTTTTGGGCGATAATTTTAATATCGTCGGGGCGTTTCCATAGTGGGGGAATTTCAAAGGACCATGTTCTGATGCGCGCAAATAGATCTCGGCGGAATTCTTTACGTTCCACCATTTCTTCCAGATTGCTGTTTGTGGCAAGAATAACGTAGCAGTTTGTGACAAGCGTTGACGATCCCCCAAGGCGCGTAAACTCTCCGGTAGTGATCGCCGTTAGCAATACTTGTTGAGCATATTGGTCCAACACCCCAATCTCGTCCAGAAACAAAATACCATTCCTGGCCCGTTCAAATAACCCCTTTCTCTGTTCTGTAGCACCTGTGAAGGCGCCTATTTCATGCCCAAAAAGTTCGGATCTAAGGTGTGTCGTATCCATACCAGCCAGAACAGATCCACTTTGCGTGACATAAGGTTTAGTGGCACTACCGGATAATTCGCGGATAACTTCAACCAATTTGGTTTTGCCCACACCTGTCTCTCCAGTAAGAAGAATTATAGGCAGCCCCATTTTATCAGGCACAAAATACGTTTCGGCGGCTCTGGAAACATCTTTGAGCATTTTTACAAACGCGGGCGATTCCCCCCAGTACTGATGTTCATCACAGAGCCGCTTCACTTCGTCCGGAAGTTGAAGAGAGCGGCTTTTTTTCACTGCTTCCTGGGATTTCTTAATGCTATGCCAGGCGCTGGCGACCGTATCCAGGAGCGAGAGGCTCAGCATGATCAACTGCGTGGCCCTTTCGGTGGAAACAAAGTTCGATGCTTTTCCGAAATGGACTACGCACAGGTTCAGGGTTTGTATTGAACAGGAAATACTCGTCTGTGCATACATGACAAAGGACGAGAAGGGTATACAGATGCACTCCTGCGGGGAACGCTCGTCTCTCAAGCGCTCTCGTGCAATTTTGGCATGGGCGTCAGGCGCGTCAATTCCGCAATTGCGAAGAATGTCCGGAAGTTCGCTTATGTCCGTATGCACCCGGATAACCGCGTTCTTTGCCCGTTCGTAGATCGCCACAATGGACGCAACGCGGACGGCGGCGGCATCAGGATCTTTAACATCGCGGACGGTTTGCAAAACCTGGTCCAGGGCGGAGGACCACCTGATTTCTTTGTCAATTTCAGGCCAGTCTTCGGGCACCATGAACACATTCCGGGTGGACAACACGGCTTTTTTCAAAGCAGTTTTCCGATGAACAAGCACCGCTTCCTTCAATTCCCCCTCCCTCAGCGTTTTTTCTTCAACAGACAACTCGAGATTTCCAAGCCGCAATTTGTCACAGGGCAATACGATCTCCCGAAACGAAACCACTGCCCTGTCATCCATGTACGTAAAATTGGTGGACCCCAGATCTTCAACCCAATAGGTATTCCCGCGCCGGAGGATCCGCGCATGCTGTTGCGAAACAGTGTCTGCCTCCTTCAGGTTTTGAGGTATGGTAACATCCATTCCCTGCTGTCCTCCGTCCCGGCCTATGGAGATAGACATATTCTCCTCAACGGGAAATGCCCACCGGACGGCAGAGTGTCCTTTCACCTTAATTACGAGTGCTTGAATAGTGCTCATGGGAAACCCTTCTTTCACGTCCCTTTAATCAACAAAGCTGATTCGTAAAGTCTATCCAATATACTGGCTTATCGCAAACTGGCGAACTTCCTATACCAAGACTTGGACGGCAAACGTCCGTTTCAAAAGCGCATTAATGTCAAAAACCTTAATAAACGCAGCCTGCCGTGCTGTTGCCGGCACGGCAGGTTCGTTTAAAACAACATTTTTAAAAGAAATTTCGCAGTGCCTTGGCTTGCTGCGTAATCGTGATGACCAGGCGATCCCAGAGGTTTCCTTCAAAACTGTCATTGACTGTTATGTCGGAGGCCAGATCAGGCGCAGGTGAAAAGACCGGTATGATTAATGGGTTGGCCCCGCTGATCACAATGACGGGCGGAGTGGTGTCGCGCACGATCACGGTCCGGGTGGCAGTGGCCACATTGCCAAAGGAATCCGCCGCCGTGTACTGGACCATATACGTGCCAAGCACGTTGGAATCAACGTTGTGTGAAACCTGAACCGCAACGGGTCCGTCAATATCGTCTATCGCCTCCGCTCCTGCATCCATATACGCATTTGGCGCCTCAACATAGGCGGGGTTATCGCCGATTATGCTGATCACTGGTGCAAGATCATCCCAATCAATGACCTCGGTCTGTTTCGTAAAATTTGTGATTTCGACCTCATAATCCAGGCCGGTCGTAGTCAATTCCCCGTTAAATAGCCATAGGTTGAAGCGGAAATTCTCCAGTCCCGGTTCAAACACCATGCTGCCTGAGAATTCGCTTTTAAGGATCAACTCCGAGAGCGGCGGAAGATTCATCAGGTCGAAACTTCCATAATAAGAGCGCAGTTCAACATATCCGGGCTGCCACGTCATGTAGACCGTGATGCTATCGTCCTCATCGTTCAACGCGAATGGGGCCTGATAGCAATGACCCGTGCATAGTTCACATTTGCTGCAAGGTTGAATGGTTTGATGAAGAGTCACTTCCGCCTGATCGTGAAACTGAGAGATTTCCACGGCATCAATTTCCCGGAAGAACGACTCGCTGGCAAATGGATCCCACGTGAATCCGCCAAACACCACGTTTTTATCAAACAAATCCGTCCGGCCCTTCACCACAAAGGAAACCGTGCCGTATCCGACAGTCTGCCGGCTGATTATTTCCGTGCAATCCTCTCCCTGTATGGTCAAATGTACATGACCATCGAGGTCTACCCACACCGCATCTTCCGCATCCGAGAAGTAATTGGGACCTGGACCCATGGTGTGATCATTGGGTCCTTTGACTTCCCAATCATCACCAAATGCCGAGATAGTACGAACCGGTTGTGTCCGATCAACAACCTTGTAATCCAGTTGCGTTGGAAATTCCGGCAGACTATAGCAGGGCAGGCACTCAGGAATATCAGGAATCGAACTGGCGGGGATCAGGAACAGATGGATCTTTTCCGTGTATTGATCGCTACCCCCGGTCGTGTAGTCAAAGTAGAAAGCGCCATCGGCATTGATGGTGACATACGGCTGGCTGGCCCAGGGCTTTTCCCAGAAGTTGCCATCCAGTTCATTCAGACCAGCGACCACCGCCGCACTGGGTTCTACGCCATATACATATCCGGCGATATTATCAAAGGACCCATACGGAGGCGAATAGGTAATCACCATGCCAACACCTACTTCAATTCTGCGCGTGGTGGTGGCAGTGTTGCCGTATTCGTCGGTGACCGTATAGGTCAGGGTGTAACGGCCGGGCGTGGCCGGATCGTAGCTGCCGGTTACCACCACCTGGGCCGTCAGATCATTGCCATTTGCATCCATGGCGGTGAAACCTTCCGTGAATGTACCATCCACGGGGATGCGTACAACATTGCCCCCCGTCAGTGTGATAACCGGTTTGGCCAAGTTTCCTTCCCCGCTGGCAAGAAAATCCAAAGGAGAAAAGATCAGATACTTGGTCTTGCCCGCTTCGGTATCAGCATAAACGGCATGGACATTGCTGGCCGAGTCCAACGATACCGCAGGGCCCCGCTGTGTCGTTGAGCTTACCCACCGATCAAGTTCCCGGCCTTCCCAACTGCCCCGCGCGTCAGTCAAAAACACCAGTTTCTTATTGCTGTCGCCATAATTCGATATAACGGTTATCACATAGATGGCGCCATCCGGCCCGACCGCCAGGCTGTCTTCATCGATTGTCCGGTTCCAGCCGTCATAATCAGGAATGGCAAGCAGTGTTATATCTTCAAGCGTCCAGGAGCCGTCCGAGTATCGTGCCAGCCCATACAGTTCATTGAAAACCACAATTTCTCCGGTCGGCAGAATGGAGGCGGATTCATCGTTGTAGCCATAAGGAAAGCTTGTCTTCACCCAAGCGCCGGTTTCATTCGTCCAGTGACTGGAACCTGCCAGGATATGAAGATTGTCCGCTTGGTCCGCGACAATATTGTGATTCAGCCAACTTCCGCTGCCCAAAACTTCCGGGGTGATGGTGGCGCCATCAATCTTTATGACAATATCCTGAGCGCCCAGCCATTGCCACGAGATTGTATAAATAGAGCCGTTTAGAATCAGACTGTCACATTCCAAACCGACACTGCCCGCGCTGCTGATTATCCGTTGGACCCAAGCGCCGCCGGCATTCGTGGCTTCGACAAAATTCTCCCCGGCTCCAGGACCCACTCCCGTACCATACAAATACGGGTAGCCGTCCTTGAGCAATAAGGTTAAATAGCCGCCGGAAATGTACGGCGCTGGAGTCCGGGTCAATTTTTCCGCCTGCCAAACCCCGCCTTCCTGCTTGAGATAAAAAGCGCCGCCGGCCAGTTGTACACCGAAATGTGCATTGTCCGGCGGATCAATGGCGATGGTTGTTTCACTGTAGCCCGCGCAATCTCCGAGAATCACCCCGCCAAGATCAGCCGATGATGTGAATTCCGTCAATGAAACAACAACGGTCCGGGTTGCCACAGCCGTATTACCGGCATTGTCCGTTACCGAATAGGTAATTGTATAATCGCCCGTTTGCATCGGGTTCACGGATCCGGAAATGACAATTCGGCTCGAAACATCCCCATCTGCAAAATCGGCCGCCGTCGCACCCGGCTCGGCATATGCGCCCGAAATGAAATTGACCATGAGCGGATTATCGCCAATTAAAGTAATCACCGGCGGATCAAGATCCACTACATTAACCAGGCGCGTCGTGAAACCGGCATTGCCCGACATGTCGCTGGCCGTATACGTCAGGGTGTATGCGCCGGCATGATCACTATCGACCACGCCCGTCACCAAAATTCTTGAAGAAACATCCCCTTCAAACGAATCCAGCGCTGTAGCCCCCGGATCAACGAATGCTTCACCCAGTTCCCAAGTCATTGGATTATCACCCATAAGACTAATTATGGGCGGCAAGGTATCCGCTACATGGACAGACCTGGTCAAACTGGCGGTATTGCCCGAGGTGTCGGCCACCTCATACGTTAGTGTGTAGTAACCGGGTTCCTGGACATTTACGCTGCCGGTGAAGATTATCGCGCCGGTCAAATCGTGATCATAGTTGTCATAGGCTGTGGCCCCCGGATCAATAAACGGCGCAACGCCCGCTTCCCACGCCAGGGGATTATCGCCGGCAAGTGTTATTACGGGCCGCGTTTGATCGGCCACAATGACGGTCCGCGTGACAGTCGCCGTGTTTCCGGAAGAATCCGTTACGGTATAGGTGATGATGTATGTCCCAAGCACCGACGTGTTGACCTCGCCAGTGACGGTCACCGTCAATATGCCGTCTATGTTGTCAAAAGCCGTCGCGCCCGGATCAATAAACGGCGTGCCGACTTCCCAGTACATGGGATCACCGTTATTCATATCGATAACCGGAGGGGTGGTGTCAGCTTCACCTTCCATACAGGGCGAATTTTCGCCAAGCCCCGGCCCGAATTGGTCCTCCGTACCGCATTCGGCATGATACCCGCTGGAGTTATATAACTGAATCAAACGCAGCAGCTCAGCCAGATTAATGATCCAATCCTGTGCATTATAGTCGCTATTATGCGGTGTGCAATTTTGATCTCCGCCCGCTCCCGGAACAAACCCATCTTCGGTTTCCTCCGGATTCACGGCGCAGTGCAAACCACCTGAGTTGAAGAACTGAATGACGCGCAGCAGCTCCGTCAGATTAATCAGATAGTCGCCGTCTTGATCGGCGCTGTGAAAGACCGCGCTTGCGCCTTTATCTTCCAATTTAGTCCCAGGCGTTTTCGATAAAGCGGGGTCAATCGCGGGCTGTGCACTCTTTGTTTTGTCAATTAAAGAAATATCCATCGGGGCAACAAGCACAGACATATAGTCCGGCACACCCGCATGAACTGTCTTTTTGGAATACTCGGCATTGCCCGCATAGAAAAGCACGTAGACAATCAGCGCGATATTCGCCATCGTCACTTTTGGCATGATTCCCTTTTTCATGATCAGCTCCTTACATTTTTCCATGTTGTTCCAAACAGTTCGAAATCACTGTCATGCCAAAGAGCAATGCCCATGCCAATGTAAAGAACCCCCTCCCTTATTACTTATAAACCATGTGATAAAAACTGTTTACCTGTTTTACAGCCTTTTTACACCGCTGCTTGATCATAAGGGACATACTCCGATTCTCGGACCTGTAAATCTGATAATCAGAGTGCTTTGGGCACGATGCAAAGGGAAAAGGAAAGCGCCACTGAAAATACAAGACATTGTGGGGGAATAAGTTAGAACCAAATAACCCTGCCGCGCAGCAATTGGCATTTGGATTGCTCATATCCTCGCATGTGCGCATGCACTGCTTGGCCGCAACCATTCCAAGCGTACTGCATGCACCATGGACTACTAATTGGCCGACAGTACCTCCGGAAGAGACTGCTGTACGCCAAACGGAATGGACGGGATAGCAATGGAAGAACACATCGACAAGGACGAAACTATTGGCGGCCGGAGTATTTTTAATGAGAGCTCGTCCCCGCGGATGATCCCGCGCGTTGTGGGGATGCTAGAAGAAATCTGGCCGGATGCTGGCGCACCGATAAGACAGACGGACGCTGCCGGTGCAATGTCGTATGTTTTTTCAGGACAGCCGGGGGTTGAGATGTCTGTGGAAACCCTTCCCTCCGGCGAAGCGAAATTGTTCCTGCAAATCTTCCCCGCAGGTTCTTTTATGTCTGTCGGCGATTTTTCGGGCGTTATAGGAGAATTGGGCGCCCATTGGAATTGGTCCAGCAAAAAAATCGATACCGGCCTTTCCTTACAGTTGACCCGTCTGATCCATGGCGATGACCTGAGCCCGTCCCGGGAAGTCATGCTTCGCCGGCAAATCAGCCGGATTAAAGATTGGACAAAATCGCTTTGCCCACCCCATACAGGGGATCTGGACGTGGCTGCGTTGCAGGCCAAGTACCAGAAATTTGTGGATGTGCTGACCCCGATACTCCCATGGGATGCTGGGGCAGGAAACGCGAGGGAACCCGGCGCGTGGGCCGCCGGGGCGGCGGACCTGCTCATGGGCGGGGTCAGTGCAGGGGTCACGGCGGAAACGCCGCTCGAACAATCCCTCGCGCTGAGTGTTATATCGTCGGCGCTAAACCAATGCCGGGGCCAAACGCTCGGGAGGGTGAAGAAAATGTCCCTGAATACGGAACAACTTCTTCACCTGGTATTCGACGCGCCGGGACTTGTGGCCGTGCCCGCCCGCATTCTGCGCATCGGGGTCTACCGCTACGACGTGTCTAACGAATCAATCAATGTACTCTCTTCTCTGGCTGCCGAAAATCGTGCAGCGGTCTTCTTCGGCAGCTATGGCGCACTCCAGAACATTTTCTCCGGAGGGCAGGGTGGAGAGCCGAGTCCTCACGATCCCGCCGTCTGCCGTTTTCCGGAAGCGGATCTTGAGGTGTTGATCGCGTTTGCAGTGGAAGAAATCTGCCGGCGGGTGTCGATGCGGAATTTGGCTTTCATGGATGAGGTGCGCCGTGAGGTGGCGGAGTGCCTTGACCCTATCGAGCGAAGCCAGGCGCGCCGTCTGGTGCACCAGACGGCGGTTCGCGTCGTGGAAGGCAAGCTCCACCCCGGAATGACGGGCGATGTTTCAGAATTTGCGCAACGTCTTCTTGATTGCTCAGAGACCTTTGGCGGCGTGTGCAAACGTCCGCGCGTTCGCCGTTTCGAAGCCATCCAAAAGCGCTATCTGGATCGTCTGACCGATCCGGGGCTGATCCCCTACCTCGAAGATCGCCTGCTGGGACAAGACACTGCCATTGAGGAAGTGGTCGAGAAGTTACGGCGGCAGGCGTTGACTTGCCCCATTTACCAACCCCTGCGTGTGGGCGCGCTGGGGCCCACGGGCACCGGAAAATCCGAATTTGCTGCGCTCCTGGCCCGATGGCTGGATGTGCCATTCTGCAATATCGACGCGGCATCGATGTCGGACCACCACACGGCCATGTCGCAGATGCTGGGGAGTGGCAGGGGGATCATCGACAGCGACCAAGCCGGGCGCCTCGAACAGATCGCTAAACATCATGAGGGGGCGGTGGTGGAGGTGAGCGACATCGACCATGCGGTTCCTTCCGTGCGGGGGCCTATCACCGATATTTTTCTTCAGGTGCTTCAGACCGGTGAGGCACAAGCGGCGAAAGGGCACATGTTTAATTGCTCTAATGTGATTTTCGTTTTCACATTGAATCTTCCAGGAGGCCGCGATGAACGAATCTTCCAGCCGATGGGATTTGCAAAAGCCCCTGAATTGGAGGAGGTGCGCAAAGACGCACGGCGTGAACTAAAGCAATTGTTCTCCGCCGCGTTTTGGGGGCGGGTAGGCGACCCCGTACTGTTTGGACCATTGGGCGAGGACGTGCGCACGGAAATTGTCCGGAGAGTATTGCAGGAAGCCTCCATCCTGGCATTGGGGCGTCTGAACATCCACCACGCACACGTGGACGCCTCCACTGAAACAGCCCGCCGGTTCCTGTCGGCCACGGGAGCGCCCGCGGCCAGCTTAGGGGCCAGGGGCTTGCAAGAACTGGCACAGCAACATGCCGCACGGGCGGTCATGCATTTCACCCGCGATGGAATCGCCGGTTCCCTCCCGGCATTGGAATTAGTCGTAAATGAGGGCGGACACGCCCTATTACAAGAAGTATCAGCAAATGAAAGGAGTACCTTATGACCAATCGTATCCCACGACTGTGGCAGAAACAAGAAATGTCGCTGGCCGGGCCCAACGAACCCATCGAAATGTGGCCTGTTCCCGGAAGCCTCCCCATGGCTCCCCAAAAACGAGTTTTGGAGATCCTGGGACAGGGAATCATCCACGGTGAATTCATCCATATCCATGGTGAAACCGGTACAGGTAAATCCGGCTTGCTCGAAGCGCTCACCCTGGTAGCGGAGAATTGGAAAGCATTGTGCGAGGTTCAAAACACCCCCTACCGTCCTTTGAAAGTGTTCGCGATTGAAATGATGATTTATGAAACGCCGGGCGAACTGTATACGCAACGCGCCATCGTGGACGGTCATACGTATGACGAAGAAAGTGAGCTTATCCGGGCATTACGGGAAGCGGCTTCTTCTGTCGAAACACATTATCCCCTTATCTGGCTGCGTGAAATGGGCCGTGTGCACAGTTCCTCGGTGCAGGGCGGACTTCTTAATTTGATTACCCGTGGAATGATCCGGCTGCCGGATGGACAGTTCATGAACGGCGCCGGGATCGCATGGGTTACCGACAGTAATTACAACGTTGAGGATACTTCCACATACACCTTGGTCACCCTTGACGATGCATTGTCGCGGCGGGCCACCATAAATATTCCCATGAATTACTTCTTGCCCGAGGAAGAAGTGCGGATTATCTTGAATTTGATGGGCGAAGGCCATCTCCCCACATTGGACCATGCTCTCGTGATGAAGGTGGTGGAGTTGGGTCAAGCCATCCGGATGCAGCGCAACCAGGGGAACGTTTTAACGGTAGCGCCGCCGACTCTCTACAGCTATTTTGCATTCCTGCGGCTGGCCCATGCGTTGCCCAACCTGTCCGTGCAGGAAGTGGCGAATGTCACGCTCATCGGCTCCGCGTCTCCTTCGGACCGGGAACGGCTCGCCGGCGTCTTCAGCGAGGTGTTCGGTCTGCGGAAAGGGCGCCGGGCGGATACCTTGATGGGAGGAGATCTCTTATGAACACGAATGGATTCGCCTGGGGATACGGCACTATCGGACAAAGTGATGATATGGGCGGATATGTGTACGGCATTCAGCATGCCCCGCGATTGGTCCGTTACAAAGAAGAATGGGCCGGCGTCTCCTTGCCGCGTTGTTACGATCCCCTGACCCCATGGTCTTACCGCTGCCGGGGACAGATCCAGTTCCACGCCCTTGTCCGCGAAGGGCAACAGGCCATTCATCGCATGAAAAATGAGAGCGAAAAACCCGAACGGGATATGGCTGTCAAACCCCAGTTGTCTGCCTTCTATACCAGTTATCCCAATCCTGCCCTGGCGGCCCTCGGCCATACATTGTTTCTCGAAACAAAAGCGCTGAGCGGTGAATTCGCAAAGGCGATCATGACTGCGGCCGGACCGAAGGTTGCTGAACGATATCCGCATTGTAAACCAGAAGCGCGCGAAACCACTTGGTGGCAAATTGCGAGCGCCCTGGGAAACCGTGCCATTCTTGAAGAAACCGGACGATACGAAGGGTTGCACTATGTTGAGCATTATCGCCTGTTCCAGGCGTCGCAATGCGCCTTAAAGTTCACTTATCTGAAAGACGTTATCGAAGCCGCCGTGCTCTACGGGGATGTTTTGCCGTCTACGGATTTTCTCGCGATTCATCCAATGACCCGGCAAATCTTAAAAATCCTCACCATGCGCAGCCGGCACTATTTCTGTGTTCTTCCCAAAACTGAACTAGACGGCTTCCTCCCGTTATTTTCCGCTTGGGCCGTGGATCTGATGGATGCCATGGTGCCCATGCTCCCCCCCAAGGATCCCGAAGAAGCCAAGCGGGTCCGCCAAGCGGCCAAGGGCTCCCCCACCCAGTTTCCGGGCGCCGGGCCGGAATATTGCTATGGCAGCATGGACCAAGAAGATGAGAAGACGGCCTCCATGGAAATCCCTCCCTGGGAACAACCCCAACCGCCGATTCTTTCGAGCAATAACAACACGAACAACGCCCTGCAAGACCTTATAACGGCATTAAATGCCTCAGAAACCAATGAGGAGGGGGCGTCAAATGATGAAGCGAAGAAACACCAGGAGATGGAAAAGGTGGTAAGCGATCTCCAGCACGCGGCATTGGAGGCGTCCGGCCAGACATCGGAATGGGAAGATTTGCGCGAGGATCTGCTGGAACAGCAACTGGCTGCCAGCGGTTTTTCCCAGGGGCCTATGGAAGGTTCGCCCACGGAAGGCCAGACGGTGGAATTTTCGTTGAACGGGGAAGAAGTCGGGGGTCAATTGAAAGATCGCCCTATGGAGTTGTGTGAAGACCCCGAACGGGTTGGGAAATTACACCGGGAAAGCATGCCCATTGCCGAAGCCCTTCGAAAGAACCTCTATCCCAGTGAGGAAGAACGGCCGCAAATCGAACGTCTGCACACCAGCGGACACCTGGATGGGAAACGTCTTCCCCTGGTGGAAACCCGAAAGGCTGTCTTCCGGCGATACCGGATTCTCAAGGAGCCAACCCCAAAGGGGAAAGCGGTTCTGTTAATAGCCGCCGACGGCTCGGCGTCGTTGTCCAATGAGCAAATGAAAATGTGTAAATTGCTCGCCGCAGGATGGCTGCAAAGCGCCCACCGCGCGAATGTGCAGTTATTGGCCGCCCTCTACCACAGCCAGGATGAATTCTGCACCATGGGCTCCCCTTTGGTTCAATGGATCTATCACCCGCGCAAAACGCCCGTATCAAATCCCGCAGAGGCAATACGGGCCGTGGCGTCTTTGCCCGACAATGGAACCGGCGCGCAGTCAGACGCCCTTTCCCTCAAGTATATGCTGGACGAGGCGGTCGCACTTGCCCGAGGCAGCCAGATCTATTTGATCCTCATTTCCGACTGCGCCTGGAACAAATGTTTCCACACCAATAACAAAACGGCGGAAGAGGAGGTGGCTGGGGTGCTTGGCTTATTCAAAAATGATCTGAAAGAGCGCCTGCACATAACCCTCGCGGCCTTGCAATCCATAAAACAAGAACACATCGAAGGCGTGATCGACAAACGCATCGTCATTGATGCGCAAGCCATGAGCCAGCCCAACGAGGTGGCCAAAAGTATAGGCGGCTATGTGGCTTCCTGTATTCACGAACGGCGCCGTTTGACCCGGTGCCGAAACTAGAAACGATCTGATTTCCGGAGGAAACACTGGATGTTTTGGAAAACGTTCTCAAACAGCATGTTAACGGGCTGGCGAACCTCGGATAGCGGCGATGACGGCGGGCAGGACAGCGGTCCGTATTTTGGCACGGCAAATTACATGCGGAAGACTTGGTACGAGCCCGGTGGTTTGGAAGCCATGGTGGACGTGATGCGCACGTATGACACCCTGCGGAGCAAGTTGGCGTGTGAAGGTGGAAATATCTTGGATCTGCGCCATCTGACGGAGGTGCTCGCGCGCAATTTCAGCCTTTACGGCCCTTACGGCAAAGACAAGGCCAGACTCATGGAGCCAAAAGGATTGAACAAAGCCTTGAAAACCACCGGCCAATATGATGTTCACCTCGAGATCCGGCGCATGGATTATGGCCTGCCCGCTTATTATCTCGCCCGCACCCATCATGACTGCTGGGGAACTTATGGCTTGGAAGTCGAAGACCTCTATCGCTCCAAGGATTTCCCCCTCGAAGATCCACGGTTCGTAAAATTCATGGAGGCTGGCCGTGGAAAATACTCCCTCCGTCTGTCTCCTTTCCGGAACCAAATTGCCGATGTCCTCAACATAAAACAGCAGGATGATATCGACAACCTCCTCTATACGCTTGGACGTTGTGTTTTCCAGGGCGCCTGGCACGTTGACCAGCGGTTTTCATTCATGGTGGCCGAAGCCTTCGATATTCCCGTCCTTAAATCCGTTATTGAATTGATTTACATGTGCCTCAGCATCGACTTGTGCGCATTACGGCGAAATCTGAACAACGACCTGATTGGTTTCTTCCAGAAAATTTACACCAATGAAACCTTTGTACATTTACTGAAGCAATTGCCGGAATTGAACGAAAACCAGTTCGCCGCATTAACCCGTGGCGCATTGGAAGCCTATGTGACCATCACCGACCACTTCAATCAATTCCTGCGCACCGAGGTCCGATGGCAAGCCTTGAATACCGGCCACTTGCCCCTCTGGAAACCGATTCTCGCCAATATCAAACGGCTCGATCTCGTGGCCGGACAAACCATGTCTCAGGATGAACTCCGGGAAGCCCGCGAACACTTACAATCAGGTGCTCACCAATGCGTCCAACAACTGTTGAACATATAGACCCCCTGGCCAAACTCCCGGCGCGCAGCCCCAAAAGCATAAAGACTGCGGCAATACATGGAGAACCACGGGGTCTCCATCGCCTTCCCGGCAATACAAACCCGAGGCTTGAAATGGAGGTGACATTACCCTGGGAATTGGCGGCAATGGCCGTATTCGGATTTATTCTTTCCGCCTTGGGGTTACTTTGGGCTTATGGGAATTATCCGTGGGATGGTGAAAATAATGCCTATACCGTAAAGGCATTAGGATTCATGTTGGCGGCGATGGCGATGGGTGGTCTGGCCACTAAAGTGCCGTTTGTCCATCTTATGTCCCATGCTCACGGTGTGCTGTTGGCACTCGCCGGTTTTGTCATTATTAACTTGCTTGTCAATCTCCATATCCGTTCGGATGGACAATGGATCTTCCTTCTGTCACAGTCAGGTGTGCAGCAACAAATGCAAGCGGCAATTTACATGCTATCCCCTCTTATCTTCATATCCGTGCTCTCCCATTGTATGGAAATGAATCCAAAGCACGCCCTCCTTGCCACAACAGCGTTCCTGTCTCTCGCATGTGGGTGTCTATCCTTTATGGCGGGATCCATGGAAACGGCCATGATATCGGTGCTGACCATACTGACCATGGCATGGCTGGCCGGCATGTCAAACCTGCTTGCTTTCTGTACGTCGCTCTGGGTGTGTTTGCTTGGCGCAGGAATGATATTAACCACACGTCCGCAACTCACCTCTGCCACCTCCGCCGAAAACTGGTCCCCCGTGGCGGTTTGCAGCGGCGCTTTCGCGCAAGGTGGAAATCTTGGTGTTGGATTGGGGGCTGGGCTTTTCCCCGAGAACACTCCCAAAAGCTTTTACGACGATTTCCTGTTTTCCATAACCGGATATGAGCTGGGGTGCGTGGGCGCCCTGATCATCATAGCCTTGTTTACTCTATTTGGATTGAGCGGTTTCCGGCTTGCCCGGCAGACCGGTAATCCCTATGCGCGCCTGTGCGTGGCGGGCACGACGCTCTCATTTCTGATGCCTGCACTCGCCCACTTCGGATCCTGTACCGCCACTTTGCCGCCGGGTAGAAATTGGCTTCCATTCTTTACGGGAGGAGGAGCCCCGTTGCTGGCCTGTTGGGGCGCCCTTGGTTTTATCGCGGCGGCCATACAGTATGACGTTTGCGCCATGCCCGTGCATAATCCTCTGCACCACCGCATGAAATCCCGAAGCATCTTGTGGCGTCCGGCACGCGCCAAGATCCTGAAAATTGCGTTTATCGTCTCTATAACAGTTCTCACCTTCCGTGTTATTTTGCTGGCCGGAGACTCGGATACACGGCGGCGATTTAAAGACTATATCGATCAGACCACACCCTCTTTTGAAAACCCAATCCCTCTATATCCGCGGTGGAACTCACCCCGACTCGATCCCCCCCTTGAAGAATGGGATGCCACACCAACTTATCAGGAAACAATGTTCAACAACATGAGAACAAGAGACCCTATTTCAAACCCATTGAAGAACCCGGAAACCCATCCAAAAGCTGAATGCTTTGGGAAAACGTAAGGAGCACAGGCCATGAATGAACGACTGCAAAAGGCAAGAGAGCAATTTTTAATGAATCCGTTGCTGAACGCACGTGCCATCAGCGAGAGCTGCGGACTTGCTCCGGACGAAATCCGCTCGGTTTTTGTGCAAATCCAAAATGACGCCGTTATTCAAAAACGCTTGGATTCATGGGGGCCCGGCTGCGGATACTGTATCCGCGTCATGAGCGATGTTCTTCAAGCGTCCGAATGCATTCAGGCGATATACAATCACCAGCCGGTTTATCCCTCCGTGCTCGAACTGCACACCGGACCCCTTTGCCCCTGCGCGTGCATTTTCTGCTATAGCAAAGGAGAGGCCACGCTCAATACGGACTGCTCCCGATACTGCCCGGGAGCCGGAGCGCAAAAGCTCACCAGCGCTCAGATCCTGTCGGCGGTCTTTGCTTTCGTGGACCACGGATGTAAAGCGATCTACTTCTCCGGCGGGCTTGAACCCTTTTCCTCGAAGACAACCGTCGATGTCTTCCGCCATTTGCCTGCCGAACCGTGCGTTCGTGTGTATACGAATGGGGTTCCGGATATCCTAACCCATGATGTTTTGGAAATGGTTGTTGCGCGCGCTTCACAATTGCGATTCTCCATTCACGCGGCTACGCCCCAAACATATGCTGTTGTACAGATGCCGCACCGCTCCGACGGTCAGCAGATTTTTGAAGAAGTCAAACGGCGCGTGAAAGAGGCCCTGCAAATTCGCAGGCATCTGTTGGATGCCGGCAAGCCCGCGGCGCAAATCGGCGTTACATTTCTTACCGTCCCCGCTAATTACCAGGAGATTGAACAAGCCGTTATGATGTGGGCAGAGGCGGGACTCGATTTCTTTGACATCGGCAATGATGCACTCGCAAATGATTCGAGAACCAATCCGCTGACTCCCCAGCAACGGGATCAACTGCATGAGAGTTTTCAGCGGTTGAACGTTTTCTCGGAATCCGGCAAACTCGGGAACATGCGTCTCCGCCCCAGCCGGGAAAGTGTCCAGAAGTTCCTGAAGCCCGATGCGGGTATCTGCTATGCCCCGCTGTTAAAAGCGGTCATCGACCCTTTCGGCACACGATGGGCCTGCTGTATGCGCGCCCATCCGGCGCTCCAACACGGGAAATTTCGTGTGAATCACGTAACCAGCGGCGAAGATATCACCCGCTTCGCCGAACAGCATGCTGCCGCGCCACAGACCCTCCAGGAAATTCCTCTGCCATGGCATTGCCGCGAATGCACGGAGTTTGAGTACGCGGCCAACATATGTATGAAAAAAATCCTGGACGATCTAGCGTTCGGAATCAAGCTGTCTGAGCAACCGTTTGCCTCGAATGCGCGGACTTCTGCCCAACAGTCCGTTTTTCAGACTGAACGTCCGGCAATCGGAGTGTCTACGATGGGCCGGCAACACGAGGAACTCCTGCGATAGCGCACATAAAGTATTGCGTGGAAATGATTTAGCTCTTCCTGGAGCTTTTATGGGCTCGCTGGCACCAGGTTTGCTCAAGCATAGCTGTAGGCACCGGCCCAGTGGTTGCCTCTCATCTGGCAACACCGGTCCTTGTGCATAAAAAGTATGACCCGTTAAGAGGTCAAGGTTGATGTGAACTCAGTAGTAAACACATCCGAAAGGAGGAAATCATGAAGTATAGAATCATTTATTTCACCATTGTGGCCATGGTCTTAACCGGTTATGCCCAGGCAGCCAATGGACTGGTACACACCGCTGATCAAAATGCTGATCACGTGATTAACCTGACTGAACTGCTTCGCGTTATTCAACTCTTCAATTCAGATGGCCTGCACTGTGAGGACGGCACCGAAGACGGTTTCGCACCAGGTCTCGGCGATCAAAGTTGTGCTCCACACAACAGTGATTATGCGCTGTCCGATTGGACTATATCCCTTTCCGAGTTATTGCGTTTGATTCAGTTCTATAACGTGGCAGGCTACCATGCCGAGTGCGGCACCGAAGATGGATTTGCGCCGGAACCTGGTGAAAACAATCCCTGCGAAAATGGAAATCTCGTAAAACAGCCTGTACAAGATTTTTCTTATCGAAACGATATAGGGGACAGGAGATATTACACCACTATACAAACCGATAACGGGATAATCTCCGGTGGGCCAAGCGCAACGGCGGCTTGGGAAAACGGGGCGCTGCATATCGTTACCGAGACGGTCGATGCTGCAAGCTCGTATTGTGGAAACTGGATCAGCATGAACGAAACGGCCGACAGCCGACACCTGCTATTGGATCCAAATGCCGCCTTGCCTTGGCCAATTAAGCCGGACTGCCAGGTGAAGATCAAATCCTGGTACGCCGTCGTCAAGGGTCACGGGGATTGGAAAATAGAATTTAAAACAGGACCAAAGGAGGACGAGATCCTCGTCCAACAATGGCTGATTTCTAACTTCAACCAAAATGACTATGTCGAGATCAGACGGGATATCCCGGAAGGAATTCAGCCGTTCAAGCTCCTAAATTTCGTGGCTGAAACCAATTCAGATCTGTTCGTTGACGAAATCGGGTTTTACGTCAGCGTTCCGGAGATGAGCAAGTTGCGCTATGCATTTCTTGCTTCCGCAAGCCAGGTTTTTCGCTGCTATGGCATCGACAATGAATCCGGATTGCATCTCGTTCGCGACCGATCAAATTGGCCAATCGGTGATTTCGACAGTGTTCCCGGCCTTGGTTTTGTCGCTATGGTGACCGCGTGCGGGCGCTGGCTGGATATGATTGAACCACAAGACGCCGAAACGCTTGTGGCGGAATGCGTCCAAAGCCTTCTCGCAATGCCGGCGCATGAATCGGGATTTTATCCCCACTGGACCAAGAGTCAAGACGGACAGGTTATTCGTCATCCGGATTCAGAAATTTCAACGGTAGATACCGCCTTGGCTTTGGTCTCAATGTTTTTTGCCTGCGATATGCTGGCGATGTCAGAAGAGAAAGCGCAAATCCTGGACCGGATCAGAAGCCTTGACTTTGCGGCGGTAACCAACGGTGGCAATGCAATCTCGCATGGTTTCGATGCTTCCGGCAACCTGATCCCCTATGCCTGGACTGAGTGGGGGGGTGAAACGCAGATCATTGTGCTCTTAGCCAAATTGAACGATTTGACGAAGAATTACTCGTATCAGACGGTGCCGCCCAGTCTTCCGGCGCCCCCAGTCAATGGCGGCACCGGTTTCATCGCTGAGCTTGCAGGCTTGTTTTTCTCCTGTTTCGGCGGACAAGATATTGGCCCCGATGGCTATGGGGTCAATTGGTTCCAACAGCGCTTAAACGTATTGGCCGCCCAAATCGGCCTGCTTAACCCTCCTATTTTTATTGGCGGGCATTCGGCAGTGGAAATTGTCTCAACCGACGGCTTCACCATCTATCACGTTGGCAAAACAAATCCCTCTCATACGGGAGAAGACGGTTTCGGCTTTCCCTGGTTCGCCCCGCACTATGCGGCAATGATTTCAGCGCTCGATATCCTTGCAGCGAATGCCCGGGTGGATTACATGATCAATAACGGGTTGATGTATCCGTTATGCGGACCAGCAGAATCGGTTCTCTTCAATTCGGATGACTGGTCCATAGTGCGTTGGAATCCGATGCAGGGCGTGCTCAATGGATTCTTTTCGGCTATCGGATACTACCACACCGTAGCGGCCGAGGAAGGTCTCCAAGACAAGGTATTCTTCATCAATGAATCCGACTCCGATCTGGAAGCGGCCATGGAAAGCCTTTTTTCGGGTCCGCCTGCTCCCCAAACCCTTCAGGCAGAAAATGGCTATGGACAGGGAAGCATTAAACAGCGGGGAAATGCCCAGGGCCTGCAAACGGTCTGGCTTCTTGCCGGTGAAACACGGTCTATCGACTTTTCAACCACTGCTTCAGCGAATATGACGGTTTCCGTACGATATTCGAATGACAACTACGGCCCAATGGAAGAAATCGATTTGGCCCTCGATTCAAGGCCTGTTGGTTCTTTTACAACCGAAGACACCGGCGACTACGGCTATGGCTGGAATATTTTTGTTCAAAGCCCCGTCATGGGATCGGTGGCAATAGGAGCCGGAAACCATACTATTACCGTCACTGCCCGCGAAGGAACAGGCGATGGGTATGGCGTTGAAATCGATTCCGTCACGTTGGAATTCGCACAAATAAAATCTGAGTAGGAATAAAGAGTGCCGGGCGGAACCGCCGTGGTTCTGTCTGGTTCTTCTTAATTTAGTTCTTATCAGGAAAAGCTTAACCAGGGAGTACGACACAAGACGACGAATATGCCGGGCTTCGAAATCTTTATGCCGGCTAACCAACAAAAATGAGGCGAAGTGCGTACAGCTAAGGAGAGGAACATGAAATACGTAATGATTTGTCTTGCCGAATTGATTTTGATTTTGACCAGTTGTGCCCAGGCGGCTAATGAGGCGATTCACACCGCCGATCAAAATGGCGATCAAATTATCAGCCTGTCAGAATTGCTCCGTGTCATCCAGTTTTTCAATTCTGACGGCTTGCATTGTGAAATGGGCACGGAAGATACTTTTGCACCAGGGCCAGGAGATCAAAGTTGTGAATCACACGACAGTGATTATAATCCCCAGGATTGGCATATCAACTTATCCGAATTGCTGCGCATTATTCAGTTTTTCAACCTTGATGGCTATCATGCTCTATGTGGCACGGAAGACAATTTCGCGCCGGGCGCTGGTCAAAATGATCCCTGTACGGAAGGGGAAGGATCTGTAGAAGGAGAAGGCGGTGGCGAGGGAGAAGCGGAAGGTCAGGCCGAAGGCATGACTGAAGGTTCCGACGAAGGCGGAAGTGAAGGCGCATTGGAGGGCCAACCCGAAGGGATCGTTGAGGGTGTCGTCGAAGGTCAAGTTGAGGGAGAAGCCGAAGGTCAGGCCGAAGGCGTGAGCGAAGGTTCCGACGAAGGCGGAAGTGAAGGCTCATCGGAGGGACAACCCGAAGGGACGGGCGAAGGCGCATCTGAAGGTCAAGTTGAGGGTGATGGTGAAGGTCAACCAGAAGGCATACTGGAAGGACTTGTGGAAGGGCAGCCCGAAGGGATCGTTGAAGGTATCATCGAAGGTCAAGTTGAAGGTGAAGATGAGGGCGAAGGTGTATTAGAGGGTCAATTCGAAGGCATGTTAGAGGGAGAAGGGTTTGCGGAAGGTCCTGTGGAAGGTGAAGAAGAAGGCATAGCAGAAGGTGAAGGGTCGTTAGAAGGTGAGGGAACTTCTGAAGGAACTGAAGAAGGCGAAGGAATATTCGAGGGGCAAGCAGAGGGGCAGCCCGAAGGTACTATCGAAGGAATAGAAGAGGGTCAACTTGAGGGTGAAGGCATGCCAGAAGGCCAAATAGAGGGATCCTTCGAAGGGGAAGGTACAGCAGAAGGCGAAGGATTACTAGAGGGCGAAGAAGAAGGTGAAAGCAGTACCGAGGGAGAAGCCGAAGGTGAAGGCCAACTCGAAGGTGAGGGCGAAGGCAATGCAGAAGGTGTGATTGAAGGTGAAGGATCTGAAGAGGGCGAAGTAGAAATGAGTGAGTTCCAGCGGCATTCTGGCGCCAACCTCCCCTGGATCCACTACGGTTGGGATCTGGGAGACAATCCATGGGGTGGGTTGCACGAGGGGTTCAGTTCAAACACCGCCAACTTGAATGAGGATTTTGGAATACTTGCCGAACATGGTGCAGGGCTTGTGCGCGTATTTCTGTTCTGCGATCTGAGAACCGGTGTTGTGTTCTCAAAGGATGCTGGCCTGTCATTCGACGAGTTTGTCTATGAAGATATGAATGCACTATTGGACGCGGCCGCCGCAAACCATCTGATGCTGATGCCGGTGCTGTTCGATTATCTGATTGCGGACGGCGTATCACAGGAAGGCGGCTCCACTGTTGGCGAGCATCCGGAATTGCTTACGACGGAACGGGAAGATCTGATCGCGCTCATTAGTGAATTTCTTGCAGCCTATGGTGGACATCCGAACATTTATGCGTGGGATATCATCAATGAGCCGGAGTATGCAAGTGCCGTAACCCAAGCTGAAATGGCCACATTCGTCACCGAAGTCACGGAAGCCATCCATACAAATACCAATCATCTTGCGACGCTGGGCAGCCGCGATCGTGCCAGTGCATATCAATGGCAGGGACTTGGACTCGATCTTTATCAATTTCACCACTATGATAACATGGGGTTAGATCTGGAGACAGAATTTCCGCCGGTTAACGGGCTTGGTTTGGACCGGCCGGTCATAGTAGGAGAACTGCAACCCACCTTCGTGCAGGAGAAGCTTCTGGTCATTGAGCGAAACGGTTTTGTGGGTGCACTCTTCTGGAGCCTGAATGCCGACTATGATTTTGCATCGTCCGCCGATAGCTTTGCCGCATATTTCGATGGCGCAAGTGAGGGCGAAGGATTTACAGAAGGGGAAGGGGAAATCGAAGGTCTTATAGAGGGCGGGGACGAAGGAGAAGGATCTATAGAAGGGGAGGGAGAAGGAGATGAAGAAGGATCCACGGAAGGCGAAGGGGAGGGCCAAGGGGAGATAGTTTACTTCCCTGACGCCGGACTTGATGCTGCAGTTCGAGCAGCCATCGGCAAACCTACCGGCGATATTCTTTCCACAGACTTGCTCGGCCTTGAGTCACTTGATGCATATTGGCGCAGTATTATTGATTTGACGGGGATTGAGTACTGTACCGATCTTGTAAGTCTCAATTTGAATAGTAACCACGTCGATAACCTTGGCCCCTTGAACGGGCTTGTGGATCTTACCCAACTTGTGCTGAGCAACAACCAAGTGGTTGACCTCAGCCCCTTGAACAGGCTCACGAACCTTACCGGGCTTGTACTGAGTAATAACCAGGTTGTTGATCTCAACCCATTAGGCGGGCTCGTGAACCTTGCCAGACTCCTGTTGAGCAACAACCAGGTGGCTGACCTCAGCCCCTTGAGCGGACTCACGAACCTCACCGGACTCATGCTGAGCAACATCCAAGTGGTTGACCTTAGCCCGTTGAGCGGGCTTGTGAGTCTTACGGAACTTGACCTGAGCAATAACCATGTAAGCGATCTTAGCCCCCTCAACGCCCTTAACAACTTGACGGTTCTTTATTTGAGAGGTAATGAGGTGAATGATTTGTCACCTCTTGATGGATTGGTGAAATTAGGCAGTCTATACCTCTCTAATAACGAAATACAGGATATCTCACCGCTGGCAGGCTTGACAGGCCTTATAACGCTCGAACTAGAGAATAACCACATTGCTGACATCTCTGTGCTGTCCGGCTTGAGTATGCTCCGTTACATGTACATTGGCGGGAATCGCATTGAGGGCATTCAGGCATTGGCTTCCCTTGCAAACCTGCGAATCGTTGACATGGATGACAATCTCGTCAACGATATCAGTCCTTTGATTTCCAACGCGGGTTTTGGATCGGGAGACAGTGTTTACCTGCAGGATAATCTTCTGTCACAAACGGCATTATGTGAGCATGTGCCGGAACTACATGAGCGGGGCGCAAACGTCTATTTTGACGGGGAATGCCTCTCGGATTTGCCCACAGGACGTTTCGCGGAACCCCAATGGATAGGCGCGGAGAAAGCCGGATGTGTCGCGCTCGCATTAAATCCATATGTGCCCTTGCTTGGACTTGTTTTTGTGGATGTAAATTTGAACAAACTTTTCTACGCGGAGTTGCACGAGAGTACCTGGGAAGTCTATGAAGTCGATAACTGTTCATCAAGCACTCAATGTTCCTTGGCCTTCACGGATTCCGGCGAGCCTTTTATTAGCTATTACCGTTCAAACGAAAGCGGAGCATATTCCTTGTGTTGTGCGCGTTTGGTGGAGGGCGCATGGCGCATTGATGCAATCACCGGCATAGGTTCAATGTCGTCAACAGTTATTGTCGATCCCGTTCTTCAGCAACCAATTATTTTTTTTAATAGCACCGGTGATTACAACATTTACAAAGCTGCGTACGTGGAAATAGGCGGTGAATGGCAGTGGCAAGTGACGCTGCTCTCCTATTCCGATGCATGTAGTTCAAGTGCGCTCTTCAGTCCCTTCGATGGCGCAATGTGGATCTTCTTTCAGACACTCGGGTGGACTGGAAACCCGACAGGGCTTCGTTGCCTATCAACCATTGTGCACCCAGCCCAGGGAGTTATCGAGGGAAGTGACGTGTGGAT
>JAKQOG010000092.1 GCA_029565395.1 Candidatus Hydrogenedentota bacterium | reverse complement strand
CTTCCGATCTGCCGAAAGCACGGCGTGCGCCTACGGGGTGCAAACGTGCATAAGGTCCCTCTAAGCGGATCTTAGTCCTATACCGCTTTTGCTTCTCCGGCAGGGTTATTTATATTTTTGACATCGTCTGGCAGGAGATTCCAAATGAATTCAACCTGAAAATCCTCAGACATTGCACGGCAGAGACGTTCGACAACGCAAGTGCCAATTTCCAGCTTCTGGGCAATTGCATCGATAGTTGCATTTGCGAGGTCTTTTTTATGGCTGATCGTATTTGCAGGGTCTCTCTTATCGCCGGTCGCAGTTACAGGAACAACTTCATCCAACTCCACAATGAGTGTCGCCATTTCGATTGCTCCGCGTATGCCAAGTTTTCGGAGGGATTCGATTTTGTCTTCGATGTAAATATACAGAACTGCTTGATCAATGATGTCAAGGATAAACTTCCATTCAAAGTTTGTGCGAAACAATAATTTGATAGGATCGGCATAAGCAAGATGTTGAACGCTTTCGATGTTTTCTTCCGACAATCGCGTGATGGCTGCTTCGGTAAGCCCCTGAATCTTATGCAGCGTAGGGGCTTCTGAAGGAATTGCCGCGGATGAAGAGTCCAATTGCTTCAATGCCCTTGATACGATTAGATTTTTAATGGTGGTGATAGGGAAGAATCCCATGGCAAAACCTAAAAAAGTAGCCACTGCAGGTTGAAAAGTTGGGGCAAGCACATAGGCAAAAGCACCTGCGATCAGCATCCTGAGCCACAGGAAATGGATGGATTCCGGAGTCAAATCATGTGCTCTGAATCGTGAAAGTACATCAAATAAGCCCCATAAGTAGCCGCCGATGCATGCGGCAAGGATTGGTTTTGGAACCAGTGCCAGCAATTTTGAAAAAGGATCCGGGAAAATACATGCAAGTACGGGTTGCTGTAATCGAGCAAGCACCATAACGGCCAGCCAGAAGACAAGAAAAGAACTAATCACCAATGGAAGCGCATAGAACTTGGGGCTGAAATACTGTTCAAAGACGCCTTTAAGCACGTTGGCACTCTCGCCTTTTTGGGGCCCATGAACAAGGACGTATTTTTTAAAAAGTTCCTCCTCCGCCATCATATTCATAATGACGTCCCGTTTGTATTTCAGACGAATTCTATAGGTTATGCAGATACAAGGCAGGATAACGGCTGGAAGACAAACAATACCAAAATAGAATAGACACATCATTGTACCCCTCCTTGTTAAATTTCGTAATGTGGCTTCACCTGAAAAATAACTATAAGATTATTGTATAAATAACCTACCCGGCGCAAGGATATCGATAGTTTCCTGTATACAAATCAAACAACATCCGGTAATATTTCATAAACCGTTCCGGATCGGGATTATATGCAATCTCCGCCAGGCAGAATCCCTCAAACGGTATCGCCTTCAACTCATTAAACAACTCCTGCCACGGATACTGATAAATTCCAATATCGGTTATATGCACTTGGCCCAGCGCATGTTTCAGCAAGTCAAAATTTGCCTTAATGCTCCCTTTCTCATCCATGTCGCTCTTATTCGAGTTCCAGCAAATCTTTGCATTCGGATCATTTGCCGCATCCAGCATCTTCCGTACATTCACCGGAAGCGCCGAACCGCCGCCCCCATGCACCTCCATTCGAACCTCCACCCCGATCCCTGCCGCGAACTTCGCCACCTCGCCCCACGCCTTCCCAATCCGCTCACATGTCTTCTCCACATCCTCATCCTTATGCAATCCATTTGGACGCACTTTGATCGACGGAGCCCCCACATCCGCCGCCAACTGCGCATACTCTTTCGCCCCCTCCACATTTTTCTTCACCTCATCCATATCCTTCGAGTGGAATTCAAACGTCGAACCCAGCCCCGCAATGGCAATACCTGAATCCGCGAATAACTTCTTCACCTCCGCACGTTCCTTTGCATTCAGCGTCACCTCCACCCCATGCTTATGCGTCGTTCTTAATTCCACCCCTTCCAAGCCTGTTTTCTTACACAAGTCGATCAATTCCGGACAATTCAAATCCTTGCCCATGTTGTAGGTCACCATGCCAAGCTTCATACCCGATTTCCTTTCTTCCGCGGAAGCCTGCGCGCTAATCCCCGCCAAAGGCAACCCGCCGCTTAAACCAAGACCAATCCCCGCAGCCGAAGCCGCCTGCATAAACCCGCGCCGCGATACTTTGTTCACCTTATTTTCTCCTTCTTTTTTTCGTATAGTTTCCCCACATCCGCCAGGAAAATCAATTTTCACAGGTCCTATTTATTTCGCAGGTCTCATGCGGCGTCTTGTTCCGCGTTTGGTTCACACATTCTAAAAATTCCGCCACCTTCCTCCGTACAATCTTCCGATGCGTAAAAATCGCCGCATGTTCCCCGCCTTCCACTGCCAGCAACTCCACCCCTGGTATCCGCGACGCAAATCCCGCCGCGTGCGGATCAAACGGCACCATGGTATCGGCTGTCCCGTGGATCACCAGGACCGGCACATTGATCTCCTCCAATGGGAAATCCGTACTTCCTTTCATGAACTGGCGGATTAACGATTGGGTGGTGAGGTAACAAAGAGAACGCAAACGGGCGTGGGCACTTCCACGGGCTCGCCGAGTGGCTCCAATAATCCTGTGTCGAGGTTAATGTGGAAAACGGCAACCGTACCGCTTTCCTGATTTGCGGCCAGCAAATATTTCCCGGAGGGGTCGATGTTGAAGTTTCGGGGAACGCGGCCCCGTGTGTACGTATGGCCGAGAGGCGTCAAACGCCCGCTGGCGGAATCGATCGCAAAGATCGCGATGCTGTCATGGCCACGGTTCGAACAATAGACATACCGCCCGGACGGATGCACCCGGATTTCGGCGGTCGAGTTCTCTCCTTTAAAATCATTGGGCAGAGTTCCGGCACTGTGCAAGGTTTCCAATATCCCCGATGCCGCGTCATAGGAAAAGGCCGTCACCGTGTTGTCCAGTTCGTTAACTACATACGCGAACCGGCCTTCGGGATGAAAGGCAAAATGCCGCGGGCCCGCACCGGGTTTGAGCGCGGCAAAGGCCGGGTCGTTGGGGGTTAATGCGCCCTGTGCCTCGTCCAGCCGGTATATCATGATTTTATCCAGGCCGAGATCCGCGGCGAAGACGAACCGGCCCGCCTTATCCAATGTCACGGAATGCGTATGCGGCCCCTGTTGCCGTTGCGGATGCATACTGGCGCCTTGATGCTGTATAAAGGCAGTGGCTTCGCGCAGGCGTCCTTCGGCGTCAAGGGGCAACACCGCCACGCTGCCGCCGCCGTAGTTGGCACACAGCACGTTTTGGCCTGCGCGGGAAACCGCCACATGACATGGGCCTTTTCCCTTAGACGATTGCTGGTTCAACAGACGAAGCGAACCTGTTCCCGCTTCGATGGAAAAAGCGCTCACCACCCCTCCGGAAGCCATTTCCCCCACGGCGTAGAGGACGGGTTTGTTTGGATGCAACGCCAGAAACGAGGGATTTTCCACCGCACACGCCAGACCAAGATTTTCCAATGCGCCCGTTCGCGTATTCAGGCGCATTTGATAGATTCCTTTGCTGTCCCCCGAAGTATAGGTGCCGATATAAACCCGGAGCGGCTCCCTTCCCGCATCAGCGGATTGCGCGGCCGCCGGTATTGGATACAAGGCGCAGGAAATGTTCAGCATCAATCCTAATAAGAGTATGCGCATGAAATTCTCCTTAATTGTTGGATGTGTTGTAGCGCGGAAGTCAGTATAGCAGAGGCATTTGCAAAATCGGCCTTTTTTTCATCCTGAACAAAGTAAGAGGAAGCGGTTTCGACGTAAAGTGCCAGTAATTTTCCCTGTGCGCGATGTGCTTTTGAGAAAAAGGGTGATTTCGCAAATGCCTGAGCAAAACTCGACGTTGCTTTTTCGTTTATGGCATCCTCCTTGAGATACAATCACTATGCGTTACTGCACGAGGAGCCAATCAATGAAACGGCGCACATTCATCGGATGCATGGCCACATCGGCCGCATTTCTCGCCACAGGAAAACCCTGGGCCGAACCCTCCATTCCAGTGGCGCCGTCCCGGTTATCCAAACGCCCACTGGGGAAGAGCGGCATTGAGGTGTCGGTCGTTGGGTTTAGCGGCATCGTGGCGCGGGACAGTACCCCGGAAGCGGTGGAGAAGGTAGTGCGGGATTCACTGGACCGGGGCGTCAACTACTTCGACACCGCCCCTTCGTATGGCAATGCCGAGGAGATGCTTGCCCCGGTCATCAAACCCCATCGAAAAGAGATTATTCTCGCCACGAAAACCCGCAACCGCGTACGTGATGCAGCGGCGGCGGAATTCACCAAGTCGTGCGAAATTCTCGGCACGGAATATTTCGACCTGTACCTCGTGCATGGCATTCAAAACGTCGAAAAGG
This sequence comes from Candidatus Hydrogenedentota bacterium, assembly GCA_029565395.1. Taxonomy (GTDB): domain Bacteria; phylum Hydrogenedentota; class Hydrogenedentia; order Hydrogenedentales; family CAILVY01; genus CAILVY01. The sequence continues at coordinate 25,158 of JAKQOG010000092.1, read as the reverse complement.
ATGTGGATGCGGCCTTTTCATCCGGCGGCGCGATGGAATTTCTACTGGAAAAGAAGAAGGAAGGACGTATCCGGCTCTTGGGGTTTTCCGCGCACGCAACAGATGCCGCATGCGCGGCCATGGACCGTTATGACTTCGATTTCTTTTATTTTCCGGTTAATTATGCGGCCTATTATAAAGGTGGATTTGGCCCCTCGGTGTTGGAGAAAGCGCGGGAAAAAGGGATTTCCTGTATCGCGATCAAGGCGTTGGCACGGCAACATTGGCCCGCGGAGACGCCTAATGAGGCGCGTCCTCCCAAGTGTTGGTATCAACCCATCGATGATCCGGCCGAGGCCGCCCTGTCATTGCGCTGGGCGCTCAGCCAGCACGTGACAAGCATTCTTCCGCCGGGAAACGAAGAGCGTTATCGAAAGGCGCTCGATCTGGGTGTGAATACCGCCCCCATCACGCCCGGAGAAACGGAAAAACTCAAAGCGTTGTGCCAGGATATGACACCCCTCTTCCCGCGAATATAAGGCGTATATCCGCCAATTTGAGGTGAAATGGCGCTCGTTCCCAACTTGGGCATGAGCGGGCAGGACGTACAATGGACTTCCCCTTGGAAAATGTGCCATGATTTCAAGACCTGAAACTAACGATTGTCACACGAGGAGAAATAATGTCATGCCGCGTCTGAATTTATGTTCGTATATGCCTGTAAATAGCCGGATCGCATTGATAGTCTTGATTTCCGCCGCCGTAATGGCGGGCGCCGCCCTGGCCGCGGATTCCGGCATGTATGTGTCGGTCCGGGACGGAATGGTGGGAGGGGATACATTTGCTAGTCCGATTGAAGGCCTGAAACATCTTGGTGTGGATGCCGTTGAACTAAATTTGGCCCGGGATTTCAGTGTGCAGCCGCTGGATGGGAAAGACAAGGTTATTTTGAAGACGGATGAGGATGCGAAGGCCTTCCGGCAGAATACGGAAAAACTCGGTATTCGGATTTGCTCTGTTTTAACCGCCTGCGACTTCAGCGCGGGGGATATGGAATCGAACACGGCGTGGATTGCGCGGGCCATTGAGATTGCGGACTTGCTCGGTGCGTCAGCGGTTCGGATTGATTCGGCGATGGCGAAGGAACGGGAATTGGATTTTGAGGCGCGGGTCAAGCTCTTTGCGGAGGGACTCACTGGCGCACTCCAGCGTACGGCTAATTCGAAGGTTGCATTAGGCATCGAAAATCACGGATTCCAGGGGAATAACCTGGCGTTCCTCTTAAATGTGTTTCAACTGGTGGGTTCGGACCGGCTCGGCTCCACCCTCGATACGGGCAACTTCTACTGGCGGGGGTATCCGCTCTCGGAAGTGTATGGCATCCTGCGGGTCCTTGCACCGTACGCGAAGCATACGCATGTAAAGAACATTCATTACCCGGAAGATCAACGCGAGATCATGCGGGAAGCGGGCTGGAAATACAGTGTTTATTTCTGTCCGCTCGACGAGGGTGATATCAGTATTGCGAAGGTCGTTGATATCCTTGCGAAGGCGGGATATAAAGGTGACATCTGCGTGGAGGATGAATCCATCAGCAAATGCAAAACGCCCGCGGAAAAGATCGCCGTCCTCGAACGCGATGTCGCGTGTATCAAGAAAGCCATTGCTGAAGTGAAATAAAACAAACTTGCTCGTTCCCGAGTTGTACTTGGGAACGAAAACTTATTTCTTTCTTTTCACGAGAAAAGAAAGAACCAAAGAAAAGCGACTCGCATACTCAAAATCACGCCACGGCGTGATTTTGAGTATGCACCTTTTCAAGGAATCACATAAACATGCAGTGGTTAGAACTTCGGTCTCATCCACGCAAGTATATCGCGGACCAACTCACGGAAAGTTCCCCGGTACATCCAGAGGAACCCCGCAAATAAATATGTGGGCAGGGAGAAGATAAAGTTTTCCCACCGGATCATGCGATTGCCCATGATCGTGTGGTAGAGCCAGTAAACCCAATCAATCACGAACAACATCAAGACAATGGCTGTCACTATCTGCAGCAACCAATATCGGGGGCGCAGTTTAGCAGCATTGTACAGAACGCAGGTGGTCCATGGTGCGCAGCAATAGGTGAGTGTTCCCATGATGATGGTCACCCCGATGTCCCAATCCGAAATATAGAAATTCATCGCGCCATAAAAAAAGAACGCCATGGCAATACTGAAGGTGATCAGTTTCCAGGGCCGGAGCCGTTCCACCCAATACACACGGGCTGGCCAAAAGTTATAAGAAGTTATATCACTCATCAGTTTGTCTTCCGTTCTCTGATACTCTTATATCAAAGCACAGTGTTGGGTACAAGTGCGTTCTCAAGCATACCTTGAAAGCAAATAGAAAACGTGCACGGTTAAAACCACGCCACAGCGTGGTTTTAACCGTGCTATCCGCTTTTCTTTGCTTCTTTCTTTTCTCGCGAAAAGAAAGAAGAAGAGACTTCATTTGTTTTGCAGTTGGCACAATAATTTCACGGAAGTTTCGGCGATGGTTTCGCCGGTGCCGGGGGCGAGATAGCTGCTGCGGGCGGTGCGGGTTTCGTAGCCGCCGCCCTGGAATGCCTGGATGGTGGGGCAGTAGCCGTTATAGCCGTTGGTCAGTTCGGCCACCATGGTGGTCTTCCATGGGGAGTCGTGTTTGATGTTCAGACCGAGTTGACAAAAATATTCCGCGGTGTTACTGGCAATACCCGTGTCGCCAATCCGCATGGCCTGCACTTCCACGTCCACGGTAGGCGAGTTTTCCTTCATTGCGCGCACGAGTTTTATTTCATTGAGATAAATATCATTCCCGCTAGACCCCAGGCCGGATCCCGGTCTCTCTTTTTCCAGTAATTCTTCATCGGATGTCATTAGATCGCGAATCGGCAGTGCCAGAATTTCCGAGGTCACACCCAAGGGTACATCCCCCGTATAGTCCAGCTTAATTAACACCCTCAGTGCTTCCGAACCTACGCACATCCCCACGCGCCGCGACCAGGCCTCGCCGAATTCCGAAGGACGCGGGCTTTGATTGTCCACCTGCGTCACATCGCCACACGCGCCGTTGAGGAACACCACGCCGATGTCCGCGCCCAATCCCCCGCGAATGGTTTGCCGCAGGTAACAGGGCCAGTCCGCCGAAATCATGCTGCCGCCCATAGTGGTTCCGTGCAAGGCGTAGTTCACGATACACCCCAGGAAATCGCCTTGCATGTTTTGCACGGAAATAACGGCCACGTCCGGATCCATCGGACCAGCCACCGAAACAATATCCGGATTCATCTTGCCGGGATGTGTCCGGACCGTGCCGTCCTTCATGCGGAAACGGCGATTGCGGGCCACAGAGTCTTCGTAGCCCACGCCGGAACCCAATTTGGCGTCCACTGCATCGGCATGCGCCTTCACCACCGCCTCGGCAATGCGCTCTGCTGCAAAGGCGCAATAAGCCGGGTCGCTTTCCGAACTGAAGCATGCCACTATCGGCCCGCCATTATGGGTGTGGCTTGCACCGACCATAATGTTGCCGCCGGGTATGCCGCACCGGGCTTCCGCCTGGCGCCGGGCCTCCATTATCACCTCGCGCGGGATCATGAGCAGGTCCGCCCCCACCACGGCGAGTTGCGTTATGCCGTCGGTGAAATAGGCCGCCTCGGCCCAAAGCGGGTCATGCACACCCTTGGACATGTTTTTCCCGAAACCTCCGGGAATTTCCCCGCCCACGGCCGGGGTGACATCCGTCCGTGCGAAGCCCGCCCGCAACGGCTGGCGCAATGCGACTCTCTCCGGCACGGGTTGATTCACTATTTCCTGCAACGTTTTCAGCATTGCGGCGGGATATTCATCCGGCTTATCTACATGAAGGGTGTTCAGTTTCAATGCACCTTCGAGAGCAATGCGTGAACTGCCGTTGGGTTCTAGCAGCACATTTTGCGGCGAAAAACTAAAACTGTCATTCTTCCGTCCTGCCGCATCGAGGAAAGCCGCAGTGCACCACATATTCCGATCTTCTGCCCAGAATTTAATCATGGCGTCCGGATCTGGGTCTGCATTCAACGCGGCGATGGCGTCTGGCTCTTTTGACTGGGTTAGCATGTAAAGGAAAAAGTTTTGGACGGGTTTCGGGGCATTCGCCAGAATATCGCCTTGCTTAAATTTCCAGTAGGAGGCGAACCCGCCTTCGCCAAAACAGGGCACCCAAAAAATGGGGAGGCCGCTGGTCAGGATGCGTTGATAGGCAATCAGGTCAAGGCCGACATTCCATTCCACCTTGCCCGAGGTATCCCCTGCGTTTACGTAAAAGCGTTTGACCTTGTTCTTGAACAAATCGGGTTTCCGGTTAAAGGCGGCGGCCATATCGCGTAGACTCCCAGTGGCGAATAAAGTAACCGGTTGTGCCGATTCCTGGAGCGCTTTGAGAATCAACGCCACTCCCGCCTGATCCGCTTCGGATTGTTGATCACCCTTATCTTCCGGAGAGGTGAGGTTAGCCATTAAGCCTGTGGCATAAGGGACAGTCTTTCCGCGCAAGGCCATGACTTGCTGGAGGGCGGGGATACCGGGTTTTCCTTTACCCCGCTTGCCCATGTCGATAATGATGGCGCGGATGTCGAATTCTGGGATGCTGAACAGGGTAAGCAAGTCATAATGGTCATCCGGGTCTCCATGCGGATGATACAGGTCGGTGGAGTAAATGATCGGAATTTTTTCCTTTGCGGTTTGCGCACCTGCCTGCGCTTGTACGCCCAAACCCAATATCAGGATGACCGCCATCGACATATTTGCTAACCAGGCCATAGTTATATTCCTCCTCGCTTCTATTATCATGAATCAAGTCCCCGTCTGGAAGCAATTGATAAAAATAAAAAGGCCTTTATATAATAGTCGTACAACGACTCGCTGGAGCACTATTGACATAAAAGGAGCAATCAAATGTTCACCAAGCCGCTTTATACCCCAATATCCGGGCAACTTGCCGCATTTCTGCTTTGTGCAGGCGTAGTAATGCTTGCCCTGGAAGCAGGCGCCACTGAATGCACCGGGCCGCTCACCTTTACGGATTCCGCGGTTGAGGCGGTGGTTCGAGCCGACATTTCAAAACCCACGGGGGACATCATGCCCGCCGATGTAGCCGAATATTACCGATTCAATGGCCGCTTGGGCGGCATTACCAACCTGAGCGGGGTGGAATGCCTTACGGCATTGAATTATTTCAACATCTCGTTGAATTTCAGTTTGAGCGACATTTCGCCCATGGCTGCCCTGACCAATCTCGATACCATCGACATGTCGGTTTGTCCGGTAAGCGACATCAGTGCATTGCAGGGCCTGCCCAATCTGGCGGTAGTGCGCGTGATCGATACAGACGTCACGGATTTCAGCGCGTTTGTGAATAATCCGGGGATTGGCGAGGGGGATGAAATCTATGCGCAAGGGCTTACTTTTACCACGGAATTGTGTGACCAGGTGACCGCGTTGCGTGCACGCGGGGTGACGGTATATACCGTGAATGAGGGAGAAGATGCCTGCGGCGGTGAAGGCGAAGGGGAAGGCGTTGTAGAAGGCGCTGTGGAAGGCGTGTTGGAAGGTCAAGTCGAAGGTGCGCTTGAAGGTCAGGTGGAAGGTGAAGGACAAAGCGAAGGAGAAGGAGAAGGGGCAGGTCCCGCATCTTACATTTTGACGATCAATGTGGTGGGGTCCGGACATGTTGCGGTGGATCCTGATCTGCCTTCCCAACTGGAAGGCACCGTGGTTACCTTGCGGGCGTTCCCGGATACAAACTGGCAGTTTGATCACTGGGAAGGGAATGTGGATGACACCACCACGGTGTTAACGACGATAACGATGAATCAGGACGAGACGGTCACGGTTGTTTTTGTATCGCAAAGTGAAGGTGAAGTTGAAGGTTCCGTGGAAGGCGAAGGTGGTGAGGAAGGTCAAGTGGAAGGCGAAACGGGTCCGGCCGATTGCCCGGCGGATTCCCTGTTCAGCCAGCCGGTCATGCCATTTGATACGCTTTCCGTTTTTTCGTTCAGCGATGATTCCGCATCGAATTTCATGTATGACTCATTTACGGGAGTGACCGGAGCGATTGGCGGGGTGGTTTGGTGGGGTATCAATGTGGAAGGCGACCGCACCACGGCCTGCGCGCGAACACCAGATACCTATGAGGTGGCCTTTTACGCCAACGATTCCGGGGAGCCTGGCGCATTGGCAGCCTCGTATACCGTAACGCCCGTGCGGACCGAAGTGGGTGAGGTGACTCAAGGATCCAGCGCTGGAATTATGTTGTATCGATATGAGGCAGGGTTGCCGGAGGCGGTTGAGTTAGCAGTAGGGTGGTTTTCCGTCAAAGGGGTTGGCGTGGACACCGGCTGTTATTTCATGTGGGCAAGTTCAGCAGTGGGTAATGGCACGTGTATTTATGGCGAACCGGGCAACTATGCGATGACGTGGCCTGATTTGGCGTTCTGTTTAACCTTGACCGGCCCCCTGGAAGGCGCGGAAGAAGGTGCAGTGGAGGGTAGTGTGGAGGGGCTGACTGAAGGTGAACCTGAAGGTGAAGGTGTGATGGAAGGGATGGAAGAAGGTATAGAAGAGGGTGTTTTGGAAGGAGGAGAAGAAGGCATAGTGGAAGGCGTAGCAGAGGGTGTAGAGGAAGGCGTCTTGGAAGGAGAAGAAGAAGGCATGGCAGAGGGTGTGGCGGAAGGAATCGAAGAAGGTGTAGCGGAAGGTTCGGTGGAAGGCATCGAAGAAGGCGTAATGGAGGGTGCTGAAGAAGGCATGGTGGAAGGCGAAGGTGTTGAAGAAGGTGTATTGGAAGGTGCTGAAGAAGGCGTAATGGAAGGCGCTGAAGAAGGCACGGTGGAAGGCGAAGGTGCTGAAGAAGGCGTAATGGAAGGCGCGGAAGAAGGCACAGTGGAAGGCGAAGGCGCTGAAGAAGGCGCCCAAGAAGGCGCCGTGGAAGGCGAGGGAGAAACGGTTGTCCACACTGCCGATCAGGATGGTGATGGCCTCATCAGTTTGTCCGAACTGTTGCGGGTGATTCAATTCTATAATTCCTTTGGATTGCATTGCGAGGAGGGAACGGAAGACGGTTATGCACCAGGTCCCGTGGGTGGCACGGCATGCAGTCCCCACGCCAGTGACTACAATCCGCAAGATTGGGATATAAACTTGTCCGAACTGCTGCGCGTGATCCAATTCTTTAATTCAGGCGGGTATCATGCGTGCAGCGGTTCGGAAGATGGCTTCTGTCCGGGACCTGCATGAGCCGGCAGCCATTGTAAAAAGAAAATAACTGGGCCTTGTGTCAGAAGGGAATGTAACAAGGCCCAGATTCTTTTTCCAGGTTTTATCAAGGGGTGGCCGGGGAGAATTTGATCTTTTCAGTGTTGTGGCGGAAAATGCTGGGGTGCTTGGAAAATGCAGATCCGGAATAATATGGTTTAGAATACGAACAGGTTTCGGGAGGCGAGAAAAGCCATGGCAGAGAAGAGTCTGGGTGTATTAATCCATGGAGCGGGCTGGGTTGCAGGGGAGCATGTCAAGGCGTTTACCGCAAATCCCCACACCAGGGTGGTGGCGGTGTCGAGCCGCAAACTGAGCAGTTGCCAGCGCATTGCAGAAACCCATGGTCTGCCCGATGTGACGTTTTTTACAGACTATGATAAAGCCCTGGCACATCCGGGGGTAGATATTGTGTCGGTCTGCACACCCCAGCACCTCCACGCGGAAAATACTATTGCAGCGGCGCGGGCGGGCAAGCATCTGGTGATTGAAAAGCCAATTGCGAACAGTCCCGCGGAGATGCGTGCGATGCGCGAGGCCGTGCGGAAGGCGGGAGTAAAGACCGTGGTCAGTTTTGTCCTGCGATGGAATCCGTTGTTTGAAACGATCAAGGCCATGGTCGCGGATAATGCGGTGGGGAAGGTGTATGGTGTCGAAGCGGATTATCAGCATGATATCGCAAGCTGGTGGACGGGATTTGAAGACGCCCGAACCAAAAAACTGGGCATTAGCGCCATGCTTACCGGCGGATGCCACGCTTTGGATGCGGCGCGATGGTTCGCCGGGCAAGGCCGGTATGAGGCCGCTACGCCGATTGAAGTTTTTGCATATGCGGGGGGGTACCGCAAGGGCTTGAGCGAAGAGTTCAATTATTTGACCAATTCCTGGCAACCAGCCCCGCCGTTGGAGTACGATGACCTGGAAATGGTGATGATCCGGTTTGATAACGGTGTGTTGGGCAAGGTGTCCGTAAATTACGGTTGCGTAATGCCGTATATGTTCCCGATAGAGGTTTTCGGGGACCGCGGAACCATCAAGGATAACCGGGTTTGGTCGCACAAATTTCCCGGCCAGAAAAAATGGGTGGAAATCCCCACCATTCTCCCGGACAGTGCGGATGTTTCACATCACCCCTTCCAGGGGCAAATCGACCATTTTGTAGAGTGCATCCATCAGAATCACGAATCGCACTGTAATCTTGAGGATGCCATCAAGACCCATGAAATTGTGTTTGCAGCACAAGAATGCTATCGGACGCGGCAGCCGGTTCAGTTGCCGTTGAGTGAAAAATAGTCGTTTTCAAGACAGTAACAAATGGAGTATTTTCTTTACCTATATTTTGGTTAAGTATGATAAAATTAGCAAAAGGAAATTATTGACTGCGGGATAAATAGGGAAGAAAAGGAGCGTATTGGATGAAGCAGACCAAGGGGAACGGCTTTGCTTCCATCGCCTTGGGATGGTTAGTGATAACAATGGGTTTTGCGGCGCCAATGGCGGCGCAAACCACGGTTGCCATTACCCGGACGGTGGAAGGAGACGGGGCCTACCTTGCCGGTTCGACCCTGGACATCACAGTCACTTTTACAAAGAGTGGTTCTGATGAAATTACACAATTGGGATTAGCGGAGACCCTTCCTGCCGGGTGGACATATCATTCCACCGTCAGCGGGCAAATACCGGACATCCAGCCCACAGCGGGGGATTCCGGAACAATTGATTTCGGCTATCTAACGATTCCATCATTCCCGGCGAGTTTCACCTATCGTCTCCATGTGCCTTCCAGCGCTACAGGAACGGTTACCCTAAGCGGATATGGGATTTACGCCGTGGGAGGCGGCAGTTCCACACAAACCCCCACGGTAAATACGGAAATTCCCTATGGAGGCGTGGGGGAAGGAGAAGGTGGCGAAGAAGGAGAAGTTGAAGGGGAATCCGAGGGAAGTGTTTCTTTGGCGCGGGGTGTGGGGGGAGATGGTTCCTACCATGCAGGATCAACGTTGGATATTACCGTGACGCTGACCCGGACAGGCACGGGAACGTTGACACAATTAGGTGTCACGGAAACCCTTCCCACGGGATGGTCGTTTAAGAGCTTGGTAAGCGGATCACTGCCTCCGGTTAAACCCGCCACTGGTGCTACGGGCACACTGGGGTTTGCCTGGATAACCATTCCGGCGTTTCCCGTAACGTTTACATATCGTATAAATGTGCCTGCCGGGGCAACCGGCACAAAAACAATAAAAGGCCGCGCCATTTATGCATTTGGCGGTTCCCAATTGAACAGTCCTGAGGTGTCCACAAGTATTCCGGAAGGTTCCGTAGGAGAAGGTGAAGGCGATGTGGAAGGGGAAGGAGAAATGGAAGGGGCCGTGGAAGGCATGGAATTGTCCCGCACGATCCCTGCCGGGGGATATGTAGCAGGCAGCACCATGGACATCGAGATTACGCTGCGGTATACCGACGCGGAAGAGGTGACTTCACTCGCACTGGAGGAGACGCTGCCAGGGGGGTGGACGTATGCGTCGCTGGTATCGGGAAGCGTGCCGAATATGGCGCCGTCCGCAGGTGAATCGGGCACGTTGAGCTTTATCTGGGTATCGATCCCGGCGTTCCCCCTTACGTTTCGATATCGGGTGAATGCACCGGCAAGCGCCAGTGGAACATACGAATTTACGGGTATTGCCCGGTATCGCACCACGGGGGACGAAGTAACGTCCAATGAAGCGATTACATTTGTCTCGGAAGGGGTTGCGGAAGGAGAAGGGGGAGGCGAAGGAGAAGGAGAAGGAGAAGAGGAAGGAGAAGAGGAAGGGGAATCTCCGTACGAACTTACGCTCAGCCGGACCGCGGTGGGCGGCAATGTCTATGTTCCAGGCGCTACCGTTGACCTCCAGATTCGGTTTACATATAAGGGATCTGAAAGCGTTACGGCGCTTGCCCTGGTGGAAACATTACCGGCAGGATGGACATTTAAACAGCTTGTGAGCGGATCTATGCCGCAAATTTTTCCCACATCGGGAGACAGTGGAGATCTCTCTTTTGCATGGATATCCATCCCATCGTTTCCGGCCACGTTTGTTTATCGGGTAAACGTATCCCCTTCGGCCTCCGGACCGCAAACGATTAGCGGCACGGGTTCCTACCGCACCACGGGTACCGAACTGGCCACCAATACAGTCAATACGATAGTGCAGGAACAACAGAAAGCGGATCTTTCCGTGACGAATGCTTCACTGCCGGCGCATGCATGGGTGGGTGAACATGTCACGGTTTCATGGACGGTGTTAAATGATGGCGTGTATTTGGCCACCGCTCCTTGGAACGATTGCCTGTATTTGTCCAGTGATGATCAACCTGGAGGAGACACGGCGCTTGGCTGTGCAGACCATTCGGAAAATCTTGCGGTAGGCGAGAGTTATGTGGGCAGCCATGTCATTACGATTCCCACCATCACCACAGGCGATTTTTATATCATCATCAAGACCGATGATGGCGCAGCCGTATATGAAGAAGATGATGATAACAATGTATATGTGGCCGGCCCAATTCGTCTGGAGACAATCGATTATACCGCCACGGTAACTACCGAGGTGAATACGTCTCTCAACGGCGAACCCATTATGCTGACGGGACAGGCCACCTATTTGAGCGGCGGCGCCCCGGTGCCTAATGCGGAAGTGACTATTGAAGTGATGCATAATGGAGTGGTGCGGTATCTTCAGGTTTGGACGGATGGTTCCGGGAATTTCTCCACGGAATTTGTGCCTTTATTGGAGGAAGCGGGGGAATATTCCTTTGGCGCACGGCATCCCGGTGCAAGCATTGCCCCGGAACAGGATACGTCCACGATTTTGGGTTTGATGGCACAGCCGCCCAATGTTTCCATGGAATTGACAACCGGGGAAGCGCAGGAGATTTCGTTTGACGTGATGAACCTTGGGGATAGTCCGTTAACGGGACTTCATGCGGTGGTATCCGGGGATCCGGCGAACATTACGGTGACGCCTTCTATTGCCTCATCCCTTCCGGGCAATGGCATGGTCCCGTTGAACGTAACTGTCCTGGCGGAAGATAATTCAACGGCTTCCGCTTCGGCCGTCATTACGGTATCGAGTGCGGAAGGCGCGTCCAGCGCGGTTCAATTAGATTTTTCTATGTTATCCTCCACGCTTTCTCTGAAAGTGGAAAGCAGCGTGTTGCGCGCGGGTGCATTGCGGAATTCGGAAACCCTGTTCGTGTTTGATGTCACTAATCAGAGCGATACGGTGGCGGAAGATTTTCGAGTGGAAAGTCCGGAGGATCAAACCTGGATTTTGGCGGCAGCCCCGGCGGATCCGGTGAATATCGACCCTGGGCGCACTCTCCCTGTTACGATTCAGCTTATTCCGGACACGTCGGTGGCCATTGGGGAGGTGCAGACCACATTGCGCCTGCTTTGGGGGAGTTCAGGGAGCATGTTGGTCCCATTTTATGTAAACGTGACGGATACGGATACCGGAAGCCTCCAAATTACCGTGACAGATGAACTCACCCTGACGGAGACAGGGCAGCCTAAAGTCTCGAATGCGCGTGTGGTGTTGTGGAATCCCGCCACGGGTGCGCCGGTCACCAGCGCGGTGAGTAATATTTTAGGCCGCGCTGATTTTACCGACATTGCTTCCGGTGCATATAACGTTGAGGTGTATGCTGCAGAACACGGGATGCAATCCGTGGCGGTTGAAGTGCAAGCGGGCCGCACATTGAAAAAGCAAGTTCAACTGAAGCGGAATTTCGTGCGCCAGGAATGGACGGTGGTCCAAACAGGCGATACTCCGGACGTTGTGTATGAAGAAAATACGGTGGTGGAAGAAGGGCGTCAAGCCGCGGTGGTTGAAGTGAATCCTCCTGTTTTGGATTTAAGCGATTTAACCTCCACGTCGTATCAAACGGAAATCATCATTCAAAATCACGGTCTGCTCCCCGCGCACAGTGCGCAGTTGGCTTTGGGATTTCACCCGCGATTCACCTTTACGCCCCTGCTGAATGTGTTGGGAGTGATTGAACCGGGGGAATCGGTGCATCTCCCCATTTTAGTGGAAGATACCGGGGCAAAAGCGGAGTCGGATTGCAGTGTGTTTGAACCCTCCGGATTGCTCTATGCCTGGGAGGTGGACGGTAGCACGGAATGGCGTTTTGAACCCATTGCTGTGCGTTTTCCTGCAACGGAATGCACGGATAGTCCGCCGCAGTATGGCGATTACTCCACGGCTTTCTGGGAAGTTGCACCGTATGCAAACATGCCTGTTTTTAGGTTGGCGTGGGAGTGTGGCGTGGAAGGCGAAGGGGAAGTAGAAGGCGTTATTGAAGGGGAGGGTGAAGGCGGCGTTGAAGGTGCGGAGGAAGGACAAGTGGAGGGAGAAGGTCAAAGTGAAGGCCAAATTGAGGGCCAGACCGAGGGTGAAACCGAGACCGAGATGACCTTGACGCGGACGATTGTTGGCGGTTCGGTGTATACGCCGGGAAGCACCGTAGATGTCACGCTCACGTTGACGATAGTTTCCGGCAACAAGACGCTCACTTCGTTAGGCCTGCAAGAATTTATTCCGGATGGATGGGAATTCAATACCCTCGTGGGCGGCTCCGTTCCGCAGCTTGGTCCGCAACCGGGCGACACGGGAACGCTGGGCTTCGTTTGGTTTTCAGTCCCCACTTTAGGTCAATTCCCGCTCAGTTTTACGTATCGGATGAATGTTCCCGCCTTCGCCAGCGGAACCCAGACCATTTCAGGCGAGGCGATCTATAGAACGGACGGCAATGAGCTTTCAACGGGCATCGTGGATACGAATTTGACCCATGCTAAACGGCTTTTTGCAGAAAAAAGATATTGGAAAGCTACACCATGTGTAACCGCGGAAATTGTAACGGGCGCAGATCTCGCGTTGCCCCTGACCGGGGTTGAGGCCACCTTAACGCTGGGGGCAGGTGATGCTGACCTAACGGAAATTCAGGTGGTGTTGTCCATTTCGGACTCGGAAGGCAATGACGCCAATAGCCTCTTCGCGGTATTTCCCATTGAATATACCGGCATCAGCGGCATCAGTGGCGACGGCGCGTTGACGGCAGGGGCTTCGGCCACGATTCGTTGGCGGATAATACCCTTGTTGGAGGCGGGCGCCGGTTCTCCCGTGGGGTACGCCATTGGCGGCCAATTGAGCTTTATACGCAACAGTGATCCGGTGGATTTGTCCTTGGTTCCGGCTGCTTTGACGGTATATCCGACCCCCGGATTGGATTTGCATGTGTTTTATCCCGCTTCCGTGTATGCGGACGACCCCTTAACGCCCGAGACGGATGCCCAGGAGCCATTTCCCGCAGGCATGCTGATTTATAATTTCGGCAGCGGTGTCGCACAGCAGGTGTCGCTTCTGTCCGCACGGCCGGAGTTGCCTGCAATTAATGGCGATCCTTTTGGCGCATTTGAAATTCTTGAGGGTTTCTCAGGGGACACGGCTATTCCCGCGGCATTTGAAACCCTATTCGGCAACATCGGGACCGGAACGGCCTCCGTGGCGTATTGGATGATGCGTTGTGCGGTTTCTGGCACGTTTGACTCATTAAATCCAACCATCGCGGTGAATGATGCGCGCGGATTGAACCGGGTAATTGCGTTAGGCGGCGGAACCTTCCATGATCTGCTGCATATCGTTAATGTGAATCTTCCTTCGGGGGATGGATTGCCGGACTTTCTGGTAAACGACACGCCGGATGAGGAGAATATGCCCGATTTTGTTTTCACCGGCACGGGCGATGGCGTTCCGGTTGCCGCGGCGGAAAATATTGCTCTAACACCCGTCAAGCAGGCATTTCTCTCTTATGCCCTGACGGCCTCGGTTACGACGGGCTGGACATATTTCCGCGTGGAGAATCCGGCCTCGGCGGAATATGTGATTTTGTCGATTAAACGCAGTGACGGTGGGTCAGTGGCTGCCGATAACATCTGGCTGACCCGCCGCATCGTCCGCAATGCTTTGAATCAGCCCGTCGAAGAGAATCTGCTGCATTTCCTGGATTTCAACAGCACCGGCAGCTATACCGTGACCTTCAAGTCCACTGTCCAGCAGAATACGCCGCCCGTAGCCGATGCCGGGGAAGATCAAGCTGCCTATTTGGGCACACAGATTACTCTGGATGGTTCGGGCAGCAACGATATTGACGGACAAACCTTGTCGTATGCATGGAGTTTTGTTTCCAAACCAACGGGAAGTGCCGCCGTATTGACCAGCACCAGCGTGGTGAATCCGAAATTCACCTGTGATTTGCGAGGCGGCTATGTCCTGCAATTAATCGTGAATGATGGCTTTGCCGATAGTGATCCGGATACGGTCACGGTGACTGTTCAGAACAGGGTGCCTGTCGCTAATGCAGGCAATGGACAAACCCGTGCCTTGGGGCAAACGGTTACGCTGAATGGCAGCGGGAGCAGCGACCCGGATTTCGATCCGCTGACCTATGCCTGGAGTTTCAGTTCGGTGCCCGCCGAAAGTACCGCCACATTGAGTGATCCAACAAGTGTTACCCCAACGTTTGTGTTGGACCAACCGGGAACCTATTTGATTCAACTTATCGTCAATGATGGTTTTGACGATAGTGCTCCTTCTACTGTAACCGTCAAAACGAGCAATATTGCGCCCACGGCAAATGCCGGCCCGGATACTTCCGGTCAGGTGGGCGATTCAATAACCCTTGACGGCAGCGGAAGCAGCGACCCCGATGGCGATCCCTTGACCTATCAGTGGGCTTTTGTATCCCGGCCTGCGGGCAGTGTGGCCACATTGCACAACGCCGCGACGGTAAGTCCGGATTTCACCATCGACAAACCGGGCACCTTCATAGTTCAACTCACGGTGAATGACGGTGTGTTAAACAGCACGCCCGATTCCGTGGTGATTTCGACCCAGAATACACCGCCCGTGGCTGACGCCGGCCCGGATCAGACCGCCAAAGTGGGCGACACGGTATACCTGGACGGTTCCGGAAGTTCGGATGCCGATAATAATCCGCTGGCGTATGTATGGACTATCGTCTCGCAGCCCGCGGGCAGTACTGCAACATTGATGGCGGCGAGTTCCGCAAAACCCAGCATTCGCCTGGACTTTGCGGGTTCTTACACCATCCAATTGGTGGTGAACGACGGACGGGACAGCAGCGCGCCGGATGAAATGGTGATTACCACTACTAACAGTGCGCCGGTGGCCGATGCGGGACCAGATCAATTCAAACAAATCGGGCAGACTGCCCAATTGGACGGCAGTGGCAGCAGCGATGTCGATGGTGATGCACTCACCTATGCGTGGACTATTACCGAAAAACCCAGTGGAAGCACAGCGGCGTTGAATGCGACAAATTCCGTCACGCCCAGTTTTTCCGTGGATAAAGAAGGCACGTATGTTATTCAACTGATTGTCAATGACGGAAAAGAGGATAGTGCGCCCGATTCCGTCACGATAAGTACTGAAAATGCCCCGCCCACGGCCGATGCAGGTCCGGATCAAAGCGTGCCGGTGGGCGCCAATGTTGTTCTCGATGGAAGTGGCAGTTCGGATCCGGAAGGAAACTCCGTGAATTATACATGGTCCTTCACGGTGCGTCCCGCAGGCAGCACCGCAGTGCTTCTGAACTCTAATACGGCCGCCCCTCACTTCTTTGTGGACAAGGCGGGCGAGTACACGGTTAAGCTGATTGTGAACGATGGCCTGTTGAGCAGCGCCCCGGATTATGTGACTATTAGCACGTCGAACAGCGCCCCAGTGGCCAATGCCGGATCAAATCAGACAGGGCAGACGGGTGAAACCATCACACTGGATGGCAGCAAGAGCAGCGATGTGGATAACGATCCTTTGACGTTCTCCTGGTCGTTTTCCTCAAAGCCGTCCGGCAGCGCTGCGGTGTTGAACACTCCTGCCTCGGTGCATCCAACGTTCACGATTGATCTGGAGGGCGTTTATGTTGTCCAGTTGATTGTAAATGACGGAACAGTGAATAGCGCCCCGGCCACGGTTACCATCAGCACGGGAAATACTCCGCCGACTCCAGATCCAGGCGGGGATCAAACGGCCAATGTCGGGGATATCGTATGCCTGGATGGCACGGAGAGTTCCGATCCGGACAGTGATGAAATTACGTACGCGTGGTCATTTGCGAATCTTCCTGAGGACAGCACGGCGGTTCTGGATGACAGCACCAGCCCCACGCCATGTTTCACCATTGACGTGCCCGGCACGTATCGTGTTCAGCTAATTGTCAGCGATGGTGTGAATTTCAGCGTTCCGGCCTATGTGGTTATCAGCACGGGCAATAGCCCTCCGGTTGCCAACGCGGGCACTGATCAAACGGCGATGGTGGGCGCTCAAGTGAATCTGGATGGCAGCGGAAGTTATGACGTGGATGGCGATCCGCTCTCCTATGCTTGGAGTTTCACCAGTATGCCACCGGCTTCCACGGCCGCCCTGACAGGGCAGTCGACAGTCACCCCGCACTTTACCCTGGATGTGGCCGGCACCTATGTAGTACAGCTTTTAGTTACGGACGGCGTTGAGTTTAGTGCCCCGGACACGGTGACCATCACCACTGGAAACGTGGCGCCGGTGGCGGAAGCCGGAGAAGATCAAACCCGTCTGGTAGGGCAGCTTACCTGGCTGGATGGCAGCGGAAGTTATGACGCAGACGGCGATACGATCACCTATGCCTGGAGTTTCACCACCCGGCCCGCGGGAAGTACAGTGACGCTGAATGACACGACATCGTCGACGCCCAATTTCCGTTTGGATGTTAAGGGCACCTATGTGGTCCGGTTGGTCGTCTCGGACGGGAAGGCGTCCAGTACGCCGGATAGCACTACCATCAGCACGGTCAACAGCCGTCCAACGGCCAATGCCGGCCTGGATCAGTCCGTTACCATAGGGGACCTGGTTCACCTGGATGGTCATCTGAGTGCTGATCCGGATGGTGAGGCATTGGTTTATCAGTGGAGCATGACTTCAAAACCATCGGGCAGCACGGCCGCTCTCAATAATCCAGCGCTTCAACAACCCGCCTTTACCGCGGATAAAGAAGGGCAATATGTCCTGCAACTGATCGTGAATGACGGGGAATTGAGCAGTAATCCGGACACCATGAATGTGTTTGCAGGAAACGCCACGTCTGAATGTCCGAGTCCTCCGGAGGCCCCGGCAAATGTCTCCGCAACGGATGGCACCTACACGGACTATATTACGGTGACCTGGGATGTGGTTTCAGGCGCTTCCGAATACCGGGTATGGCGAAGCGAGACCAACGACCTTGCCGCCGCCGCCGCCTTGAGCGACTGGATTGTCGCGCCTATTTACAATGATGTGACCGCATTGCCGGCGGAACAGCCTGAAAATGAATGCGGATGTAAGGGCGGAGACGTGATTTATCATTACTACTATTACTGGGTTCAGGCGCGGAAGTCAGCGCTGTGCCTTGGCGAACGTGGCGGCGGGGACCAGGGATATCGTGGCGTTGCAGCATCCAAATCCGCGTTATTTAACACGCCTGTGCCCATTCTTGTGCTGCCCAATGAGACACGTGATGGCGCGGCACGGTTGATCCATGCGGATTCCACCCTCGCCATTCGCCTTCAGAGCAAATCGGATGATATTGAGAGCGTCTGGGGGGAAGTAAGGGTGAATGAATGGACCGATTCGGACATGATCTGGCGTCCGGTGGATCCTTCCAGCGCGCGCGACGGCTGGGTGGTGTATGAACCCAAGAGTCTATGGCTGGCAGGGGAGTCCATTATTATGACCGTCGGCGGGCACACCCTCTCCGGACAGGAATTGGGACCGATTACCTATCTATTTGAGGTGACGCAGGAGAATGTTGACGCGGCGGCATTGGAACAGCCGGGATATGATCAGTTTGATTCCAGCCGGTTGGATGCGGACGCCGAAAGCAACGATACCGTGCAACTTCTTGAACTTCCCCAAGGGATGATTCAGGGGTACGGCGGTGATGTCTCGCCCCTCTATGAAATTGCGCCTATGATCCCCTTTGAAACGGCCCAGCGCGTTTGGCTGCCATTACCGGACGGCAGTAAACCGTATGCGGCCCAAGTACTGTATTTTGTGGACAATAAGGACGGCGGAGAATGGGTCCCAGCGGAGAATATTGAGGGCTGGATGCGGCCTGGAAGCATGATGACCCTGGAAATAAGGGGCGTAACCTATATCGGCGCGGTAGTCACCCACGGCGGCATAGTGCAAGTAGCCCCGGTTTCCACTCAGGCCCCGGCAAGCATTATCAACCTCCCAACCAATTTGCTTGGAGACTTTCTCGTGTCAGCATTGCTGCTGATTTCCTTTGGGCTTGGTGGACGGCTCCGCCGCGAACGTCGTTAACCTGGAAACATGGAAAAAGCCTTCCTTCGACAACACATGTTGGCGTTGCGCCGGGCCCTGCCGCCTGACGAAGCACAGCGGAGAAGCGCGGCGATCACTAAGGTGTTGCTGCAGATTCCCGCTGTTCAACAGGCCCCGGCCATCCTTTGTTACGTTTCCAGCAAGGACAACGAAGTAGATACCCTGAGCTTCATTCGTCTGCTGCTTGATGAACAACGCATGGTTCTGGTGCCCCTAATGCAGCCCGGGAACGAACTCTGCTGGTCCAGATTACGGTCCCTGGAGGATTTGCGTCCTGCCCGCTTTGGTATTTTGGAACCGCTTCCTGAATCCTGTACCTTTCTTGATCCTCCTCGAAATTCTGTTTGTATCGTTCCTGGAATCGCTTTTTCCTCCGACGGATACCGTATAGGCTATGGCGGGGGGTGCTTTGATAGGTTTTTATCGGTATTTAATGGAATATATTCGATTGGATTGTCTTATGATGTGCAAATGAACGCCGTATGGCCTATTGATCCCATGGATATTCCTGTAGATCTTGTTTTGACGGAAACAACTATATATAAGCAAAAAAACAATGATAAGAGATAAAAAATGACGTTCGCAATCGCTCTTGTAATCATTCTGGTTGTGCTGGGATTGCCATTTGCCCTGCACTATATGCGGCATCAGGAATTGACGGATGCTGTCCGTCAAACGCTCCCTCACAAGACCTTTGTAAAACTCTCCGATGGCATTACACATTGTGAATGGTTGGGGCCGGAAGATGGTCCCAAAGTAGTGTTGATTCATGGTTTTTCCTCCCCCATATTCATTTGGGACCATAACGCACCCGCCTTGGCGGAAGCCGGATTCCGGGTATTGCGTTATGATTTGTATGGCCGGGGCTATTCGGACCGGCCTCGGACACGGTATACGGCGGATCTCTTTGTTCGCCAACTGGTGGAATTACTGGACGCTTTTGATGTGCATGAGCCGGTGGATCTGGTTGGATTGAGCATGGGGGGCGCGATCTCGGTGCATGTGGCGGACCGCTATCCAGAAAGGGTGCGCAAGCTGGTGCTGCTGGCCCCGGTGGGGTTTAATCCGCCGCCCGCCGGACGTCTGGTTATCATGCCGCTGCTGGGCGACTGGCTCATGACCGCTTTGGGGGAATGGATTATCTACAAGTCATTTCCCCGGCTTTTGGGCGATGATGAGAACACCTTGTCTGCGTTTCGTGAAGAATATGCCCGCCAATTCCGGTTTCGCGGGTGTCCGCGCGCATTTCTTTCCACCATGCGCCATGGCCCCATGCATGACCTTGGGGATGTGTATAACCGGCTTGCCCGGCAGCAACGTTCCGGATTACTCCTCTGGGGCACCAAAGACAACGTTTTGCCCTATCCCCTGCACGAGCCTGTTTTGAAAGCCGTGCCCTGGCTGCAATTTGAAAAAATTGAAGGCGCCGGACATTGTCTGAATTATCAAAATCCAGAGGAAATTAATAAGGCGTTGTTATGGTTCCTTGATACTTCCGATCAAACGGGTAGTGCGGATGTTTTCACGATTTGATCATGGCGAGCATTTCGCGGTGGAGGACGCCGTTGGTGATGAGGATGCCCTGTTTGGCGTCGAAGAGGCGCAAGGGAGATCCGTTTAAGCGGGAGGATCGGCCGCCGGCTTCTTCCACGATGAGTTGGGATGCCGCGAAATCCCAGGGGGCGAGGTTCATGTGCAGGTAGCCTTCGGTGTCTCCGGTGGCAATCTGGCAGATGGAGGCGACGGCGGATCCGTAGCATCGGAGCTGACCCACATTCCGGAACACGTCCAATCCCCGCTGAAGCATGAGTTTGCGGTCATTCAAATCGCTGAAGTCAATATCGATGCGGGCGGCATTGAGTTGCTTAACATTGGAAACGCGAAGGCGCTTCCCGTTGCAGAAACTGCCCGCGCCGCGTTCGGCCAGGAAGAATTCCCCGGTGATGGGCAATACCACTCCGCCGGCGACATTTTCGCCTTTATGCGCGAAGGCGATGGAGATGCCGAAGATGGGGTGGAGACCCCGGATGAAATTATAGGTGCCGTCGATGGGATCGATGATCCAGGCGCGCGCTTTGGGGTCATTCGGGAATCGGGAAAATTCCCCCTCTTCTCCGACTATCGCGTCGTCCGGGAACCGCTTCTTCACTTTGTCCACGAAGCGTTTCTGGATGGTCAGATCCACTTCCGTGAGCAAATCGCTGGCGTGGGCTTTGGCGCTCACGGTCACGGCGGCTTTATCCGTATATTTTTTCTGAACATATTCGATGTTTTCTTTTAGAAAACCGCGAATAAAATCGATTTCTCGCATAGTACTGCCTGACAAGCGGGTTATTGAACTGGTTCCGGCCCCGAAATAATAAATTCCACCCGCCGGTTTTTCGCCCGGTTCTCCGGAGTGTCATTGGGCGCCAGTGGATGATATTCGGCGTAACCACTGGCGGAAAGACGCTCCGGAGGCAGGCTAAACTTTTCTATTACATGTTCAACCACATGCACGGCCCGTGCCGTGGATAGTTCCCAATTGGATTTGAACTGCGCGTTGCTTATCGGCACATTGTCCGTATGACCTTCCACCTGTACTTTTGAATCCGTTTTGCCGAGAATCTCAAACATCTTGTCGATCAGTTCGAGGGACTGCGGCGTGAGGGTGGCGCTGCCGGCATCGAACAACAGCGAGTCCGCCAGCCGGACCACCACATTCTTTCCATCGCCGCTTATGGATACATTGACCGATTGCTCCAAACCTTCCTGGCTGAACAAGCTGGTGAATTGCCCGGCCAGTTGTTCCAAGGCGGCCCTATGTTTATCCACGGCGATTACTCTCGGTGATTCCGGCGCTCCGCGTTTCTTGGTGGTGAACTCATCCCCGTCTTGTCCGCCGGTGCCGGGCAGCGGCAGCGGGGTGGCCATTTGATTATGAAACGCGGCGCGCAAGGAAGCGGCGGCGGCTTTGAATTTTGCCACATCGACCTTGGACAGTGAATACATCACCACGAAAAAGACCATGAGCAGGGTGATGAGGTCGGCGTAGGTCAGCAGCCACCGTTCCTCGTTTTCGTGTTCTTCTTCTTCGTGGCGTCCATGTCTGGCCATGGCGGAATCACTTCTTCACATCGGCGGCTTGCTGGGCTTGCAGCATGGGCCACCGTTTTTCGTCAATGAGCGACAATAGTTTTTCCTGAACCATCCGGGGGTTGTCCCCCGCCTGGATGGAGAGCACGCCTTCTACAATCATCAATCCCAGGGTGGCCTCCAATTTGGCCACGTAAGCCAGCTTTTTGCCCAAGGGAAGAAAGATAAGGTTGGCGGAGGAAATGCCGTAGAGCGTGGCCAGGAAAGCAACGGCAATGGCGGGGCCGAGTTCGTCCGCATTGGAAAGATTGCCCAGCACCATCACCAGCCCCAGCACCGTGCCGATGATACCCATCGTGGGGGCGAAACCACCCGCCGCCGCCAAGATGCTCGCATGGGTTTTAATCTTGGTTTCCTGCGTGACAATCTGCTCGATGAGGATGTCTTTCAGGGCGCCCGCTTCCACGCCGTCCACAAGCAGGCGGATGCCGCGTTTGAGCAGAGGGCTGTTTACATTCACTTCGTGATGCTCAAGCACGAGCAGCCCTTCGCGCCGCGCCAGCGTGGCCATTTCTCCAAAGGCCAGATAGACGTCTTCGGGGTTGCAGTTCGGCTTTTTTATTATCCTCGGCAAGGTGGAAAGCAGGCCGAGAATTTCCTGGAGCGAGAAGCACGCCATGGTGGCGCCAAGGGTCCCGCCGGCGATAATCATAAACGCCGTTGGCGCGATCAACGAACCAACGCTCGTGCCTTCCAATATGGCCGCCATCAAAATGGAGCCGATCCCGAAAATAATTGCAATAATACTGATTGGGTCCATAGTGCATATCCCATTTTTCCGACATCAAAGCATAGGTGAATCATCTCTCCCGATTCAACCTTATAAAGGAATGGCCGATCATAATCAAGCCCGCCATTGTCCCATCCGTGGCGGAATCGGCGTGGATGTGCAAAAAACAGGCGGCGCAAATGCTATGGCCGCACTGCGCCGCCTTGGGCATTGGGGAGAAGCGTTATTACGCGCTTCTTGGCGGGAAAATTTTTTAAGTGTCTTGTGGACGGTCAGGTCCTGTCCAAGAACTTTTTCCCAGTTGGTTTTTTTCAACCATTCTTCCATAAGCAAGGTGTGTGCCGGATTGTGTGTGCTGGATGCTCTTTGGGGAAAGGAGCTATAAGATATTGGGGAAACAAGAGAAATAATGTCAGGATATGCTCCCTAAACTTAATTATGACCGAAGGTCCGGCAGGAAATACTGACGTAATGGTAGGTTTTTTCCAACCATTTGGTAGGATATGAACGCGATAGATGAGGCTATCCGACCCGGAATTGTTTGGGATCTATGCCATGCCGTTGCACGCGCAACCCTATTAGCCGTTCGGTGATGCCCAGATCCCGGGCGGCTTTGGCTTTGTTTCCCCTGGCGTTTTTAAGAGATTCCACCAGCATTTCCCGCTCCACCCGCATCATGGTTTCTTCAAGTTTCCCCTGCATGATGGTATTGGAGGCTTCGGCGGTCTGGAGAGTGGGGGGGAGGTGATGCCCGTGCACGACGTCATCGGTGGTCAACAGGATGGCGCGCTCGATGACATTTTCGAGTTCCCGCACATTGCCCGGCCAATGATAGCTCATCAGCATGTCAATGGCGGGCGTGGAGATGCGGCGCACATACTTGTGGTTGTCCTTGCTGTATTTTTCGACAAAGAAATTGGCCAGTTCGAGAATGTCCGTGCGCCGTTCCCGAAGGGGCGGGATGTGGATGGGAAACACGTTCAGGCGGTAATAGAGGTCCTGGCGGAACAGGCCTTGCTCCATGAGCTTTTCCAGGTCGCGGTTGGTCGCCGTGATCACCCGAACATTGACTTTGACGGTTTCGGCGCCGCCTACACGCTCGAATTCGCGTTCTTGCAGCACCCGCAGAAGGTGCACCTGGGTTTGCGGGGAGAGATCGCCTATCTCATCCAGGAAAATCGTGCCGCCATTGGCCAGTTCAAACCGGCCTTTGCGCTGTTGGATGGCCCCGGTGAAGGCGCCTTTTTCATGACCGAATAGTTCGCTTTCAATGACGGATTCGGGCAACGCCGCGCAGTTGACCCGGACAAATGCTTTCGCGGCCCGAAGACTGTTGTAATGGATGGCATTGGCCACCAGTTCCTTGCCCACACCGCTTTCGCCCCGAATCAGAACCGTGGCGTCGCTCCGGGCCACTTGCATAATCAAATCAAAAACGCCCTGCATGGCGTTGGATCTGCCGATCATGTTGGCGGGCCGGAATTTCTCCCGCAATTCGTTCTGGAGCCGGGTGTTTTCCGCAATGAGCAGTTTCCGCTCTTCCAGGTTCTGGCGCCGCAGCCACACGGCCCGCGCGATGAGCGTGGCGATGATCGACAGCACGCGCACGTCTTCTTCCAGAGAAATATCTTCCGAAAACAGCCGGTCCGCGCTCAGCGTGCCCAACACCGCGTTTTCCATTTTGATCGGCACGCAAATGTAGGAAATATCGTCCTTGCTCAAATCGGTGCGGGAACGGGTCCGGTTCAGGAAGAGAGGTTCTTGCGAGACGCGCGGCACTACCATCGGCCGTCCGGTTTGCGCCACCCGGCCCACAATCCCTTCGCCGGGCTTATAGCGCCCGCGTTCCAATTGCGCCTCGGAAAGACCGTGTGCCGCTTCAATAAATATATCGCCCGATTCTCGGTCAAAGAGCGTAATAGTGCCCCGGAGCATGCCGGTATGTTGGGCAATCGTCTTCAACAAGGGGCCTAACTCATCGCGAAGGTCCAGGCTTCGATCCAGAATCTGGCTGATATTAAACAGCAACGCCAGTTCAGAAAATTCATCCCCGACTTTCGGATTTGTATTTGAAGACCCAATATCATTCGCCGAAATCGTCATTTTTAATCATTTCCTGCCATAAAAACCTACCATAGTGTAGGTTATTGGTGTTGGTATTGTCAACTTGCGTGCTGTTTTAATGAACGATTGGCGGAGCGGGAAACGAGGGATGGGAAACGAGGAATGATTCAGCCTTATGTGGACAAAAGATCCCTGAAGGAGGCGAATTTAAATAGCCATAGCAAAGAGATGGCGAGAAATCCGGAGTAAACACCGGTGCGCCGTTTCGGAGTGAAACGGCGTCCGGCATAACATAAAGACTATTTTTTCCGCCGCAGGATGCGGGAGCCCGCCACCGCGCACGCGATGGACAGTCCCGCCAGCATGGGCAGGGTGGCCAGAGGCACGGTATTTTTGGCGATGATGGTAAGGGCGTCGTTATTGGTGAAGACTTCGAGATTGAGATGGAGGTCCACGCAGGTGATGACAATCTCAGCAGGGCCAAGGGGATCCTGGGTGGGATCGAGCA
>JAKQOG010000087.1 GCA_029565395.1 Candidatus Hydrogenedentota bacterium | reverse complement strand
ACGACGCTCTTCCGATCTGAAGGTCCGCTTGGGATGTACGCAACGCACTAAAAATGATTCTGCTTTCAACAGGCCCGTGAGGAACGCCTCTATGGGGCGGCGCTCGGTGGGTACGGTATCTGAGCGTGCACCGGGTTCAATTCTCACCACCGGCCGGAGGTATCCACCTTCGGGAAAAATCGGCGGGTAGTGAAACAGAACCACTTCGTTGGCGGAGTCATCTAATTCATGAATCAGTTTCCATTGCATACTCTCTGGAAGATGGCTTGCCAGATGATCTCTGAAGTTGGACATCAGGACGTTGACAATAAAATCCCGTGTCTTTTCGCTCAACATTTCGAGATACTGTTTCCATGCCTTGGCACTATCCCTCTCAGGTCCATTCGTCACGCCGAAGCGGGACCGGCTGATGACAATATCAATGTCTTCAGAGAATCGTTGAATCAGCCCCCATCCCTTCGATAGTGACGTCCCGCCTTTGAACGTTAGATGCTCACCAATGCCGGGCAGCGAGAAGAGCTCCTTGAGTATCCAGCATACCCAGAAATCTTTCTCGATGCTGGCAGCGGGCAGCCCCAAATCAGCGGCAGCTTGCTCGCAGTAAACACGTCGTTCTTCAGGTGACAAGAGCAGGTAACGGTCCATGATTTATGTCCTCTCCTGCCCAACGATGGCACGGATAACCTGACCGATCCAAGCGGGTGCATACCGGATGTCACTGCGAAGTATTTGCTTTTCTTCTGCCGTGAGTCGTTGCTGCAACAGTGAAAGAATGGCATCATCCACATGCCGTTTGCCAAGCCATCGCAATGCCTGAATCACGGTGCCGCTAATGCGGCCTGCTGTTGCCATGTTGCGCGGTGTGGTGCGCTTAAACAGGATTTCACGATTATCAATCTTGATGTGACGGGATGGGCCGTCGGTGAGGAATACCACCTTCATGGGAATTTGATCTGAAAGGCCTAATAGGTTGGCGGCGTATGCCCCTGACGGTTGCAAGCGGACGGCATCCCGTCCCTTCACTGCTTCTGCAATCGCCTCTACCGAAGGTGCGAGGACTCCAAGTTGGGGGTGATGCTTGGGCCGGTCATAGAGACCGCGCGACAGCCGGCGGATATTCCCGCGTTGCAGTTGCCGCGCGAGCGCCATGTCCACCGCACGGCGGCTGCCCAAGTCAAGAAAAGCGTCCGGCGTAAAGACCCAGCCTTCGGCTTGGGACTCAATCCGCCGTATCACAGCGGCATCCACAGAATCTGGTTGCTTCTTTCCTGCCATCTTGAGGGAAATTATATAGTATATTTCCCTCAAAATCAAGCGGTGTTTTTTTGTGGCATTGACTCGTCAGAATGCGTGTATTAGCCTTGGGATATGCTAAATTCCATGTGTAACTGTTGGCGATCAGAGTCGGGACCAAGGCGGAATAATGCCGTTTATGTCTCCCCATATATCTTTACACATCACATGCGATTTCTCTCGCAACTGCTCCTTGTTGTTCTGAGTTTATCTCTATTGAACGCACCTGATAATCGTACCTTTAAACATGTGTTGGTCGATATCGGAACGGGTGAAGTCATCTTTTCAAATGAATGATAGAGTGTCGTGACCGGCCCCAGCGTAGGTTTGCGAAATGTTGCCTGCGCTTCCTCTGGCTGATTATATTCTCTCTCATGAAACTGTTTAAACGAGTATCACTGATTATTGTAATCACACTTCTTGTACTCACCCTTTTCCTGGGGGGTGGCGTGTTCTGGGTACTATGGGAATCGCGGGATCTTGGCGCGGGCTATTGCGCAAAGCTCCTTGCAACCGGCGTCTTCGTGCTTGGGCGCAGTGCGGAATCCGTGTGGGAACAAGAACTTTATATCGCGCCTTTTGGCGGTTACGAGGTGGATCCTGAAGCCAAAACGGTGACCGCATGGCTCTTTCCATCCGCCAAGCGGACTGCCGCATACCGGGAGGGCCTTGGGGTTGCACTGGCGTTCAACAATGATATCCAGGCCCTGAAAGCACAAGCGCGCCCCGGCCTGATCCCCAATCTCGAATCGCTTAAGGATCAGCCGTGGCCTATGGGTGATGCGCCGAGTGGTCGTCCCAAGCCCGAAGGGTACGATGAAGCCAAGGTGGCAAAAGCGGTGGATCGCTTGTTTTCCGAGCCAAGACGTTTCCTTACGCGCAATACCCGCGCAGTCGTGATTGCGTATAAGGGCGAGATCATTGCGGAGCGCTATGCACCCGGTTTTGGCCCGGATCAACGGCTTGCCGGATGGTCCGCGGGAAAAAGTATATTTCACGCCCTTATGGGCATCGCGGTGCGGGACGGCAAGATCAACGTCAACGATCCCGCGCCGGTTCCCTCCTGGCATGTTCCGGGCGATCCCCGCGCGGCGATCACCATCGACAATCTCCTTCGCATGCGCAGCGGAATCGATTACAGTGACTTTGATTTCAACAAACGCCCAAAACTGGAGGAACTGCTTTTCGGGAATACCGGCGCCGCCGAATATTACATGTCCTGGCCGCTTGCCTATCCGCCGGACACGCATTTCGCCTATGCCAGCGGCAGCACCAATCTCTTGAGCTGGGTGTTGCGGCAGGCCTACGGAGACGAGGCCTATTATCAACTTCCGTACAAAGAACTTTTCTCCAAACTCGGCATGCGCAGCGCACTTTTTGAGGCCGATGCCGCCGGAACCCTGATCGGCTCCTCCTTTTTCTTCGCCACCGCGCGCGATTTCATCCGATTCGGACTGCTCTATCAAAACGACGGCGTGTGGCAGGGCGAGCGCATCCTGCCGGAAGGCTGGGTCACTGCTGGACGCACCCCCTCGCCCAAAGGGCCTGATTATTACGGTGCGCACTGGTGGTTGTCCACCGCCGGAGACCGGGCCAAAGCGAAGGAGCGAGGCATTCTCCTCCCCGAAGACGCCTTTCAGGCCAACGGGTACGAGGGACAGAAACTCCTGGTCATCCCCTCCATGCAGCTTGTACTGGTCCGTTTGGGGCTCTGTCACTTTCATGACTTCTCGCTCCTCGACGAAATTTACGACCTGTTTGAAGCCTTTCCGGAAACCCGTGTTTCGGAGGCCCGGCAGGATGACCCGCTGAAGAAGCGATAATAATGAGGAAGAAACGGATGATTGTTGGATGCATACTTCTAGTAACGATTGCCGCAGTCTTGTTATTGGCCGTTTACCTGCTGCTTCATCAAGTGCATGGGCAGACCTTCGACTCGGCCGGGGTGAACATTCATTACACGGATCAGGGGGAAGGCGTTCCCGTGATTCTGGTTCACGGCTATACGGCCAATTCAGACCTCAACTGGCGCTTGCCCCGCATTCACGCGAAACTGCGAAAACATTTCCGCGTCATCACCATGGACGTGCGCGGCCATGGTCTGAGCGGCAAGCCGCACGACGCCTCCAAATACGGCATCGAAATAGCGAATGACATCCTGCGCCTGATGGATCATCTCAAGGTCCCCAAGGCCCATCTGGTCGGCTATTCCATGGGCGGTTTCATCACATTGAAATTCGTGGCCATGCATTCGGAACGATTAATCTCCGCGATGCCCTGCGGCGCCGCCTGGATGGCCCCCGGCGATCCCATGTGCAATTTAGCGATTGAAATTCACGCGGAGTTGGCGGGGAAAAACGGATCTTCTTCCAGCGTCGGCAAAGGGCTCACCTCCCTGCGCCGGAGGCTGCTGGGACTGTTCATCGACGTGGAGGCATTAGGCTGCTTGGCGGAGGGATTCAAGGAACTCGCGGTAACCGAAGAGGAATTGCGCAAGGTCACGATCCCCGTCATGGCCGTCAAAGGCGGCAACGACCAAATTGTCCCCAGTGGACGCCCTATAAAAGGCATTCTGCCGGATTTTCAGGAAATCATCATCCCCGGCGGGCGCCACAATACCGTCATCTTCAATTCAGAATTCCAGAACGCCCTCATAAAGTTCCTGCTCGATCATTCCCCAAAATGATGTTTCTCTGATTCATACTGCTATCAGCCGCCTTCCATTAAACTGAATGCTATCGGAATCAGACGTTGGAATTTGTATTCCATACCATGCTTTCGCTGATTGCTGACACTTGACCGCTGACCGCTGACCGCTGATCGCTGATAGCTGACCGCTGATAGCTGATAGCTGATAGCTGATCGCTGATCGCTGATAGCTGATCGCTGATAGCTCTGCCATCCTAGGATTTATCTTTCCAATTCCACCACTTTAACTTCTCAGCATTCCGCCCCCCTTCGGCAAAATACACCGCACAGCGAAATACATACAACAAGCAACGATCCTGAACCGTACCCACATGCTTATTTGAACGTTCAAACAATTTCTCCGGATTTTTCCCCTTTAAATCATTCACCGAACAAATGCCGATATTCCGCAAATCCTCAGCAATCGATTTTCCTACTCCGGGCATTACAGTCAATGGATCGTTTGATTTGTTCAACATTTTCAGCCGCACTCACAAATAATTGTTGTCGCATCGGTAAAGTAACTAAAAAATCTCATCCTGATCAAATATCCAAAACGTGTGTTATACTCATGTCTTCAGGAGGTTGTCCGTTATCCAGGGAAGCTGTTACTTATCGGAGACCATGCCATGAACATCATCGTGTTCGGTGGAGCGGGCGATGTGGGCAGCCGGGCCGTGGAAGACCTTGCCCGCACCGAAGGGGTGGATCGCCTCGCGATCGCGGATCGCGCCGGGGCAAACGCCCGGCGCTTGGCAAGCTCAATCAAGAATCCAAGTGCCCAAATCGAAGTAGTTGAAGTGGACGCGCGTGACCCAGAAGCCCTGAAGGCGGCGATGCGCGGCTACGATGTGGCGGCGTCGGCGCTGGGCCCGTTCTACGAGTTCGAACCCAAACTCGTGCAGGCGGCGGTCGAGGCGGGGGTTCACTATACCAGCGTGTGCGACGACTTCTCCGCCGCCCAGGAACTATTCGAGAAGTATGACCAGCCCGCGCGGGAGCGGGGCGTGATCATCCTCACGGGCCTCGGCACGAGTCCCGGGCTCACCAACATGGGCGTGCGTCTGACGGCCTCTGAAATGGATGTTGCGCACCGGGCGGAAATCTTCGTGTATCAGCCGCTCGACGGCGGGGGGGAGGCGGTGCTTCGGCACGTACTGTACGTGATGACGGGTGATGTGGCCGAATATACCGGCAGCCGGATACAAAACGTGCGTGCGCTCAGTCAAAGCGTAGTGGTGAACTTCCCGAAATTCGGAGAGGTCCGCCTTTGGAACATGGGACACACCGAGCCGGTCACCCTCCATCGCTTTCTGCCGAGTCTTAACGAAGTGAAATTCTACATGGGATATGGCCGCGGTGCGGGATTCTTCGTGTGGCCCTGCCGCCTCCGCTTGCTCGAAAATCCGCGCGTACAGTCCGTGGTCTGCCGGGTGCTTGCCGCCATTGAAACGCTGATCCCCAAACGGGGAACCGCCATCGGCGCGGTCCGCATCGATGTATACGGAGAGCGAGAGGGGCAAGAGGTGCTGGCCACCATTTGCGGCGTCGGCAATATGCGCGAGGCCACCGGCCTCTCCCTGGCCGTAGGCACGCGCATGCTGGCGCGCGGCGAGACCACCGTCACCGGCGGAGGCGTATTTGCCCCCGAGGGCTGCCTCGACCCAATGCTCTTTTTCCAACGCATGCAGGAGAGAGGAATCACGGCTTATCGTGACTTGGACATGTCAAACCAGGTAGCCGGTGCGAAATCCCCCGATTAAAAACTGGGGATGACCGAAAAAATAGCTCACAAATTTTTGCGCCTTTCGTGTTAGATGTTTTGGAGTTCTTTAACCACGAGATAGTGCAATCTGATCAAGGCACTACTTCCGTTGGACCGTACCTCGATGGTTTTTGTCCCTTATGTCCTTTGGGTCGTTTTCGTCCTTGTGCAACGGAACGCTCACGTACCCGGCCATTTAGGATTCTCTGTCCGCGCGCTCTTAAAAATCGCCTCCGCCTGTTTCACGATTTCCGGGTGCTCTGAGGCGGCAACATGTCAGGCAATTGTGAAATTGCCCTTTTATTTAAAGTCACACCGGACACAGGACAAATTACCCACATTTCACGGTTAAACCGTTACCGTTTAATGTGCCCGGAGAAGAAAATGGCCTATTTCACAAATGCCTCCATGTGTTTCGGAGGGTTCGATGGTAAAGTCGTGGAGTTCGATTTCGGCGCTAGTTTTGGGGTAGGGGAGACCGTGGAATATTTGATCCCTTCCAGATTTTTATTTGAATGTTACGAGGCGGCCTGTTATTCTAGATGAATATGGGAAATGTTTTTCTCCAAAATGAGGCGGAAGATTTTTGGATTGGCGGACCATTAGTGAGTGGAGGGAATAGATCATGAAGAATGGATGCATAAATCTGCGAATAATTTATCTTGGGGTTCTGACTTTTTTATTCTTGGTTAGCGGCACAGTCCATGCCACCACCCTACTTAACCTTTCCTTGGAAGAAATGGTGGCTCGCAGCGATTCAATTGTGGCGGGGCAGTGCGTAGACATCCGAACAGAATGGCTTGATCGGAAGGTTTACACCATTGCCACCATCCAAGTAGGGGAAGTCGCTAAGGGGACGGCCGCAAAAGGCGGTAGTATTGAGGTATACCTTCTTGGAGGGCGTGTTAAAAAGCCAATTCCCATCAAAATGCACGTCCCGGGAGAAGCTACGATAAAAAAAGGTGAAGAGGCGGTGCTTTTCCTCGAATCGGGTGGTTCACGGAAACAATTGTATCGTCTTGTCGGCATGATGCAGGGAAAAGTTCCCATTGCGAATGATCCAAAAACCGGGATGAAGATAATTGTCCGTCAGCCGGCTATCAAGGAGGTCCGAATAGTCGATCCCGACGGAGACAAATCGGTAATGGATAGAGACCAGGACCTAGACAGGGATAGGGATCTTTCCGGATCCTGTAGTCTTGAAGGTTTTCTGGGCCGTATTCAGCAGATTGTCCATGAGCAAAAAGATGAAGCCGTAAAACAGAAGGGAGGCGCAAAATGATTAATCCGCGTTACTCCCTTCCTTTCCTTAATATTGTTGGTCATCTCTCTTTAATACTGCTAATTGTTATGCTTATATCTGTTTTTAGTCCCTGTGCCGCATATGGATATGGTAACCTCCAATTTAAAGACGGCCAAAACAACACTGTCAATTCATTGTGGGATGCACGATCTTATAACTCCGCCACCTTTCCCAATGGAATTCCTTGGCTCTTGAATGATCAGGGCGCGAATGGCGCCGTCAACATCACTATCGAAGCATTGCAGGTGATCGTCAATGATGCTTTCAAGGAATGGGATGATGGGCCTGAAAATAGTATTCAATTCTCCTATGGCGGTCTCACGAGTAATGGCGGCCCTGGCGATCCTGAAGATCCTGGTCATGGATTACCGCCAAGTCCGGCTTTGGATGGAGACAATGTGATTGTCTTTGGTGATTTACCCTCTGGCGCACTGGCCATTACCTGCATATTCACGTTAAGCGACGAATTCACGTTCGACGATTCGGATGAAAACCCGGATAACAACACTGACTTTGGCGGTACGGATGCGAATCCGGATATCGTGGCCGGAACGTATGCGGCTGGCGCTATTCTGGATGCGGACATCATCGTAAGCAAAGACTCCACTTACTGGAGTACTACTGCGGAACGCAAAAAATATGATTTGCAGGCTTCCCTGACACATGAAATCGGGCATTTTATCGGTCTATCCCATTCTTGTATCCGCGAGTGCCTTTCTTCCCGTTCAGTATTATTCCCGTTTGCATTGCTCAACCCAATGGGGCTTGAAATGCGCGATCTGTCGCAAGATGACAGAGCGGCCTTGTTGACGTACTACCCTGAGGCCAAAACGAAGACAGCCTATGGTTCGATCTCCGGCCATATTGACATAAACGGCGCTGCGTGGCATGGCGCTCATATCTGGGCGGTAAAATCCGATGATCGGTCCACGGTGGCGGGCGCGTATTCCGATGCGTCGGGCGATTTTACAGTAAACGGCCTTCCGCCGGGACAATACATTCTCCGTGCCGAACCCCTGTGCGTTGATGAGAACCGCATTAATGAAATCATTGCCGCGCAACTTTCAACCGTTGCCAATTTTCAAGCTGGAATCTACGGGGCTGACGGGCAGGAATCGAATGCCACTCTGATCGAGGTATCCGCCGGAGAAACTGCCGCCGGGCATGCATTCTCGCTGAGCGGGTGGCCATTTTCTGATCCGTTTGAGCCTGATAATACCGCAACCGAAGCACGATGGATCGGAAAAGATCATCGGGAATTGCACCAGATGACTCCCGATAATGACCAAGACTGGTATCGCTTTTCCGCGTTGGGAGGGAATACCTATCGCATCGAAACGTTGAATGTTGTGCTTGAACAAATGGTGGGAAGTTCAAATAACAATACCGACACGCTGATCACATTATATGAAGCCGATGGCACAACAATCCTTCGCCGGAACAATGATGTGAGCGCTGCAAATACCTTGTTAGAATCCGCTATCCTTTTCACTGCCCCTGAAACGGAAGATTATCTGATTAAAGTCACTACTGCAACAGAAGAGCAAGGCAGGAATTACGATATCCTCCTGTCTGAGGTTGCTGTCAACCATCGGTATGTATCGGACGGAACAGGCGCCGACCCTTCCGTGTATAGTGGTAATCCACAACCGTTTACTTTTACGGAACCCATGACGCTGATCATTGCCGTAGACGGCAATGCCCCACAAGAAATCACCCTTGCCCCGGACGCTGACACGGCGGCGGAAGTGGCCGCCGCGATTATGGATGCAACGGAAGGCGTTGATGCCTCAGATTTTCTGATGAATGGCCTGCACTATGTGCGGCTTATCTCGAAGCGCTCCGGATTGTCCGCCTCGCCCGCAGCGTGCATTCAGGTGATTGGCGGGTCCGCCAACGGCATCCTCGCGTTTCCAACCACGTTGCAGATTGCCGGGAACGGTACCGCCGGCGCACCGTGGGCCAGCATACAATACGCCATGGATTCCGTGTGCGGAAGCATGAACGCTCCGGAAATCATTCATGTGGCCGCCGGAACGTATTATGAGAACATCACTTGTGATCCGTTCGAATCACTCGTAGGCGGGTACGATTCCGCTTCATGGCAGTTTGATCCAGAAAACTTCCCAACTGTTCTTGACGGAAGGGATCTCGGAACGGTCATAACGGCGGCTGACATGACGGAAATTCGATCTCTCACGATACAGAACGGCTCGGCAACCTATGGCGGCGGCATCAACTGCACAACGGGTGAATCCCCGCATATAGAAGGCAATATTATTCAGGACTGCCGGGCCAACAGGGGCGGTGGCATCGCCCTCTCTAAATTTGCAGATGTTACTGTGCTCCGGAATCATTTTTTAAGGAATGTTGCTACGGGCTGGCCCGAAGATGGAGGCGCTTTAGCAGCGGTGAATACAAGCGCATCCGTTGTCGGGAACATCTTTATCGAAAATACCGCAGGATGGGAAGGTGGCGCAATTACAGGATACAGTGCGTATGTATTACCCAGGAGTCTAATCGCAAAAAACCAGTTCATTCGTAACGCTGTTGCGGGATCAGTGCCTGCTGGTGGTGCTGTAATGAGCGTTTTTTGGTATTTTGCCGCTATGGATAATCTTTTTTTGGAAAATAGTGCGAATGGTACAGGCCGTGGCGGCGCTCTGGCGGCCGATAGAGGCGCCAATATTATTAGTGGCAATATCTTTGCAGGGAATTCGAGTGACCACGAAGGAGGGGCTTGCCGTTTCTTCTCAAATGGGCCAATAATAGACCGTAATATTTTCGTTGGCAATGTGGCGCCACGTGGGGGGGCTGTAAAGTTTAGTTCGTATTCACCTGAATTTCGTTCCAATCTATTTGTAGGAAACACATCCGCACAAGGGGCGGCCATATCCTGTGAATCGCCCTATTATCTAAATGACAAACATTCAAACAATACCATCTGCTTCAACGATGGTCATGGCTTCGTTACTGAAGGAAATGGCAGCAGTGATTCCGATGTTCGTTGGTATAATAATATCATCGCATATAATAGCGGAATTGGATTTTATGAATCTGTGGAAAGTTGCCGCCCGGGCCTTCTTAACAACAATTTTGCGGGGAATTTGCAGGGGAATTATTTTGACTATGATACCCAGGCAACATATATCCTTGCTGCCGATATCAATGCACTGGTGAATAATGGTCAAAGCCCTGTTGATGATAATGTGGATTGGGATCCCGGTTTTCTGCCGGCCCCTGCAGGGGATGCCGATTCTATCGAGTATTTTACGGAAAGCTTCCAGAGTGTTCTAACCGATAACGATGCCATGTTTGAACCCGGCACAATGGAAGGCCTGACAATTAATCCGGACACAACGCAATGGCGGCAGTTCTACATAATTTCCAATACCGAAACCTCTCTTACCGTGTGGGGAGATATGACAGCCGTCGCTTCGGCGCCCTGCCATTACCAGGTTTTTGATTATCATCTCATGGAAACCTCCCAAAATATTGACGCAGGTTTCGATGTGTCGAGCTTTTCCTCTCTGGACATTGATGGGGATTCCCGCCTGATGGGTTTGAATTGCGATATTGGCGCTGATGAAACTGATATTTCTTCCGAAGGTTCTGAGGAAGGCCAGGCAGAAGGCGAAGGAATCAGCGAAGGGGAAAGCGAAGGCTTCTCGGAAGGAGAGGGTGTATCGGAAGGCGAAGGTGGTGCAGAAGGCGTAAGTGAAGGCGCATCGGAGGGCGAAGGTGGCGCAGAAGGCGTAAGCGAAGGCATATTGGAGGGAGAAGCCGAAGGTCAGGTTGAAGGAATGACCGAAGGCATGCCCCCCGAAGGTTCACCGGAGGAGGGTTACGCAGAAGGCGTAAGTGAAGGTATATTGGAGGGAGAAACCGAAGGTCAGGAGGAGGGAGGAGGTGAAGGAGAAGGCACTCTGGAAGGGGAAGAGGATCCGTTGTTGATTGTTCAGCAGCCGCGGGGCGCATCATTGTATACGGGAATGTCGTGGGTGGCCTCAATTCTAGTAGATGGGGGTACGGGAACGATTGTATATGACTGGAAGAAGGATGGGATTTCCTTGGGTTGGCCAAGCGCGATGGTGCATGTGGTGAACCCGCTGGTGGAAGAGGATGCCGGAGTGTATCACTGCACGGTAAGTGATGGGGTAACAACGCTGGAATCAGAGGAGGTGAGTTTGTTGGTATATCCCGTGCCGCCTTCAGGACAGCACGTTGTGGATCAGAATGGGGACTGGGTTATTGGTCTTTCGGAACTTTTACGAGTGATACAGTTTTTTAACAGTGGTGCATTTCATTGCCAGGCTGGCTCGGAAGATGGGTATGCGCCGGGAGCAGGGGATCAGACGTGCACAGCGTACGGAGCGGACTATAACCCTCAGGATTGGCGTATTACCTTGACGGAAGTGCTGCGCATTATTCAGTTTTTCAATTCGGCGTGTTACCATGTGGAGGCAGGATCGGAGGATGGCTATGCCCCGGGTGCGGGGTGAGGATATGCACGCGCGCAATAGGTGACAAAGAAATCACGGATTCCGGCGGCCTGTACCTCGGTATTTTTTGTCCTGTAAGTCCTTTGGGTCGTTTTCGTCCTTTTTCTTCAGACCGCTCACGTACCCGGCCATTTAGGATTCTCCGTCCGCGCGCTCTTAAAAAGCGTCGCCGCCTGTTTCACGATTTCCGGGTGGTCTGGAGCAATGTTTTGGGTTTCGGAGGAGTCATTAGAGAGGTCATAGATCTCAATGTCCGCCTTGGTTTGGGGACGGACCACCTTAAAATTGCCGATCCGGACGGCTTGCTTAAACCCGCCTTCGTGGAATTCCCAGTAGAGGTACTCATGGGGTTTTAAGGTATCGGAATGGCCGAGGAGCACCTGCAGAATGGATTGTCCATCGATGCCTTGGGGCGGGGTAGAGCCTGCAAGTTCGGCGGCGGTGGGGAGGAAGTCCCAGAACGCCCAAGGAAAGGGGCTGACGGTGCCGGGGGTGATTTTCCCAGGCCAGCGAACGAGCATGGGGACACGGATGCCGCCTTCATAGAGGTCGCGTTTGATGCCGCGGAAGGGTCCTGAACTCTTGAACAAGGCGGGATCGGCGCCTTCCTTGTGGGGACCGTTGTCGCTGGTGAAGAAGACAATGGTGTTATCGTCCAGGCCGAGGTTTTTCAGTTGCTGAAAGATGCGTCCGGCGATCCCGTCCAGGAAGGTAATCATGGCTGCTTTGTTTTTCTGTTCCTGGGGCCAGGGCTTGTCGGAATAAGGCGCATCGGACGGAACTTCCATCCCAACGCCATCCTCCCGCAGCCGCTCATTGTTCCCGTGGGGGATAGTGGGGGAGAAGAACAGGAAAAACGGATGGTCCTTGTGGCGGGTGATGAAATCGGCGGCTTTCGACGCAAAGAGTTCGGGCGTATACACGCTACGTTCCGTGGATACGCCGGGTTTACCCTCGGTGTTGCCTTCAAGGCGGATCTGGGTTTCGTTTTGCCATAGATATTCCGGATAGTAATTGTGCGCATGTTTCTGGTTGAGGTAGCCGAAGAATTCGTCAAAACCTTTTCGCGTGGGGATGCCCGTGGTATCGGGTTCACCGAGCCCCCATTTCCCGACTAGCCCGGTAGAATAACCTGCCTTTTTAAGGACTTCCGCGACGGTGGTGTCTTCGGGCCGAAGCGGGACCAAGGCGTTTCCACGGACCCAGGCATGACCCGTATGGAACCCGGTCATAAGGCAGCACCGGGATGGCGCACAAACAGTGCTCCCGGCATAGCAATCGGTGAAGCGCAGCCCCTCGGCGGCCATTTGGTCCAGATTCGGGGTCTGGAATTGGGTTTGGCCGTAGCAGCCCAGGTCACCATAGCCGAGGTCGTCGGCGAGGATGAAAATGATATTCGGGGGGCGCTGTTCGGCGCCTGTCGCGGACCGGGATAGGGCCGCCCAAAGGATTCCACCCAAAGTCACCTGTTTAAGCCAGTCGCGGCGTGTGGTCTCCGGCATTTTGAATTCTCCATAGCTTGGCTTTCATACCAGGGAACAGTGTACACGATGTTAAAACGAAAAGGAACGGGCCGGGTTAAAGTCCAGAACTCGGTATCGGTATCGGTATCGAACTGTGGTCAGGATTGGATGGCTTGTCGAAGAACAGTAACGATATCGAAACAACCCGGACCCCAGATCTTGACCCCAGACCCCAGACCCCAGACCCCGGACCCCG
>JAKQOG010000078.1 GCA_029565395.1 Candidatus Hydrogenedentota bacterium | reverse complement strand
TCCCCCCCGACACCAAATACCCCAACCCACGCACGATCTGCATTGTCGCCAATGTCGTGATCAACGCGTTAATATGAAACCGCGCAATCACCACACCGTTCACCAACCCCACCACCCCCCCCGCCACAATTCCCGCACCTATTCCTAAAAACACGCTCCCCGCCGCATTCACCACAACCGCCGCCAGCACCCCCGAAAAGGCCACCACCGCCTCTATCGACAAATCAAAATGCCCTGACGCCAGGCAAAACAACATCGTGCACGCCAGCATCCCCACCAACGACACCGACAACAACAGCCCCTGCATATTCACCACCGAAAAAAAATTCGGCACAAACAACGACACCCCTATGAACAACACCACGAACACCACCACCATCCCCGCATTATCCCAAAGATCTTCCAAAAAACCCTTGCGTCCGGCTCTCATTCATACTCCCTTGCCAACCACTTAGCCTCAAGCCTCAAGCCTCACGCCTCACGCCTCATGCCTCATGCCTATAGAAGAGACTTTAAGTAAACGATACTCCGCTCCGCCTCTTCGATCGTACCACATTCCACACTCATCACAATATCCCGAGGCGCATCACGCAACACACGAACCACTTCCTTCCAATCAATCACCCCTTCACCGCACGCACACCCTACTGCGGTTCCCGTGACCTTGCCTCGTTCCGCGTCCGCCTGAGCCTTCGGAATCTCCTTTGCATGCAAATGCACCAGCCGATCCTTCACCCGTTCCAGCCACGCAACTGGATCATGCCCACAGAGATAACTGTTTCCCGTGTCAAAATTGATCCCGATTACCGGCGAATCCACCAACTGCTGAATACGGTCCAGCCCGTCTGGATGCTTGCTATATTGCTGATGCGGCTCGATCCCTAGTAAAATACCCCGCGCCTCTGCCACCAACGATGCTTCCTTCAGTACATACCGCATCAATACATGATCCTCCTCCACCGTCGTCCATGCAGGCTTCGGCCCCTCATCCGTGTTCACCACCGGCGCCCCGCATTCCGCCGCAAACCGAATCGCTTGCTTCAAATATTCCACACTGATCTCCGGCTTGCACAACGGACAATGCGCAGACAACCCTGACAATTTAATCCCCGCTTTTTCACATGCCCGCTTCACCCGGTAGGGATCATCCAGCATCGACACACTATGAAAATACCCCGCCTCGCTCAACAACTCACGCCCCCAATGCACCATTGGCTCCACAAACTCATACCCCAGCGCCGCCGCCTTCTCCACCCCCCACTCAAACGGCTTGTCCGCATGCCGGACATATTCCATGTTCACGCCAATCGCAATCCGTCCCATGAATTCCTCCTTTTTCTTGGTCCTTCTTTAAACCTGAAATTCCTCGCAGCCCCCAAGTCTACTGCAAAAATCACTCCCGCGTCGAATCACATCCTACGGAATAATCACCCACGCTTCCCCCGCGCATTGTCCCCCCAGCCGCTGAATTACCCCCAACGCCCGCAAGGTCTCCAAATCCTCCTCCTCCCGGGGCAATTGAAACACCTGCCCCGGCGCCGCATGACTCAGCCGCTTCAATACATAAATGCGTTCCACCCGCGAAACGGAAATGCGCCCCTCCTTATACCCCTCAGCGATGCGCTTATACACCGTTTTCCGATCCTTGTTCTCCTCCGCCAGCAACTGCTGCGCCGCATTCCGATCCTTTGCCGTGCTCAACCCCTCACACGCCCTCAACTCCAGCCTTCCCTTGTTGTTTTCCGCCAAACACCCCTGTGTTTTAAGCTGCGCTATCCGCTGACGCCGCCCGTCAAAATCCGTCTCCGCCAGGAACCTCTTGTGCAATTCCGAAAGCCCCGAATCCACCGCCACCCGG
Organism: Candidatus Hydrogenedentota bacterium; assembly: GCA_029565395.1. GTDB lineage: Bacteria > Hydrogenedentota > Hydrogenedentia > Hydrogenedentales > CAILVY01 > CAILVY01. Next base: position 79,960 of record JAKQOG010000078.1, on the reverse strand, counting down.
CCCTCCATATAATCCACCACCCATTCCGCTTCTTCCCCAATACGCTGAATATCCTGATCGGTCCGCGATTGCGCACCTTGACGAAACGCACCAAAACATCCCGCCGACAACGCCAACCCAACCAACAATGCCCCTGTCATCGCTTTCCGCATCATGGATCTCCTTCATTCCTCCCGGAACTACTCTTATCCTCTATCAAATTTGCCATCCCCAATTCCAGCCATGTGTTCCGCGCGTCCCTCACGCCTTACCCGGCGCAGGCAGACTCACTCCTCCTCCGCCACCTCTTCCAACTCCTCCGCCACCGCACGGACAAACCACCGGTTAAACAAAACCACCAGCAACACCAGCGGCGCCCACACATAGGGCTGGCCCAATGCAAACAAGCCAATCCACAAAATCTCCGGCGGAAACGGAAGACTGCCCTCAATCGGAACATTCATCACCCCCGCCAAATAAAGCACACCCAGCACCACCGTGAACTGCCCCGCAATCCGCGCCTCCAGATACGCCGCATGAAGACGAAGCCGCAATACCGCCACCGCCCCCACGGCAACACTCGCCAACGTCACACACAATACCCAATCCCTGAACATCGGCTTCACCTCCCCCAAATACCACTGAAGCACCAACCCTATCACCTGCCCCACCAGCAACACCGCCAATATCCCAACAAACCACATCACTTTACGCACCACGGCAGACGGACGTTCCTCATCCGCTATCTCCGGCGCCGTACTCTTCCGCCGCGCCACTCGCAACCGGTGCCCCGCTCCCAACAACGAGAACTGCTGGATGCTCCAGATCAACAAAAGACTCCCCAGCCCCGTCGGCATCACCTGCGCAAAATCAATATAGGCGTCATTGAGCAGCGCCCTCGGATGCGGCTCAAATAAAAGCCCCACCCCAAGGAAAAGCATGCCCAGGGCATTCACCGCAAAAATCCACCGCCGCGGAAAACACATTCCCGCAAGCCCAACCCCTACACAGCCCAACCCCCACCCCCAAAAATAATACGCGGGAAACAACAACTGAAACACCCCTATCAACACCACCGCCGCACCATAAAAACGAACCTCCTTTTCCAACTCCTCCCGGCTCTTCTGAGGAAGCCAGCCAAGCAACGCCTGAAGATCCCGTAATCCGCACCGAAACCGGTACGCCTTCAACCCCTCCACCACCTCAAACGACACCATCCGCCCCCGTAATAAATCCCAATCAAAACGAATATGCAGCGCCGATTCATCCCGCGGAAGCATCATCACTATGCGGCCATCCGGAGCATGCAACGAAAGAAGCGCCTCTTCAAGGTGAACCTGCCACTGCTCATTCCGGCTGCCATGAATCGGGCGCAGGAACAGCGCAACAAGCTTTTGATCGCTTCGTACTGCTTCCGCTGCTTCGTCTGCCATACTATCTCCCGCCTTCATCCTTCGCTTCCCACTGCTCTTAGACTAATGATATCACAAGCCCGATTCATTCCATATTCCTTCTCCAGGCATTTGCGAAATAGGCCTTTCTATCTAACAATCAAAAGATACAGGGCAAATTACTGGCATTGCACAGCCGAATCGTTGCTTTTTCATTTACCCAGACGAGAAAAAGGCCTATTTCGCAAATGCCTCCTTCTCCTCGGTGTTCCAACCACCATCCCGGCTCCCTTGCATTTCCTTCCCCCACACTTCTCGCACTTCTCATACTTCCCGCACTTCTCGTGCTTTCCATTTCCGTCCTTAAAAAGTCTGATAAATTCTCCTCCAAAACTAATTGACTTCCCATTTCCATTTCAAAAATAATCCCACAAACAAACCGTAACAAATCGCATCAAAGGACTGCCTCACCATGACACGCATGCTCACACTCCTCTTTGTTTCACTGCTGCTCGTACTTTCCCCCATTGTTTGGACAGAGGAAGCCCACATCGAAATCTTCGCGAGCGATGTTCAAAACACCCTGTCACGATTTCTTACCGGAGCATGCATCGAAGACGTCAATCATGAAATCTATGGCGGTCTCTATACCCAAATGATCTTCGGCGAACACTTCCAGGAACCCGCCATCAATAACGTCAGCGGCATGTGGGGGCCTGTCCAGCAAGGCGATGTCCAAGGCCAACTATCCATCGAATCCAACGGTTTCCTCGGTCGGCAAAGCCAACGGCTCATCTTCACCGGCGGCTCCGGAAAGATCGGCATCGAAAACAAAAGCCTCAATCGATGGGGCATGCACTTCGCCAAAGAAAAACCCTATGAAGGCCTGCTCTGGCTGAAAGCCGCCACACCGGCCACCCTCCACATGGCCCTCGAAAATAACGACGGTTCCAAACAACTCGCCGAAACCTCGCAGACCCTCATTGCCGGCGATTGGCAATCCCTGGAATTTTCCCTGACCCCAAATGCCACCGAAATTAATGGCCGATTCTCTCTCACCCTGCATGACCCCGGAGATGTATGCATTGGTTATGCCTTCCTCCAGCCCGGCCTTTGGGGACGCTTCAAGAACCTCCCAGACCGAAAAGACGTGGCCGAATTCATGATCGCCCAGGGTCTCACCGTCCTCCGTTATGGCGGCAGCATGATCAACGCGCCCGAATACCGCTGGAAGAAAATGATCGGCCCACGCGCAAAACGCCCCCCCTACAAGGGCACCTGGTACCCCTATGCCTCAAACGGTTGGGGCATTCCTGACTTCCTCAGCTTCTGCGAAGCCGCAGGTTTCCTCGCCATCCCCGCCTTCAACATGGATGAAACCCCGCAGGACATGACGGACTTCATCGAATACGCCACTGCTCCACCAGATTCCCCATGGGGCCAAAAACGCGCCGAAGACGGTCACCCCAAACCCTATCCCCTTACCCATCTTCAACTCGGTAATGAAGAGGCCGTTAACGACCACTACTGGGAACGATTCGAATCCCTCGCCAAAACCATTTGGGAAAAAGCCCCCGGCATCACCCTCGTCGTAGGCGATTTCATGTATTCACAGCCCATTATCGACCCCTACAACTTCCCCGGCGCTCCCACTATCACCAGCCTCGCAGCGCATAAGAAAATCCTCGAACTCGCCCGCACGAACAATAAAGAAGTCTGGTTCGACGTACACATCGGCACCGAAAACCCCCGCGATGCCGTCGGGCTTGGTGGAATCCACAGTTTTATTAAAACCCTTGGTGAAATCGTCCACGGCGCGCGTTACAAAGTCGCTATATTCGAATTCAACTCTAACAGCCACCAATTCCACCGCGCGCTTGGAAATGCCGTCGCCATCACCGAAATCGAACGCCTTGGAAACTATATCCCCGTTGCGTGTTCCGCCAATGCCCTTCAGCCCTACAAACAAAACGATAACGGATGGGATCAGGGGCTCGTCTTCCTCACCCCTTCCCAAGTCTGGGGCCAGCCCCCCTATTACGTCACCCAGATGGTCTCCCGCCACTATCAACCCAAGCAAATCCGCACCTCCTGCGAAAGCCCTGATAACACACTCATCGTTAATGCCAAACGCAGCGAAGACGGCAAAATCCTTTTGCTCCAAGCCGTCAACACCTGTGAACAACCCCTCTCCGCCAGCATTATCCTCCATGACCATTCGTTAGCCAATACCTCCCTCGAAATCACCGAATACACCGCTCCTCTCGAAGCCCTCAATACCCCCGAAGCCCCCCAGAGCTTCCTCCCAAAAACACGCACCCTCGAACCACCCCAAAAAGAGAACGAACTCATTCACACCTTCCCCGGATATTCCTTTACACTGGTGCAATGCCAACCCAATACCGATAAACCCTGACTATGGAGGAACAACCATGGAAGTCCGACTCGAATATATGATGCCGCGCGAAGTCGAAGAAGCCAAAGCAGCCTGCCCCACCTTATACATCCCCATGGGAACCATCGAATGGCATGGCCTGCATAACATCCTGGGGCTCGATACCGTGAAAGCTCATGAACTCTGCATCCGCGCCGCGCTACAAGGAGGCGGTCTCGTGCACCCTCCTCTCTACGGAGGCGTAGGCGGACTCAGCGAACCGCTTACCTTCATCATCGATCCGGAAGACTCCCTCGATGCCCATACCCTCCGTCCGTGGCTCGAACGCCTCTGTGCCGAAGCCAAACGCAACGGATTCAAAGCCGTTATCCTCCTCACCGGTCATTACGGCGCGGCCCAACAGATTGCCGTCCGGGATACCGCCGTGCGCATGACCAAACTTCTCGATATTCCCATCCTCGGCACCCCGGAATACTTCCTCGCTCTCGATGTGGGATACGTCGGCGACCATGCCGCCTATTTCGAAACCTCTATCATGATGCACCTGTTTCCAGACAAAGTAGACGTTAACCGCCTCGACAAAGAACCCTACCAAGGTGTTGGCGGACGCGACCCCAAAAAATTCGCCAAAGCAGAGGACGGTAAAACGTTCTGCGAGGCCATCATCAAGCGGCTCACCCATCTTGCGTGGAACATGCCTTCCTGGGATGAACCCACCCGCCTTCAGTTCCTGCGCGCCGAACAAGCCCTCGTAGATCGTCAGATGACCCTTACCGGACCCAATCAGGCTATTTGGACTGCCTGGCGCAATATCGGTAATGGAGCGTTCAAACAGTATCCTGAACTGCTCACCTCCGGAAAATTCAGCGAGATCATCGCCCTCACCGAAACCTTATAACCTCAAATAGTTACAGTTTTTTGACTACTATGACCCGTTCGACATAAATAGCGTTTTTATCGCCGGATTTTCCATGCGGGAATCCGGAGCCTTCAAACTTAATCCGCGCCCAAATCTCAAACAGTCGGTCAGGATGCGCATCGTCCACGGCTTCTTCCAAATCCACCTGGATAACCCAGCTCCAGAAGAAATAAAGGTAATACGACGTCTTGATGGGAAAATCCCCCAGTTTGTACCAGTGGTATCCCGGGCCTTCCACATCGTCCGGACGGATGACCCCAGCACCGCCGCTGCGCTTATTTTTAACATCATACAGCCCCCACGGCATGGGCAACGCATACTTCTTCATCTCTTCATCACTAATTTCAAGCCGGTTCGCCACGCCGGACTCCGCTTCCGCATCCTTTACCCGCTTTGCGAGATCCTGCCAATTCCGCGACCGGTCCGCTGGAAAATCGAACACCCGGCTCGGCGGCGCCCCGCGGAATTTCTCCGGCAGGGCCACCATGGCCGCCCGCGCGCACACTGTGCTTAACTCCTCATCAGCCTCCGTCCGCGCCTGTGCGCGTGCCGATTCTGCCATCCGGAAATCGATCTGCGTATACCATGTATCCTTGGCACGAACGGCCACCGAATCCCGGTTCAACGGGCAGGTTTCCTGCGGCTTGTCAGATCGTGTCCACTCCGCCAGCAGTTTCGGCCATAAGACCAAGGTTGCACGATCCAGCGGGAGCCGGGCATGACGGACCCGCCTCAGCAGCACTGCATCCCCCTCTGCCGCCGTTTCCGCCTGATCAAAAAGATCCTGTGCGCCCAATACTAACCCCAGATCCAAATACCGGTATTGCGAAGGCGACGCACCCATGCTCAGGTACGACGGCTTCTGCTCCGAAGCCCCCTCCAACCGGTTAAGATACTGTTCGATAAATGCGCCGGACTTCCCATAAAAACCATTCAGGAACGTTTTGCGAAGCGCCGCATAATCCCGACCGGGATCCTCCAGCAATTTCATCATCATCCACACCTTATAATCCCGCATATCCGCCAAAATGGGATATTCAAGCTCCGTGAACACCCCTTCCACCTGATGCTGCTGAAAAAACACATAATCCGGCTGATAGGTCTGAACCGTCGGCAAGGGCAGTCCATAATAAGGCGCATACGTGACCGCATAATCCCAGATGCGCAGATTCTGCGCCACCTTCGCCCACCGTTCCACGCATTCCCGAAAAGCCGTGTTTTCCAAATCCGTAATGGGCTTCGTGAAATTGCTCCCCGTATCACACAACCGGATGATCACATGGTCCCGCGGCCGAATGGTCTTCGGCGGCTTCTGGGTCATCATGTAGGCAAGCGTGTCGATCCACACATCGGGATATTCCCCGCGAATGCCATCCGCAAGATAATTCACAAAATCCAACAGCGGCCCCGCTTCCGACTCCTCCGTCTTCGCGATCGCCTGACACGCCTCGCATTGGCACATGCCACCCCAGTCATTCTGCGAAACGTCAAAAACCTGCGGCGCGGGGGTGCCCGCTTTGGCTGCCTTCTCCCGCGACGTTCGGATATACTCTTTCAACTTCTCCAGAAACACCCCGCGAAGCTCCCCATTGCTTAAACACAACTGCTTGCGCTTCGCATCCCGCTTGCCGTTCACCAGCGAAAACCATTCGGGATGTTCGTCAAAATATTGTTCAGGCGGAATGTACATATTGAATGTGTGTACGTGATACGGCGGGCCATACCCCATTTCCCCGCCATACGCCGGCGAGATGCCTGCATCGCCATCCCGGTTTAGACGGTTCCGCGCCGCGAACCGCCCGCCATCCCCCGCATACAACATATAAATATCCCGGTACCGGAAACCCGGCGCACCCTTGAGTTCAAGCGAATCGATGGCCAGATCCGGACGGAATGGAACGCTCTCCTCATACGCGTTCCACCAACGCACCCCCAGCACCTCTTCCAAAAACCGATACACCGCATATAATGTGCCCCGGGGTCGCCCCCCCGCCAACACCACCCCCCCATCCACTGTGCGAATAACCCATTGCTCCGCCGCCATCTCTGCGACCAGAATCCCATGCGCCCGTGCAAACTCCGTATCCCCCACAAACACACTCGCCACACCTTCCTGTGCACCCTCCGCGACAACCCGGAAATCCGCCCCCGTAATTTTCTTACAGTATTCCAACAACTCCTTCGACGCCATTACCTCATCCGGCGCCGGTGAAACCCCTGTCACAATCACCACTTTAGCAACTCCTTGTTCCGACAAGGTAAGTGCATGTAGTGACGTCATCCCCAATACCGCCATCCCCAAAACAACCCACATACCCCAAACTTTGTATTCCCAAAACCTTTTCTTCTTCCACACGGCTCCTCTCTTTCCATCGTCACACAAGGTCCGCACCATTCCACCAACGTCCTGTCTACAGAAGCACTTGTTATTCTCATGGCACATGGGAGCCCGCACCATTCGGGAGGGCACTCATCATGAGATTGCTGGCCGCAAATGCTTTTATTTAGGGAATCTTTTGCCCCAAAATGTTTTGATAATCCCGAATTCAAAACACTTCAAATCAAAAAATCCCTTCAACATGTGCCATTGGCGCCAATGTCTATTCACTCAAAATCGCCAGGACATAACTCCGCCCGTATACAGCGAAGGAGGAAAGGAGACTGGCGTTCATCCGATTTAGTGTGTTCACGGCTCCGGGGCCGTAATCCGCCTCAATCATCTCAACAAGCTGATACCGCTCTTCGAGGCCCATCAATTCAACATCTGGATCCGAAACAAATTCGGAAGGCATGTACTTGGCGATCTCTTTGTCTACCTGTTTCGACATGCCATGGGATGCCTCGGCCAATCGACCGCGGGGGATGTCGTCGGTGTAGGCTGGTATCTCCCGGGGTTGCATCAATGCGGCCATCACCGTATCCAGGGTGTTATGATCCTGGGTAGCCTGCGCCAACAAGTCTCCCTCGAAAATTTCCAGGGCCATGTGCCGGTTGGAAACCAATTGCAGCGCGTTTTCCTGTGGAGTGGTCCATCCGAGCATATTTAAGAGATTGATGATGAGCATGCGGATCGTGCTGTAACCAGGCAGCACGGTGGTGTGATACGGCATGGAGAGGTCGGCCATGTAATGGAGTCCCCAGCCCATGAACCGCCAGCCCCAATAATATTCACCATGGGCAAAGGCGTATTCCGACAGCGATTTAAACAGGTGAATGCGGTATTCCGGATAGGATTGTTTGAGAAACGAGGCAAAGAAAAAGACGATCTTCGATTCATGATAAAAACCCATGTGGAAGGGGGCTTGCGATCCAAAGTCAAGATTAGGATTGCCAAAAGGCTGAATCCCAAACCCATATTCCAGTCCAAACGCCGTGCCATTATCTTCAAACAAACCCACATCCAATCCGTAGTCCGGTTCATTGCTGGCGGTGGTTACAATATCCGCCGGATGCACCAAATCCCCTGCCTCCACCCCTAAAAAATCAAAAATGGAAAGGTTTGACGTATCTTCAAGAATAGAGACGTCACTGGGGGCTATTTGCCGTTTTGCCGTTTTGGCGCCGGCCAGGGAACATAAATAGAGCGGGGTCTTCATGGTGGGATTAACGCGAATCGCCCTGAAAAAGCGCTCGCGGATCGTGTCCCCGTTTCCATCGGCTTCAAATCTCAACGTCACCGGGCAGGGGGCATACCACGCCAGGTTGGCCTTTGCCCATTCTTCCTCTTGCGCCAGAAGCGCCGCAATACCTTCCTCCTCCGCCAATAGAAAATCTTCCAGGGTTCTGGCCATGGTCGGTATGGCATACGCCACTTCTGGCATCGTCGAGACCACTGGTTGAGTGATTAACGGGTGATGTTCCCATGCCAGGACGGCAGGGGTGACGGCCAAGATCAATAGTGTAGCCGCCATCATACGGCTAGAAACGCGCTTTTGCATATCAGGATTCCTTTTTTTTGCACAACTATCCCGCTAAAAGGCCATTGAACACCTAAACACCGCCACTATCCCGTTAACGGCGTTCATTTTCCTATCTTAGCTTTCCGCGCAAACCCTGTCAACCGCGCAAGAATTTGCTTTGACGTTGTCTTGCCTGCGAATCTTTGCGGCGCGTTGGTTATCTGAAGCAGCCTAGAAAGGCGGGGCCTTCGCGTTGAGATCATAAACGCAAAGGCGCGAGGCCGCAAAGAGGCCTGGAACTATTCGCCTCGGAGGCTTCGCTACAAGCCTCCTCGTTTATTTAAAAACACGATAATGACCTGACTCGACAGGAATTACTGAACTGCGACCAGCCGGAACCCGATGCCGTAGGTCCGATCGTCCGGCGTGAGGTAGCTCCGATACGCCGACCGACAGTACCTGGCGTAGTAGTACCAGTAGCCGCCCCGGATCATCCGGTACGAGGCCCGCGGCGAATAAATCCACGCACTCCCATCCGCCGGCGCGCCGGTGTAGCTCGAATGGTAGTCGTCTTCGCACCATTCGTACACGTTCCCGCTCATGTCGTACAACCCAAAGGCATTCGCCGTCTTTCCGCCCACGGGCTTGCTCCCATTCGGACTGTTGTTCCCGCAGTACCACATGTAATCGCTCCGGTTGCCCGGCAACACGCCCGCCGCGCAATCCGTGCAATCCGCCGTGCAGCCCGTCGAATCGCCAAAGTAGAACCGCGTGGCCGTGCCCCCGCGGCACGCATACTCCCACTCCGCCTCGCTCGGCAGACGCACCGTTAATGGACCCTGACCGGAACTGACGATGTAGGCGTTCAGCGTCGTGATGAAATTCTTCGCATCATTCCACGAAATGTAGTACGCGGGATAGGTGTTCCCAAGACCGTTGGTGGACGAGGGCGCCGTACCCGGCCACGAACCTTGCACCGCCAGCCACTGCTGCTGTGTGATCTCGTATTTGCCCATCCAGAACCCATAGGCTAACGCTACCCAATGCTGCGGATCTTCGTTTGTATAGCTGTCCACCTCGCCCGGATACCGCCCCATCTGGTAACTGCCCGAAGGCGCCCACACCAGCTCCAGCGGCACACCGCCCGGAAGCAGGATCGTCCGCTCCGTCAGGTTGATGGTGTCGCTCACCGGCGCCGATTCACCACCCGCGTTGCGTACCTTGAAGTACACCGTCTTCACACCGCCCGTACCCGCGGACAACGTGAACGACGGCGCGGCCGCATAGGGTTGCCAGGTTGAGCCCGCAAAGTCCGAGGCCTCGCTCGCCATATAGTCCACCGGGCCGTTCACCGCCGTGTTGTCCAGCGTCACCACCGGATCCGACGTCGTCGCCGCGCCGCTGTTGATGGCGAAGGAGGTGAGCACGGGCCTATTATCTGCGGCCAAGCGGAACCCGAAGTTGCCGTACCGATTGCCCGGCGCGTAGCTGCACCGATACGCCGAACGGCAGTACCCGGCGATGTTGTTCCAGCCGCCGCCCCGGATCAGCCGGTTCGAGGCCCGTGGCGAATTAATCCACGCACTCCCATCCGCCGGGGCGCCCGTGTAACTCCCGAGGTAGTCGTCTTCGCACCACTCGTACACATTCCCGCTCATGTCGTACAACCCAAAGGCATTCGCCGTCTTTCCGCCCACGGGCTTGCTCCCGTTCGGACTGTTGTTCCCGCAGTACCACATGTAATCGCTCCGGTTGCCCGGCAACACGCCCGCCGCGCAATCCGTGCAATCCGCCGCGCATCCCGTCGAATCGCCAAAGTAGAACCGCGTGGCCGTGCCCCCGCGGCACGCATACTCCCACTCCGCCTCGCTCGGCAGACGAACCATCAACGGGCCCTGCCCGCTGCTCACAATGTGCGCGTTCAGCGTCGTGATGAAGTTCTTCGCATCATTCCACGAAATGTAGTACGCGGGATAGGTATTGCCCAACCCGTAGCTTGACGAGGGCGCTGTCCCCGGCCACGAACCTTGCACCGCCAGCCACTGCTGCTGTGTGATCTCGTATTTGCCCATCCAGAACCCATAGGCTAACGCTACCCAATGCTGCGGATCTTCGTTTGTATAGCTGTCCGCCTCGCCCGGATACCGGCCCATCTGGTAACTGCCCGAAGGCGCCCACACCAGCTCCAGCGGCACGCCGCCCTGAAGCAGGATCGTCCGTTCGGTAAGATTGATAGTGTCGCTCACCGGCGCTGATTCGCCGTACGCGTTGCGTACCTTGAAGTACACCGTCTTCACACCCCCCGTCCCCGCCGACAACGTAAACGACGGCGCGGCCGCATAGGGTTGCCAGGTTGCGCCCGCAAAGTCCGAGGCCTCGCTCGCCATATAGTCCACCGGGCCGTTCACCGCCGTGTTGTCCAGCGTCACCACCGGATCCGTCGTCGTCGCCGCGCCGCTGTTGATGGCGAAGGAGGTGAGCACGGGCCTATTATCTGCGGCCAAGCGGAACCCGATGCCGTAGGTCCGACTGTCCGGCGTGTCGGCGTTCCGAAACGCCGACCGACAGTACCTGGCGTTGCCGTTCCCGTGGCCGCCCCGGATCATCCGGTACGTAGCCCGCGGCGAATCAATCCACGCGCTCCCATCCGCCGGCGCCCCGGTGTAACTCCCGTGGTAGTCGTCTTCGCACCACTCGTACACGTTGCCACTCATGTCGTAGAGCCCAAAGGCATTGGCCGTCTTCCCGCCTACGGGCTTGCTCCCGAACGGGCTGTTGTTCCCGCAGTACCACATGTAATCGCTCCGGTTGCCCGGCAACACTCCCGCCGCGCAATCCGTGCAATCCGCCGCGCATCCCGTCGAATCGCCAAAGTAGAACCGCGTGGCCGTGCCCCCGCGGCACGCATACTCCCACTGCGCCTCGCTCGGCAGACGCACCGTCAACGGACCCTGACCGGAACTGACGATGTAGGCGTTCAGCGTCGTGATGAAATTCTTCGCATCATTCCACGAAATGTAGTACGCGGGATAGGTATTGCCCAACCCGTAGCTTGACGAGGGCGCCGTCCCCGGCCACGAGCCTTGTACCGCCAGCCACTGTTGCTGCGTGATCTCGTGTTTGCCCATCCAGAACCCGTACGCCAACGTGACCCCATGCTGCGGGTCTTCCCGTGAGTAGCTGTCCGCCTCGCCGGGATACCGGCCCATCTGGAAACTGCCTGAAGGCACCCACACCAGCTCGATCGGAATACAACCAGGCAGCATGACAACCCGGTCGCTGGAGAATGTCGCAGTTACCGTACGGTTCTCGACCACAGGCGAAGTCGTATACGCATTGCATTTCGGGCCTTCCACCGAGTCCACCACGCTCAACAGATACCAACCCGTATCCGGCGCGAATGTGATATCGCTCGTACCGCCGTGGTCTACCGTCGCCGGGTTCGCCGTACAGGTCCCATTGCCCACGACGTTGCACGTGATGTCGTAGGTGTTGATCGCAAACGTCGCCGTCACCGTGCGGTTGGCCGTGACCGGCGTCGTGGTATACGACCCGGACTTTGGCCCTTCCTCGCTGTCCACCACGCTCACAATGTGCCAACCCGCCTCAGGCGTCACCGCGATGTCGCTGGTGTTGCCGTGGTCTACCGCCGCCGGATTCGCCGTGCAGGTCCCATTGCCCACCACGTTGCACGTGATGTCGTACCGGTCAATGGCGAATGTGGCCGTCACCGTAATGTCCGTGGTCACGTCCGTGTCGGTCCGTGGATTGTCCGTGTTCCCATCGCTCCATTGGGCAAAATGATAGCCGGTATCAGGCACGGCCATCACTGGTGTGCCCGATTGACCATAATTGACCGTCTGCGGCGAAATGCCGCTAATCGAGCCATTGTCCCCGGCCGTATAGGTCAGGGTGCGCTGGCAGCCTTCATCCGTCCGCGCATCACAATTGTCGTCGATCAGGTTGCTGCAAATCTCCTCTACGCCGGGATTAATATCCGCATCCGCATCATTGCAGTCGCCTCCGCGCGTGGCGGTATACGGCGCAACGGGTGACACCAGCATCTGGGTATCGCCGTCCTTCCCCCAAGTATCGATGTCATTGTCGCGGTAATACTGCGACAACACCGCGCCGTCGTCCGCCGTCACGCGGAGCCGCGCGTTCGGCATGTTCTTTTCCGGATAATCGGCTTGGATATCCCACACAATATGTTTACCCGTGCCCGTGTTCACACCCGCGATGTCGCCCGTCACCGAGGTCACGGGATGGACATAGCCGTCCGCGCCGCCATCTTCCGACAACGACACCGTGATGGCGCAGGGGCCATTAGGCGCAACAAGGTCGTAATAAATGTCCACTTGAGTCCCGGTGGTTCCATTCGGGCCTTGGGAGAAGGTCACGTTCGACACCGTGGGCGCTTGCGCGAAGGCAACGGAAGAGGCCAGCAGCGCCGCAACCATAAAAAGGGCGGCGCCGAGACGGCGTTTCCGGTTTCTCAGCAGGAAGAGGCCCGCCGCCAAGAGGGCGAAGCCGGCCGGCCACGCGTACAAGGGCACCGCTGTTTCCGAGGCCGTGATTTCCAAAATACCGTTTCCGCTCACCGCCCCCGGATTCCCCGCGAGATCAAACCCCGACACCGCCACCGCCGCCATGCCCAGCGGATCCGATTCCAAAACGGTGTATTCATAGGTGTAATCCACCGCTTTCCCGCTCCCGGAGCGCGTGGCCGCATGTCCATTTACCTCCACTTCCGAATCGCTGAGGAGTTCTTCCGAGGCCATGAAGGTAATCGTCACCGTATCGCCTTTGGCCGCCTGCGCGGGCGTTGCTGTAAGATTGGAGAACACGGGCGCGATCCCGATGCCCGCGCACGAGGCGTTGTTGTGCGCCGGATCAATCAGGTTGCCCACGGCGTCCTGCAAGCCGGTCGCCGTCACCGTGACGCTCGCCCCGTCCAGCATCTCTCCCGAAGTCCACGAAAGCGTGTACGGGCCCGTGCCGGAAACATTCGCGGGGGTCGCGGTTAAGGTTCCCGCGCCCAACCCCGAGACGGCATAATTTCCTGGCGTTGTGACGCCCGGCGCCAGCATCGGTTCGCTGAATGCCGCCGACAGGCTCCCTTCCGTTGCCGCGGATACGGAGTGCAACGACGGCGGCACCGTCTCCAACGGCCCTGCCGCCGAATCCCCGCTGCCCGTCAACGCCTGCGCTCCCAAAGAAATGCCACAGAACACTGCGATGAGGATAGAAATAACCTGACGCATGCCAAGCCCTCCCATTTGAGTTGTTTTGTTCACCGCTTCCTATCTACTGCTCTAGAGGCGTTACGCCGTCAGGCTATGCTCGGTATAGCGTTATTGCCCGCTTAACAATAATACAGTGAAACGCTGCCCTCAATTATGCACTCCAGCTTAACCATATTATTCTATCAAACAGCGGAAACAAAAACAATGGTTCAGGCAATTGCGAAAGAGACCTTTTTCTTAACAGGCACGCCGGACAAAGGACGGATTAACCCGCATATCTCACCAACCATCATTTACCCTTGTCATTGCGAGTTCCCCACCCGCCGCAGGCGGGGTGAACAGAGAAGAAACACCCAAATCTATCCGCGTGATTTCGGTATCGCAATTTTTCCCGAAGGGGATGAATACCACAGCCCTGGGTTGCGCTTCGCTACCCAGGGTAAAGTGCCACCCTAGGAAAATTCCCTGTAAGGGATGCATAATGCTTTCATGAATGTTGCGTTCACCCTTTCCCCAGATATATTCTTTATGTCCTTCACAGCAATCTCGGAACCACGCATAGTTGACAATCAGGCGAGATTGCTTGTGCGATATGCGGTTTAACGGCATTTTTCGGTCAAACCGTTGTGTCTTAATTTGCCTGGATGAGAAAAAGGGCCATTTCACAATTGCCGGGATCATTCGCTTTTTTGCGCGGAGTGCGGTATTCTTATAAAACATGTAAAGATGTGCCGCCCAGTAGCGTTCGAGCGAGGAAAGCACCCGATGCCGATTCATCCGCGCAATCAGCGATACAAAGAAAACGTCCTTGCGGCCCCATATGAAATCTGTATAGAGCGGGCACGGTACTATACGCAGTCATACCGCACTACAGAGGGGGAGCATCCCGCGCTTCGTGCGGCAAAGGCCTTCGCACACACCCTGCGCAACATGTCCATTTATGTTTTGGAAGAGGAGCGCATGGCAGGGAATCGTTCGAGCAAACTGGTGGGCACGGTAATTCCCATTGAACGCGGCGATATCAATACCGTGCTCGAATTGGAACTCGGTGCATTATTAAACCGGGACCGGCAGCCCTTTCATATCTCACCAGAAGACCAGCAGGAACTGAAACAGGAAATTCTCCCGTATTGGCGTGGAAAGACACTGCGAGACCGGAAAAAGGCCCTCTGGAAGGAACAGGGGCTCTGGTTTCGTCCGGCACTCAATCCCGTGAGCCTGTGGCGGCGCTCCCGCAGTTTGGATCTGAAAAAATTGAAACAAGCCACGATGGCGCCGGGCACACAGCGATCTACACTTCTGCGTGGTGTTAATGAATTGCTCTACAACAATCCCGCCATTGTCATGAATGTCTTTGACGTGCAGGGTCATCTCATCCTGGGGCACAAAAACATTCTTCAGGAGGGTTTTTGCGGCGTGAAAGCCCGCGCGCAGGAACGGTTGGAACGCGCGATACAAAATAATGATTCCGAAGGGCAGGCGTTTCTCGAATCAGTGATCCTCAGTTGCGACGCCATCCAGGAATTTGCAGCACGTTTTGCAGAGGAGGCGGAACGGCAAGCAGCCGGCACTTCTGATGAGGCACGGCGAAAAAATTTACTCGACATGGCCGCGCGTTGCAGGCACGTGCCATTTTATCCGCCGCGGGACTTCCGGGAAGCCCTGCAAGCCTTCTGGCTGACACAGGCGGGAGCGATCATCGCCTACGGCATGAGCGGCATCCTGGCCATCGGACGCCTTGACCAATATTTATTCAACTTTTACTCCGAAGATTGCACCAAGGGATGCCTGAGCGAGGAGGAGGCAGTGGAATGGCTGGAAGAATTATTCATCAAGCTGAGTTACAACGTGCTGCTGCTGCCGCATGTGGGAAAACAGACTGGAAGCGAACTAGGCAGCGACAGTTGCGCCCCCACCGTCGGCGGACTCGGCCCCAACGGCGAAGACGCAACCAATGACTTGTCGTTTCTGGCATTAGAAGCTTTTGCCAACGTGAAATCGCTGGGCAATTCATTTTCTATTCGGTTTTCACGGAAGTCGTCCGATGAATTTTGGCGGAAATCGCTTCAAACTTACCGGCAAACCTCCGGTGCGGCCTTGTTCTGCGATGAACAGGTCGTGGCCGCACTGAAAAATTGCGGAATGCCGGAGCAGGATGCGCGAGACTATGGCATCATCGGTTGCGTCGAACCCACCGGCGACGGCAACACCTTCGGATGCACCTCCGGCAATGATATCTCCCTTGCCGCGGCGGTCGAAATGACCTTGCTGAATGGATATCTGCGCATCATGGGCCGCAGGATCGGCCCCAGGACCGGCAATCCATGCCACTTCCAGGATTTTAACGAGTTTTTAACCGCATACAAGCGGCAGGTGGAATTTATGGTGCATACCGTCGCCAAGGCAGTCAATCTGAAAGATCAGGCATACCGCGAGGGCTTCCCCTGTCCATTTATTTCCGCCACGCTGTCGGGATGCGTTGAACATGCGCGCGATATGACTGCGGGCGGGAGCCAATATAATTATGGATCGATCTCGGCACGCGGCTTCGGCACGGCCGTTAACTGCCTCGCGGCCATCAAGCATTTTGTCTACGATCAGCGCACGATAACGATGCAGCAGCTTTTGCGGGCGCTGGAAGTCAATTTTAAGGGAGAGGAAACCCTTCGCCTCCGTCTGGCCAACGGCGGCCCGAAATATGGATGCGGGGACGACGCAGTGGATAACATCGCGCGGGAGGTGTGTGGATTTTTCTGCCGGGAAGTCGCGGCACAACAGACGCTTCGCGGTGGACCGTTCCGTCCGGGATTTTTCTCGTATGGAATGCACGTGCTGGAAGGGCTGTTTCTAGGCGCAACCCCGGACGGACGCCGCGCCGGGGAGCCGGTCAGCAACAGCTTTTCGCCCGCCAATAACTCCGAGAAAAGAGGCCCGACGGCGGCCATGCAATCCGTGGCCAAAACGGATCACACGCTCATCTCCAACGGTTGCGCTCTTAACATGAAAATGATGCCCAAACTGTTCAAGGAGGAGGACAGCCTGAATCGGGTCATAGCGCTGGTGAAGGGCTTTTTTGCACTGGGCGGGATGGAGGTCCAGTTCAACGTCGTCTCGAACGATACGCTCCGGGATGCACAACAGCATCCCGATCAATACCGCGACCTCGTGGTGCGGGTTTCCGGTTACTCCGCCCTGTTCACCGACCTCGGCAAAGCGCTTCAAGACGAAATCATCCAGCGATCGGAGTTTGAGAACCTGTAGCCTCTTTCATATGAAGAATTAGATACCGCAACATCAATTGTTTTTGGAGGACCCGCTATGACTACATTTCTTGTGATGGTAAGTGTATTGGCCGTAATGCCTGCGCCCGGCGAAGTGGACACCGCGCACCGTTGGGCGGTAGCGAAGTTTGAACAATCGGTGGAAGCCCCCATTGTGACACCGCATATCGAGGTGCTCCAGAACCACGGGCCGGTCCAATGCAATGCACGGGGTGAAAAACCCATGCAGATCGTGGACAAATCGTACACACGCGGATTCTATTGTCACGCACCCAGCAAGATGACCATCGTATTGCCGGGACCGGGAAAAACCTTTGACGCCATCGCGGGGGTAGACTCAAATGACCAAACCAGCGGCGGACAAGGCAGCGTAGTGTTTGTGGCGCGCGTGGGCGAACGCGAGGCATGGCGTTCACCATTGATGCGGGAAGGCATGCCTGGCGTGACGGTTTCCGTTGACCTTAAAGGCGCCACGCAATTTGAGCTTGCCGTGGAAGACGGGGGCGACGGCATTTCCTGTGATCAGTCCGATTGGGCAGATGCCCGCGTGACATTGGAGGACGGCACGGTGGTATGGCTGGCGGAATTGCCGTTGTCCGGCATGGAACAGCATGCCTTCACCACGGATCCCTTTTTCTCCTTCGTATACGGCGGAAAACCATCCCAGGAATTTCTCGCTTCTTGGAAACGCGAACACTCCTCGAAGAATCTGGATGATCAGCGGGTCGAACATAGTGTCACATATACGGATTCCGCAACGGGATTGCAGGTGCGGTGCGCGGGCATCGAGTACCGCGATTTTCCAACGGTTGAGTGGACACTCTTTTTCAAGAATACCAGCACCGCGGACACACCCATCATCGAGAATATCCAGGCGATTGACACTCGCATCGAACGCAGCGCGGACGGCGAGTTTAACGTGCATTATATCGACGGCGACAATTGCACGCCGGAGAGCTATGCGCCGCATGTGGAAGCATTGGCGCCCGGTTCGGAAAAGCGCATCGCAAACACCGGCGGCCGCCCCACGCAGGTCTCGTTCCCCTATTTCAATATAGAATGGCCCGGCGAAGGCGTGATTTTCGTGGTGAGCTGGCCGGGTCAATGGAGCACGGCATTCACCCGCGATACCGCGAACGGCCTGCAGTTGCGCGCGGGCCAGGAACTCACCCACTTCCTATTGCACCCCGGCGAGGAGGTCCGCACGCCGATGATCGTGCTCCAATTTTACAAGGGCGATTGGCTGCGCGCGCAGAATGTTTGGCGGCGCTGGATGTTCGCACACAATTACTACAAACCCGGCGGACACCCCCTTAAACCGCAACTTTCGCTCTGCAACGGCAATTATTATCCGGCACTGATGACCGTGGCGGATAAGGAACTTTATTTCATCCGCAGGCACATCGAAGAAGGAGTCCAGTTCGATTGCTGGTGGCAGGATGCAGGGTGGTATCCATGCGATGGCGTAGGCTGGCCGAAAACCGGCACATGGGAAGTGGACCCCGTCCGCTTTCCGAAGGGCATCCGTGAATTGAGCGATTATGTGCGCGCCAACGGCCGCAAAACGATGGTATGGTTCGAACCGGAGCGCGTGCATCCGGACACCTGGATCACTGAAAACCATCCGGAATGGGTGCATGGCGGGAAAAACGGCGGATTGCTGAAACTCGGCGATCCCGAATGCCGCGAATGGCTCACCAATCACATCGACCAACTGCTCAAGGACCAAGGCATCGAAGACTACCGCCAGGATTTTAATATGGATCCGCTGAACTTCTGGCGTCAGGCGGACACGGAAGATCGCCAGGGTATTACCGAGATCCGCCATGTAGAAGGATATTTTGCCTACTGGGACGAATTGCAGCGCAGGGTTCCCACACGCATGATCGATTCGTGTGCTTCCGGCGGACGCCGCAATGACCTCGAAACGCTCCGGCGCGCCGTGCCGCTCCTGCGCAGCGATTGGTACAACGCGCCGGAAGGCCAGCAAAACCTCACCTATGGCCTCTCCCTCTGGATACCCTATCACGGCACCGGTGTTATTTATGAAAGAGACGAGTACTGGGTGCGCAGCAGCATGGTCGCGGAGTTCAGTTTCGGCCCGGATGCCAAAGACATTACCACGTTCGACTTCGCGCGCTGGCGGCGGCTCACCGGCGAATGGCGGCGCATCGCTCCCTATTTCCTCGGCGACTTCCATCCGCTCACGCCGTACACCCAAGCCAACGACGTCTGGATGGCCTGGCAATTCGACCGGCCCGACCTCGGCGAGGGCGTGGTCCAGGTGTACCGCCGCTTCGAAAGCCCCTACGAATCCGCCCGCTTCTGCCTGCGCGATCTCGAACCCGACGCGCGCTATTCCATCCTCGACATCGATACCAACACCCTCAAAGAACTCTCCGGCGCGGAGCTCATGAAACCCGGCCTCACCATCGCCATGGAAGAACTCCCCAAGGCAAAAATCCTAATCTACAAGAAAGTGCGGTGAGAAAGACAGAGCGTTCAGATTTGCGTGGTGTACCCAAATAAAACTGCATTTTTATCATTGTGTGGTGTCGTGCAGTTCAATTTGACGCTGAATAAATCGTTGGATTTCCTTCGGTTTGGGCAACTGAAGCTTATATCGCGACACGAATATTTTGTTATTGAGCCCGCCGAGGGCATACTCGATGAGGGCGTCATTCTTGTGAGTGCACAAAAGAATGCCTATAGGCGGATTATCTTTAGCGTCCATTTCATTTTTTCGAAACCAGTTTACATAGGTATTAAGCTGACCAAGGTATTCGTGGGAAAAGCCATCTATCTTGAGTTCAAACAATACATGGCACTTAAGGATGCGGTGATAGAAAACCAAGTCCACAAAAAAATACTCATCCCCTATGAGAATGCGCTTTTGCCGTCCCTCAAAACAGAAACCTTTTCCCAGTTCCAATATGAAATCCTGGAGTCGCGCCAAAAGAGCATCTTGCAGGCTGGATTCGCACATAACTTCTTTTGACTTAAGGCCAAGAAACTCGAACACGTAGGGATCGCGAATGGTAAGGCGCGAGTCCACTCGTTGTGCAGTGGTGTGAGAACGTTTAACCAGTGCTTTCTTGTTAGTGGAGAGCGCGGAGCGTTCATAATACAGACTTCCAATTTGGCGCTTTAGTTCGCGCACGGACCAATTGCCGCGTATGCACTCTGATTCGTAGAAGAAGCGTTTCGATGTGTCCTCTATCGCAACAAGTTCAACAAAGTGTGTAAAAGAAAGTCTGTTAACAAGGGCTTTTCCATCGAACGTCAATTTGGGAGTCGGCGACTCCCGAATCCTATCGCAGGCTTTTAACGCTTTGCCAAATAGCCTGTAATGCAATTCGGGAGTCAGTGACTCCCGAATCTGTGGATAGGTCGCATAAAATTGGCGGTAGCGCCGGAGTTCACGCGCTTCAACGCGTGGCAAACCGCATTTATTTAACCGTTCAGCAAGTATCTCCAATAGCTGTTGGCCATACTTTGCGCGATCCGAGCCGTTTTGTTCATATTCATAAATATAGAGACCAATAGCCCAGTTGCGCAAGGTTAGGCACATGTTAACAGCTTTACTTGCCTGTGCAACCAATTGCTCATCGGCTTGCCGGATTGCGGTAACAAGGGCGCGGAAATCAAAAATGGAACGTTTCTTTACCACCCTTTTCGCTCTTTTCAGGCAGGCCTTGACTTTGCCCGGTTTCTTTTTTTGAGACATGCTCTCACCCTCTTTTCTTATTAAACTTCGCACGCTCTCAACCTGATTTGTTCACGCACCATGAACTCAGGCACAGGATAAGTATAGTAGAGCGATACGTGTATTTCAAGCGCGTATAGGGCGAACGTCAGCCCTGATAATGGCAGGGGACATTTTATTGTGGCCTTTCCAATTATTTTTCCCGCACGGTGGGTTCGCCCCAATGGGCCCAGTCGCAGGCAAAGGGGCCGTTTGAATCCGTGACAAGGGAGAGCACGAGGGGTTTTCCGGCCCAAGGGCTTAGATCACAAATGAGTTCGTGCCATGCGCCGGGGAGAACCAGTTGCCGGTGGAGTTCTTCGCCGTTGGCCTCAACGAGGAACAGCACGCTGTCCGATTTCGAGGTGTCACGGATGCCCACAAACGCATGAAATTCCGTCGGAGCATCAGGCAATTGCATAGCGAAATTCGCCACGGTCCGGCCATGATCCGGGGGATGCATAAAGATCCCTTCGCGCGTGATGCCGTCTACGGTGCTGGATTGATCCGCCACACAGGCATGCGGGGGATTTTCCAAGGTGGTTCCTGCATCGCTCAGGAAAGCGGTATGCGATTGCGCGGCTTTTAAGGAATATGGGAGTGTGATTGGCGAAGGGGGTTCCAGAAGAAGGTAGACCGTTCCGGGGCAGTTCATGATAAAGGAAAGAGCATCGGCATCGGGCGCCAAAGTGGTTTCCTGTTTTCCGGACAAAGCGAGCCTCGTATTAAGAATACCCGCCAATTCCACTTCCGCTTGGATATGTTTGTCACATTCGATACGCGGGGAATACCAGCGCGCCCAGTCATAGTTTGGACTGTGCGCCGGACCGGGATGCACGCTCAATTCCAGCACCGCCTCTTTCCCCGCAAACGATCGCAAATCCAAGGCAAGCTCTTTGTGATCGCTGGTGGCCTGAAGCAGTTCCGCGGAGGACTCTTTTCCATCCGCTAAAATGCGCGCGCCATAGAGAACGCCATCGGTGCGCCCTTCGCCGACCGCACCGGTGTCCATCGCAACCTCACTGACAAAGCGTTGCGCGGTATTGGGCAGACGCAGCGCAATGCGCGCGCGGGCAACGCCGATTCGCCCGTTCTGATACGGCGGATGCGCAAAGATGGCGTCGCCCGTTCCATAGAATAAAGCGCCATCGGGATCGTGCAACTCGCCATGTGTTTCACGCACATCCCCCTCGAACGGACAGGATGCGCACCGGGCGTCTGCAATTTTGGGCGCCAGCGGAATCATCGCCGTGCTGCTGGGGTTGAGTTGGACCCACCGCAGGTCCGGCTGATCCACTACGGCCCCCACGGTGAATCCATCCGGCAATTGTGTGAGGTGTAATCCATCCATCGTGCGCGGAGCCGCGAAATAGGGATACCAGCACTCCGGCTCAAGGCCGATGATTTCATGATCGTTGAAAGCGCGCCAGCCGGGGATGGTTCCAGGAAGAGTGATATGACTCTCATCACTGATCGTCCGGCTGACTTCGCGATCCTCCCACATCAAACACCGATTTACCGTGTACGCCGCAGAATCACCGGTTGCGGTTATCAGTGGAAAGGCAACATTTTCCGGCCATGCGGCGTCCACCGCAACGGATACTTGCTCCCGCTGCCAGAATCCCGCTTCATCAAAGAATTGTTGCGTGAAAGGGGAAGGATTCAAGATTTCAGACAGTGCGGGTTTTAATGTCGGGATTACCCCCCAATAGCGATAGGATTCCCACCACGCCGCGTAGAGTTGCGCGTCCGTAGGCGGCGCAATACCGAGATAACCGTAGATCGTGGTGAAAGGCCGGAATAGATAGGAACTCACAGGATGCGCCATCCTCAGCGTTTGCCGGTCAAAGGTGCCATCGGGATGGTTGATGCCCATCGCATGCCGTTGCGCAAAGGCTTCATGACGGTACGTGATTTCGTTGAGCCCTTCGCCGCTCAGCGCCACGTGCGGGAGCGCTTCGCGCAATTCGCGGTGCAGCGCGATGTTCCCCTCCATCATGGTCATGCCATCGATCCGCCCATTGTAATCGTTATAATTGCACAAGGTCTGATCGAGATGGAGCGCATCTACTTGGAAGGTTTCGCACAAGGTCTTCATCCGCCCGGTGAACAATTCGCGCCATGCCTTGCACGCGGGATTGATATAAGCAAATTTAATAATCGGATCGGCGCGGGTCCACAACCACCACTCCTTGTCATGATTGCCCCACGGACTGCGCACCTGATATTTCTCAAAGCCGGCATACGCAGGATTGAGCGGATCGCAGCCGAAATAATTCACATGCAGCATCACGCGGAAACCGAGTTCATGCGCACGCTGAATGAAGGGAACCAACGGATCGAGCGCCTTGTCATACGTGGGATAATCCCGGTCATACCCCTCTGCGCGCCATCCTGGTATATAGAGCACGGTTTGTTGGGGTTCCAGCCGCGTAGAGAGGGCATTCAATATATCCACATCCAAACCCATGATAATGCACGCCCGAATATCGTGCACCCATGTGGGATTTTGTTGTTCGCGCGGCGTGGGCTGGAATGCTTCCACCATCCAATCGCGATATCGTTTCACGGGCCATCGCCAATCGCCTTCATATACCCCCAGATGCCACTTTACCGACTCGCAGCCGCTGCGCTCCTCAAATGGAGCCAGCGGCATCGTAATGAACCCTAACCGCCAACCTTCCGCGCGCCGTTCAACAGTCAAACGCTTAAAAACGCCCTGTGCATCCTCCGCCCATACATAAAAACCGCGGTTCTTCCCTTCCACAAGAA
Source organism: Candidatus Hydrogenedentota bacterium (assembly GCA_029565395.1). Classification (GTDB taxonomy): domain Bacteria; phylum Hydrogenedentota; class Hydrogenedentia; order Hydrogenedentales; family CAILVY01; genus CAILVY01. The sequence continues at coordinate 56,333 of JAKQOG010000078.1, read as the reverse complement.
CAAACTGCGCTTCCCAACTCATCGGATAATCGAAGTACTGATTGGAACCCGGCGTGCGGCGTGTGAGTTTCGTGCCGGAATGCGCCGGAATGATCACGTTCATGTCCAATGGAATGTATTCAATGGACCACTCGACGCCCCATACCCCTTTCTGCAGCGATTCCGCCCGCTGCGTGATGATCAGTTCGCCGCTGGCCTTGTCCGGTAGGTATTGATTCTCCATATGCGCCCCCTCCAAGTCGCTTAAATTGGTCAGGCGTTCCCCATTTGTCATCGCCGCGCTGTTCTGCGCCCAATGATCCGCCCCCACCCGATGCAGGCCACCCCCCTTGCATTCCTTCGCGGGAGAAACAAACAGACTGCCGCCTGCATCCGACAATGTACAGAGGACCCCCCACTGAAATTCCGCAGAGTACTTTTCCGTGATGATCTCCACATTCGCCCGCGCGGAGAGGGAGAACATCATAAGAACAAACACAATGCTTTGATGTGTATACGACATGCCAACAATTCCTTTTGCTACAGGTCTTCACGTGTCTCTGACAGTATCTTAAAAAAACACCATTGGGAGGGCGAGGCTCCTGCCGAGCCGTTGAATCAAATATACCTTATTCGACATATGGATTTGTGATTTTCCAGATCTTGTTGTACGGCTCGGCAGGAGCCTCGCCCTCCCACACAAGCAAAAGTACGATAATGAACACGAGTAGTCGTCGGTCTACAATCGAATTAATGTTTTTTCAATCTCTCAATTAATTCCGCAATTCGTGCGCGGGCGTTCAGGATATCCTCAGGATTTTCCGTAAAGCGCTTGTTGTCCATGACCACCTTGGGATCCACTGCCAATTCTTCTTCCGCTTGCTTGCGCAACGGTTCAGGCGCCAATGCGCCTTTCGATGTCAGTAGCGATTGTAAAAGCGTAAAATACTCAAAATCTTCGATGCCGTCGCGGGCGACGCTCATGCGGACCGAGGGCAGCGGCGTGCCGTCCGGTCCGGGATACACCATGTAGCCGCAGCCGTTGTGGCCGGGCTGACGGTTGTAGGTGATCCAGGGCCGCGCGGGCCAGCGTTCCTCCCCCTGCGTGTTAAGGTCCCAATGCGTGGTGCCCCAATAGAGGAAACCTTCCGCACCGTATTTCCAACACTCCCAGAACATCAATCGGTGATCCGTGGCGGGGAATTCGATCATGATGCCAGGCCGGCCCCACACGGTATACATCCAGAGACGGTCGCCCTGCGCCATGCGCGTTTTCAGAAACGCGGGATTGAAGTTGTCGATGGTGGGGCACCAGATATCCACACCGCCTGCGAGGGCCTGTTCGGGCGCGCTGGTTTCGAGCCGGGGCCATTCCGGCAGGAAGCTTTTGATCCAGGCGTTCATTTCCATCACGTCCGGGATGAGATGCCGCGCCATCACCGCCACTTCGTCGCGGCTGTAAAACAGGGCTTTGTCCGCCCAGCCTTTTTCCTGCAGGAACGCCCGTGTTTCCAGCACATTCTTTTTGTAGGCCTCCATTTTGTCCGGTTCCATCTTGTCCGGAATGGGAATGAAGAAACAGTTCTGTCCGTGCGTCATCAGATACTCAAAGTCCTCCAGCAAGTCCATGCTGAAATCCTTGATCGGACTCATCCGGTGTTCCAAATGCAAATCGTAAAATTTCTTGCGCACGTCGAACGGCACGCGATCCGGATAGTTGTAGAACGCTTTAATATATCCCTCATTCATCCAAAAAGACGTTTTTAAGGTGGTTTCTTTCGGCAATGCAAAGTCCCACACATGCACCTGGATTGGAATGCTGAGTGCATTTTCCCCTGCCACTACATCAATTGTGCCGGAATAATCGCCTGGCAGGGTATCCATTTCCGTTTTTACCGTCACAAAATAGGGTTGGGCGCATTGTGAGGCGGGTATGTCCACCGGATCTTCAGAAAACAACACATCGGGATACAGGCCCTGTTTTTCTACCCGAAAGTTGTATTCCGAGGGCCCAATCGGAACATATCCCACACGCTGAACGTGAATATTTCCCTCTGGGATGGTTCCCGGGCCATTTTCCTGTTTCAATGCACCCGGCTTCACGATCACCTGCTTCAAAGCGCTCCACAGCGGTACGACGATCACTTGCGCGCCTTCGTATTCATTCCGCGCAAGATGAATCCGAATCGTCTGCGGCACACGAAGCGATGTCAGGCAGGGTTCGTCCTGAAACACCTTTCTCAGCGTGGTTTCAGGCACTACAGCGAAATTCCACACAGGAACGGGCGTGGCGTGTATCGCATACAAACGCGCCAATTCATTTTTAAGCATCGTTGCTGCTATTTGGACACATTGAACTTTGTTCTTGATAGTAGTGCTGTCCGAAAAATCGTCCAAAGCCTTGTTTAAGGCGTTTTGCGCCTGGTGACAAGCTGCTTCCGCGCGTTGTTTCAATGAAACATCCTGAATTTCACGAATAAGCGCCGCCGCAGTTTGTTCAAGCTCCCCTGCTTCCCGGCGTTCCTCCTCAAACGGAACCACCGTGGCGGAATCTTGAACTGTATCCAGTAACGCACCGGTGCCCACGTCCAGCAACCGGGCGGATAGCGCATACTCGCCGCCCATTAGTACCATCAACTCCAAATGGGAATCTGCGGTTTCATAGGGTTCGCATACATGGGAAATGGTTTTGCTGACGACGTTCCCCTCCGGACATTTCACCTCGACCACCGCTTCCAGGTGGCGGCCTCGAAAACTATTGTTTCGGAAATGCACGGGAATGCGATTGTTACCCATATGAAGCGGGGCGAAATGATCTATGGAGAATAAAGGAGTGTCCAATATGGATTCCGCCGGCGGCGGCGGGGTGAATGCGGCTCCAGTGACATTATTGGAAAGCTGCGGATCATGTGCAAGCATCGGCCATGGGAGTTTGGCGTGCGCCGCTTCACCATTCACGGAAAGGCACCGTACAAACCGGTCTTTTGCCGTAAAAATGATCTCGATCTGCCCATCCTGATCCACATCGCCTAGCGCAGGCGTGGTCAGCGGGGCGGCCTCGGTGGCGTACTGCCATTGTTCCTGTCCGTCCTGCGAAAGACATACCAGGCGGTTCGACCGGGAGCACACCAATATCTCCAGCGCGCCATCGCCATCCACATCGCCGATGGAGGGGCCTTGCACAATACTGTCTCGCACATCGGCGCTCCACACCACCTGTCCCTCACCTATCCTATACACATTTCCGGAAGAATCGCCCGTCACTACATCCAATTTCCCGGAATTATCAAAATCCGCCAACGCAAAACTGCACGTTTGATCGATATTCCCCTTTCCCTTGAAACGCCAGCGTTCCTCACCGGTTTCCGCATCGCGCGCAATCACCTGGAAATCCTCCGTCGCGCAGACCGACTCCTGCCGCCCATCCGCGTCCAGATCGCCTATCGCCACGGCAGACCACCGCTGCCCTCGTGGCAATCCCTCTTTATGTTGCCAAAGAATGTTGCCCTCGGCGTCAAAACAGGCCTCCAAACCACCGCCGAACGTTGCATACACGCGCCCCACGCCGTTGATCTTCGCCACACCGGGCACACCGCGAATGCTGCCTTCACTTTGGTATCGCCACTGCACCACGCCGGTATCGTCCAGACAGTATAACGTTCCGCTTTCACTTCCAAATACGATCTCCAGGCGGTCATCATTATTCAGGTCGGCCAGCACCGGCGCCGTGTAATCGAATTGATCATTGAGGAACACCCGCCAGATCAGCTTGCCCTGCGCATCCAAGCATCCCGCAGTGCCGCCCCGCGTGAGCCAGAAAACCTCCTTTTTCCCGTCGCTGTCATAATCCGCCGCCGAGGGCGTAGCCTGGAAGCCGTCGCTCATGCCATCATCAAGCGTATACGACCAACGCTGACCGCCACGGCCATCCAGGCAAAAGATCGTTTGTGCGCGCGACGCCGCAATGATGATCTCCGGTGATCCATCATTGTCCAAATCAACGATGATCGGCGAAGCGTAGATTTTCCCCTGGGTTTCGAAAGACCATTCCAACTGAGGCGCCGCCGCGTTTGCGCCAACCGCAAGCAACAAGAGCAAGATACTTCGTGTTCCTATACCAACCATTTCGTTCCTTTCTATAACCTCGCGCTAAACCGCCAAGCCGTATCAAATTCGCATTTGCATTTTAATGTGTTTGTGATCATGGTCATTGAATCTAGTGCAATAATTTTTCAAGTTCACGGAACTGCGCTAAATCAATGGTGGCTATTTTGTAGAGATAGTACACGCCATACCCAGTGTAGGCCAGAATTAACACTGCCAGAATCAGCTTGAGCGTGACACCCATCCGGGTGGACTTCCAAACAAGCGGAAGGGCAAACGGTCCAATGAGGACGAAGGCCAGGACAGCAATCCAAACCGGATGATAGTACCAAGCATCGCCACTCTTTTGCTTTGTGCCGCAGTGAGGACAGAAGGCGTACGTCGTGTCAATATGCCTGCAGCATTTTCGGCATCTGATATTTCGGACGAGCGGCGCACCCGGTTCACCCGCGTCTGCAGAGGTGCCGCCAGTTGTTGAATGACTGTCCATAGCAAAATGTCTCCATCGATAAAAACATAACCGGGAAAGCATTGGTTACAGCATAATGTCCACAATTCATTGTCTGCTTCTGTTGCCCCTCCAATCAAACGCCGAACAGGAACAAAAGAACCACATTCAGTGCAGCAGGCGTTTCAACGGCTTTCCCACCGCAGCCGTCGGTAAGACGCCCCCGGAGGACGGATTCTACAGCGTTGCGGAGATGATGGACGCGCATTTCTGACACGCTCTGTAACGAGACGTTGAAATCTTGACTTACCTGCAATCCGAGGCTGGAAGACAGCAGGTTTCCGAGGAACTTGTGGCCGTGATAACTTGAGTCCGGTACATTGCCCACGGAGCCGGGATTGACCTGTCGGATGGGGTTGAGAGTAAAATAAAACTGAATGCGGAAAAGTACCCGGTCGAAAAATGCTGGGACTCGAATAAGAAATACACCGAGCTTTAGCCGGTGGATGACAGATGGAGAGGGAACATGGCCGAGAAGTTCAAGCCAGGGTCCGCAATCGATGCGTGGTTCAGGGATGCCCCGTACACAACGCGACAGTAGGAGTTTTAAATACAATGGGCGTAGTTGGCGTGCAAATAATCTCCGGTGCCTGGATTGACACACTCTCCGCATTCATAAAAGCCACACAGCATGAGCTACTTCTTATGTCTCCGTGGATAACAGAAAATGTGGCCAGATTGATTGGGCACGACTTGTCTCTATCAGGACCACTCAGTTTTCAAGTCTTGGCTCGGTGTGATGAATCAGACTTTCTTTCCGGCGCTTCTCATATTGCCTGTTTTAGAGCCACGACATATCCCTCCGGAATCAAACTCGCAGTAAGAGCCTTGCCAATGTTGCATGCAAAGATGCTGGTATCTGACCGTCAACGTGTTATCATCGGTTCCGCGAACATGACAGATGGTGGCATTTACCGAAATCATGAAATATGCGTTATGTTCGAGTCCAAGCAGATTGGAGCGGATTGTACCAAGGTCTTCTTTGAGTCTTGGGAAATCGCATCGCCGTTGCCGGCAAATTATCTGGACCAGATTGAGGAATCAATGGTTGCACTGCTTCCCATGGGGGAACAGGAGGAATCAGAACCAAGGCGAAATAGATCGCAGGGGTCACGGAAGAGAAATAGCAGAGCTTTTACCTTTAGGTACAGCCGCCCGATTGGGGCAAAAGCAGCAATAGAACACCTGGCTCATATTCGCGCTCAAATTCTGCCCAGTATCCACCCCGTTGAGGATGTCTCAACTGCAATGGCTTGGCTCACACGCACGTTGAAATTTGTTCCAAAGAGTGATCGTTATAGTCAGACCACCCAGCAGCATGTCGAAGCACTGATGTGCCACAATGACCCAGGAATTCGGGCAACGGCGTGCGATAGGGCGGGGCGTTCCGGAAACCGACATTTTCTGCCTAGATTAGCAGTTATAGCGACTAACCCGACAGAAGCAATACCCGTGCGGAGTGCCGCTACGTTTGCGCTTGGTATTTTAGGCTCTCCTGAAGCATTTCCGGTACTCGGAGGCCTGCTTGAAGAAAAGGGCGACGTTGGTAGATGGTCGCGGCGTGGGTGCTTTCTGCTGCTAAACTTGATAGACCATGAAAGCCAGGAGTGGCTTCTCAAAGTGCTGCATGTGAATGACGTACAGAATACGCTTACATGGTCCAAGAAACACGATGTCGCCGCTGGAACAATTGCGGAACGCCTAACAAAGGCACTGATACTCGAGCAGGTTTTCTGTTCCAAATGGAAGGAGCAGGATATTACTGCGTTGACGGCCGTCATGATTCTGGCATCGAAGGCATTAGCTCGACAGAAGCGGGCCTTAAACTTGCTGTTGGTTTCTAAACAGGCAGCGGAAGGTCTGAGTGTACAGCCGGGTGACCTTCGTCATGGTCCTCTTAGCGCCTCACTCCTGCAACGTCTGGATGCAAATGACTTTTTAGACCCGGGGCTAAAGGGCCTTTTGTTCGAAAAGTGGAATGCGTTAGAAGGAACTACGGCAATTGATTTGCTGAACCAGAGTGGCAAATTCGGTGATTTTTTGAAACAGATTAACAATTAACGCCGTCAGGTCTTCTTGGTTGCCCGTATGGTCAAAGAACTCATCCATGATTTCAAGCTACCTAATGCCAAGGAATTGTGTGCGGGAAACCTGTTCAGCATTGTCATTTTAAACATTTTGTTCTTGCCATATTTGGGGTCCACATCAACCTGGATAACTCATCAGCCCGTGCGGTCGGGCCTGTCTTGTCCCTGTTGCAAACTTGTGGATGACCGTCAAACATGACTAGAGTCATCCACTGCCCCAATGGCGCGATCATCATCCCCACTCGTCCATTCTGCATACGGTCATGGAGTAATATGGGGTTGAGATCTTGGAGAACTACAGACGAGCACTAAAGGCTGCATTCTAGTCATCAGGTGCGATTTCTGGGGACAAAGAGACGAGAGTAGCAGATTTAAAAGCTCCAGATATCAACAGCCTTGTCCGCCAGTACTTTCTGGCGACTCTCAACACTCTCAGGATTCCAATCCGCGTATTCTTCAGGCAGTTTTTTGGTTATCAAGAGCTCGGACTGTATGTAAGAATCCTTCTTCTCTTGATATGTGCCGTTCTGAATACTTATGTTTAGGCGCCTTGACAACAGCGTCAAATTCCCAATGCGCGAAACAAATCTGTCATGATGCTCCCAACGATTCTCGGCTTTAGGTGTAAGGGGGTAGATATGTTCGACATGAACTCGCGAAGGAGGCCCTACATCAAGCTCTTCTGTTGTTCGTTCGGACTGCTCGATTTCTCTTAACAAATACCTTGCCGAAGCCTGACGCTTTAGAATCAGACTTGCGAACGATTCCCGGAATCGTCCATCACTAGGAGCGAACTCCCGAATTTCATCGACAAGCGATGACACAGGATTTTCTCGGACGCGTTTGGCGAGGGAAAAAGTAAAATCTTCGATTTGACTATTTTCCTTTCCGCAAACTAGTGAATGGCGAACATACGCGACCATGAGTGCCCAGGTCATCTGTTCAATGAGCTGCATATCCTTGCATGCCTCAACAATACTCAGATATGGAGGATAAAGAACCTTTGCACCAAGCTCGGCAACACCAGCAAAATAACGGGCGACCTTCTCGCTATCATCAAAACGGCCATTTACAATGTCTTCGTACACCTTTGCCGAATTTCGAAGAGTCCGTGACAAGTCGAGGCTCGACCAATCCGTTTCAAGTATGCGCTTCTTGATCTCACGATAAAGCGAACGTGTCTTTACATCACCTTCTCGGGAAATCCAGAAGTGGCGAAAGAAGCCGTCTAGCTTAGCATCGCTCTGAATTCCCAATATTTCTCCCCAAAGGTCCAACACTTCGTCTGATTGGGTTTCTTGAGCGCGCCGAAGAACCAAGTTGCGAAGCAAATCAGGGGTGGAAAGGCCAATTCCACGGTCATTAAGTGTCTCGAATACTGACGATGCATTGTCTTCATCCTGAGAAATCACTGCCACTACAGACATATGCGAGGTCAAAACTTTGAGGATACGCAAGGACCATTGTTGTGCTGCTTTTGGATCGTTTATCTGTGTATATCTTTCATCAAACTTTGCCTCAAAGAAACTGCGAGCCTTGCGAATATGCTGATGGGATTCACACCGGGGGGCAGGTGCAGTGTAATTTGCCTCTCGTGACTCAAGAATTTCTCGCCTGAAGAAGTCTCTATCAAACCGATTTAGGCTAATCTTATAGATTGTGCGTTCTGTAGCGTCATCATAATCCGAAAGGTATCGAGAACTTAGTCGTTGCGCAGCATCGGTACTATATCGTTTCAGAAAATCACGTATGGTTGAAAGCAGAATTGCTGCTGTAGCTATGCGTTGTTGTCCATCAAGCAGCAGATTGCCCTGCTCAGTGTCAACGATGACGATCGCACCGAGAAAATACTCCTGATCGTTAATATTGTCGTTTGGATACAGTTGGTCAAATCGCAAGAGATCTTGCCAGAATGTCTCTACTTCTGATGTTGTCCAACTAAAGTTGCGCTGCCAGTCAGGAACAACGATTGGAGGATTTGTCATTGACAAGAGGTCGCCGATTGTCTTGCGTGCCGGACTGTATTGACTTGGCATAGTAAGTGCCCTTATGGCTTGTATAGGCGAGGTAAGAGAAGGCTCTCCCAACATACCTATACTTAATCCTATTCAATGTTTCCGTTGCTACGCAATATACACGTTTTCTAAACGCAATAAAAGATATCCACAGAAAGGGAAAATGAACTCGACCCTCCAGAAATATCAGCTTAATATGTTGCAGGGTGTATCCAAGAGACTCGTTCTGATAGTTTCCCGTTCCTTACGTTAAGTAATCCTCAGAGTGCTTGTTGGAGGCCCGTGGTTTGAGCGCGACTCGGAAAGTGGTCTAAAAATTCATCTGGCTGGCGAAGCGGGAAATCCATGTGGAAGCTATGTCGGTGGCAGCAGACCCGGCGCGGTTGTCTCATTCCCAAGTTGCACTTGGTCGCACACTCACACAAAAAATGTGCTTTGAACTCCAGTATCCGTCGTTACCTGGACCGCTGTATCCACGCTATGTCTGGATTTTGGATATCAACACACCCTGTATGGCGGCTTGGGAGGTAAAGGTAAGCCGCAAAAGGTGAGGATTGCTAAACCGTTGGGAATTCAAGAGTGTCCCACCTGGAGATGTGAACTACTATATTGCTGCCTCTTCATTCTCGATCATATCGTGCACATTCGGTAACATTTCTCGCCAAGCCATTACGCCGCTAAGCAACATCAAAGTCGCTTTTGCGCGCAATATTCTTCAACACTTGCTAGAAATTGTTCCGTGGTCACAACATAGTCATATCTCACATCCTGAATGTTTTTCAGACGCGCAGACTCGCGGGCGTCGACCGTGGCGTCTTCCACGCACAGGATTTTATAGCCCAGCCTTTTTGCGGATTTGGAGGTCTTGCCGAGACACGCGCCGGTATGCCCGCCGATAAAGACGATATGCTTGATGCCCAGATTCTGCAGCACAAAGTTAATATTGCTTGAAGTAAACGCGTCCTGCGCCGATTTGGGAATCACATATTCGCCCGGTTGAATATTCAGCCATTTTGCGGGTTGTGATCCGGGCTGGCCGATGTATCCGCTCCATTTGGAGTAATCATTGCCATGTTCTTCCTTCATGGAGCGGTAAATGTCCGGATCCAGATCCATGCCGTCCTCAAAGAGATACCCCCAATGGATAAATATCATCTTTAAACCCATGCGGCGGCAAGCCTCGGTCACCTTGACGGCATTGGGATAGGCCACATCCCATCCGAAATTAACGGCCGCATTCACATCCTCCGCCGTGAACCCCATTTTCTTCCAAAGTGCGGGCACCGTTTCCTCGGTCACCGCAGGACCCCGTTCACCAGCCTGAAAATCCACACATACAAACGCACAGTGTTGAAAAAATGCCGGATCAAGCACGGTTTGTTCTCCTTTTGCATGGAATCGCTGCGCAGCCGGGGCACAGCCGCTTCCAAAACAGGCCATCATGCCGGCCAAAGCCACACTGCTTACCATACACACAAAACCCCTTGTCTTCATCTCAAACTCCTTCTTTACTTGGGCTTCACCGCTACACCAGGCTGCGGAATTGGGCGCAGAGAACACTGTTCCCGGCACCCCCCGTAACCTGTTCATGGTGAAGATTTTAGTCTATTCCGGATGGATGAGGGAACTTTTTATCGACCGCCGGGGTTAAACGTGCCGCAGTAACGCCTTTGGGAAATATGTCTCCCAAAAACAGGAAATGTGCGTTATTATGGCAACGAACCATTTTTAAACGGAAAGGGAATCGACCATGAAGAAGATGTTAGTAATCGCACTGGCAGTATCACTGGCTGTTTTCATGTCCTTTGGGGCCTATGCACAGGCGCCGGCCACAAACGACGCGGCGAAAGCCACCAAGGCCGCCGATCCGGCCGCCAAGACCAAACCCTTGGTCAAGAAGCAGGCTAAAGCCAACAAGCCCTCGACACAAGTAAAAGGTGAAGTGACCGGCAAGATCGAAACAAAGGTGGTTAAGAACAAGAAGGGCGAAGAAAAAGAAGCGTGTTTTATCGTCGTATCCAGCGCTAAGAGCGCAGATGGCAAAGCGTTGGATAACCTGAAAGGGAAAAAGCTTCGGATCGCAACCAAGCAGACAGCCGATGTGAAGAAATTGGCGGGCAAGGAAGCTGTCGTGATGGGCACGATAATCAATAATAGAGCCCTAAAAATGGAATCGGTGAAAGAAGCCGCATGTGCTGCCGCCGCCCCGGCCTGCACCGCTGCTCCCGCTGCTGAACCCAAGAAATAACAAACCAAGTTTTTAAAATCGAGACAACAACCATGTGTCGGGACGATGCATGGTTGTTGTTTTTTACCGGATAAGCATCACATCGCCGTAGGAATAGAAGCGGAATTTCTCCCGGATGGCGTATCGGTAAGCCTCAAGAACGAATTCCGTGCCGGCGAAAGCACAGACCAGCGCGAGCAGGCTGGATCGCGGCAGATGGAAATTGGTTTGAAGGATATCCACCCCCTGGAAGGCGTAGGGCGGATAAATGCAGGTGTTGGTGATGCCGCCGCACGCCGTAAATTTCCCATTATGGCACTGCGTTTCCAATACCCGCGCCGCAGTGGTGCCAACCGCCACGATGCGGCCCCCTTGAGCGCGCGTTTCATTTAATAAAGCGGCCGAGGCTTCCGGCAGCGTAAATTCTTCGGGATCCACCTTGTGCGCTTCGAGGGTGTCGGCCGTTATGGGCTTGAAGGTGCCGTATCCCACGTGCAGGGTTATCTTGGCGCGCCGCACACCCGCCGCATCCAAAGAAGCGAACACATTTTCCGTAAAATGCAAGCCAGCCGTGGGCGCCGCCACGGCCCCCGGATGCGCGGCATAGATGGTCTGGTAACACTCGGCATCCCGCGCTTCGGACGTTTCGCGGTGGATATAGGGCGGCAGGGGGATCTGTCCGGCATCCTCAAACAGGCTCAGCACATCCGGACGGTCGAAACGCACGCGGCGGCGGCCCTCCTCCAGGATATCCTCGATATGGGCCGCCACATTTTCAGTTAACAACACGGTGGAGCCGGGTTTAACTTTGGCGGAAGGCCGGACCAGCGCGGTCCATATTCCAGGCGCTTCTTCATGCAGGAGGAAAATCTCGATCCTCGCCCCGGTTGGTTTGTGGCCGATCAGCCGCGCTCGAATCACGCGGGTGTCATTCAACACCATGCAATCCCCCCGCTTCAAATAACGCGCCACATTCCGGAAAACATCGCTTTGCATCGTTTTGGTCTGACGATCCAGCACCAACAGGCGCGCGGCATCTCTGGGGGCCGCGGGATGTTGCGCAATAAGCGATTCCGGCAAATCGTAGTTGAGTTCTTCCGTCTTCATGGGGTGGCCGGGGTATTTTTCTTCTCCAGCAATTGCCGCAAGACCTGTTGATAGCCTTCCATGTCGTCCAGCCGCAACAGGGTGATTGCCGCCAATCCAAATGCGTTAAATTTAAACCCGATGTCACGCATATTGGGAGAATCTTCTTTCGCGCTTTCAAATCGGAGAACATGTGTCCCCGCAGTGAGATCATGCGTGTCCAGACGCACCCAGAGCGGATCGAAATTCGGAATGACAAAGTCGATCGGCCCGCCGATTTTCTTGCCGTCCAGATATGGCTGGTAAACGCCCGACATCAGGCTGGCGATAAATGCGCCATCCATGCGGTATCGGCCATCTTTCTCTATGTCTATATCGAATTCGATACTGGCCTCCTTGGCGTTGGGCACATATCCCACAAAGTGGCCCAGCGGCATCACCAGAATCGGCGGATCGGCGCGGAATTTAAGTTCTGACCCCATAATCACCCGGTAAGGCGGTAACCGTTCTTCCAAGGGCGGCATGGGCTCTTCGACAACGGCGGGTGGATACTGGTACCAGAAGGCGACAGAGCTGATCCAGTCCGGACGCTCTTCAAAATTCCCCGCTTCCATGGTGACCAACGTGCCTTTTTCATTGTAAATGCTTCCCCGATGTTCAATTTCCAATCGAAGGGATTCCTTGAACGGAATCGGATCCTGGATGTGCCAGCGGTAGGCGCTCACCCGGTCGCCGGTCAGCACGCCTTCATACAACGTCACCCCATGATAGGGCGCGGCAAATTCCCGGAAGCCCCATGCATCGTTGAAATAATCCTCCGTGCCGGTCCCGCGCAATTGCGGCAACTCCGCGCCATCAATGAAAAAGAAATCATCCCCCTCGCCGAACCAGCCCGTTTCCAGTTGAAACACCGAATATACCGTGCCCGCGTAATGCCCCCGCCCTTTCGTATCCAATATCACATAGCGGCCCGGTTGCGCGGGCATGGCCTGCTTATACCGGGCGTGGAAATACGCCGTATCTTCCGGCAAGCTATCATGCTTTTGCCAATCAAGGTAATAGTAAAACGAATCCAGCTTCTGCGTTGTTGATTCGTTGGTTACGGTGACTTTGATATGCTGCCGGAACGGCATGCGCCAGTAACAAACCCTGCTCCGCCCGCGGGAAGATACCGTCACCGGAAGCGAAGTGTAGTCCTTGCCGGCGGCATGCCCCACCCCGAAGAAATCGCCCAGGGGCGACTCGACACTGGGTTTTGCGTTGCCATCGTAATATACGCGTAACACCAACGACTGCCCTACAAAGGGATCTTCCGAACCGACCGTGTTCCAGAAGTGGGTGATAACACCCGGTCCGTCTTCATCCATCAGCACCAATGTAGCGCCCGCGTCAATGCTCCGGGCATCGCCGTTGCGCGCGAGATCCTCGTTCGAACTGCTGTTGCGCCGCGCTTCATACTGCTGCTGCCGGGTTAAAGAATCCAAGGCGTTTGCCGCCTCCTGCTGACTTGCCGATGGAAATGCTATTCCCAGCAGGATCATCAAGGAAATGATTATGCGCATCTCAAAATAAACTCCTTTTTTATCGTCCATTCTCACCCATGGTCTACTGCAATCCCCAGTTTCAAGAAATGCTATCATATTTCGCCCATCCTGGGGCAACTTGGCTTCCAGGCGGAACGAAGATTCCACTTCGGCAACGTCCACGTTGAATCCAGGATCCCTGCCGTGCCTGTGTATGCCCGCCGATAACTTAATCCTTACACCAGAGTTTCCAATTCTTCCACCAGCGCCTTGAAGTGCGCCATGGCATTTGCCACCGGTTCCGGTTTTTCCAGGTCCACCCCCGCCGCACGGAGTTGATCCAGCGGGTATTTCGACCCGCCGCTCTTCAGGAAGGCCAGATAGCGATCCCGTTCGCGCGTGCCGCCGTGCAATACCGCTTGCGACAATGCAATCGCGGCCGAGAGTCCCGTGGCGTATTTATACACATAGAACGCATGATAGAAATGCGGAATGCGCAAGCCTTCCAGGTCCAGATTGGGATCCAACACCATGGCCGTCCCGAAATAGGTCTGCAAGAGCTTCATATATTCCCCGCGCAGGCTTTCCAGGGTCAGCGGTTCGCCCTGCTCACCCATGGCATGAATAATTTTCTCGTACTCTGCAAACATGGTCTGGCGGATGATGGTCCCGCGAATCTCATCGATCTCGCGGTTGATCAGGCGTGCACGATCCTTTTTATCCTTTACCCGATCCAGCAAATGGGCGTTGAGCAATTGCTCATTGAACGTGGATGCCACCTCCGCCACGAAAATCGTGTAATGACTGTAGTGATAAGGTTGGGCCTTGGCGCTGTAAAACGAGTGCATTGAGTGTCCCGCCTCGTGTGCGAGCGTGAACATGCTGTCCTGCACCTCCGGCTTATAATTCATCAAAATATACGGCGGGCTGTCGTAGCAGCCGTAGCTAAACGCCCCGCTGCGCTTGCCCCGGTTCTCATACCGGTCCACCCAGCGGCCCGTCAGCAACCCCGCGCGCAAGGTGCGCATGTAGTCCGGGCCCAGCGGCGACAACGCGCTACAAATGGTGTCCACCGCCTTGGCATAGGGGATATTCACTTTCCCCTCCGGAATAATCGGCACATAAGTGTCGTAGGCGTGCAGCGCATCCACGCGCAACGCCCGCTTCCGCAATGCCAGATAGCGGTACACCGTGTCCAGGTTCGCATGCACGGCCTCGATCAGACTGTCATATACTGCATCCGGCACTTTTTCACCGAACAATGCCCCGGCACGCGCCGAAGAGAAATTACGGACCCGCGCGTGATACACATCTTGCAGCACCGATGAACTCAGGGTCGCCGCAATGGTGTTGGCGTGGTCCGCATACTCGGTGTAAAACTTGGTGAAGGCTTCCTTGCGCACGGCGCGTTTCGGCGATTCGAGCAGGCTCCGGAACGAACTCTGGGTCAGTTCCACCTGCACGCCGTCTTCGTTTTTCACGAATCCGAATTTCAAATCCGCATCGTTAAGCTGCCCGAAGATCTTCGAGGCCGATCCCGCCACCTCGCCCTGCATCGCCAGCACCCGCTCTTCCTTCCCGGAGAGGATGTGCGGACGGAACCGCATCAGCTTTTCCAGGTTAAAGCGGTACGGGGCTAATTCCCGGCTTTCTAGAAACGCCGCCATCTTCTTTTTCGGAATGGCCTGGATCTCCGGCTCGATAAAACTCGCCTTTTCCGCCGCAATCGTCGCCAGATACGAAAACCGCGCCAGCATCCCCTGATACACGTTGTTGGTCACATCTTCCGACGACTTCAGATACGCATACACCCCCAGAAGCTCCGCCAAACGGTTGAATTTCACCTCAAACTCGCAGCAGGCACGCAACCGCTTCGCGGAATGCCCCAGCGTGCCCCGGAACTCGTCAAACACCGGGATCATGCCCTCCAACTTTTTATAGCCAAGCTCCCACGAACCATCCGCTGGGAACATCCGCGTCAAATCCCACGTATCCACCGCCTTCAACTGACTCCGCAAAGGTACACTCTTCTTTTTCATCATGAACTTCTATCCTTCCGGCTATTAGCCCCAGAAAACACACCTAGTATAAAGAATCGCCCTCGCGTTGAGCCAATCGGCGCCTCCCGGAGAAGACCGGGGTCCGGGAAACGGGATCCGGGTCCGAAATATTGGCGATTCATGACACCTGATGTTCAGGGGAGAATAAGAAGGATGTCCTGTTTGGGCAAGGCAGCAGCACTGGTGGTTTCACTGGCCGTGTCCGAAATCATCAAAATAAAGGAGTATTATGAGTTGGGAAGGCAAACACGGCGATAATAGCATGTCAGATCACCAGATTGCTTATTGATATAAAGAATATCCGCTATGCCGTCATTAGTAATTTTAAAATCTGCAAGACTTGGGCCAGAGGGTGGACGGAAGAGCAAAGAAGCACATTCCCATAGACCATCATAGAATATTCGGAGTAAAATGCCATCATTTGTTGCGAGACACAAACAAAGCATGCCATCATTCGTAATAGTGGCTTTAAAATCCTTCCAATAATCACGCCTAGTCACGGATCTTGACCATGGTATGTTTTCCAAGACAGATGCTTGTTTCCACTCCCTTCCTTCTGATCGCCATACATATAACTTGTTGTCTTCGGTGGAGAAAATAATATACTGCTCATTCTTATTTTGAAGGTTTTGGATAGTGCGTATTTGATCATTTAATGATTTTTCAGAAGTAAATACATTTGTAGGACTTGTCCAAGTCCCGTCAACAATGCTTTTGCTATAACACACGGTTTGAGCAAACTTTGTTTTAACGCCAACACGGGATGGATCATGAACCCACGCGGCGTAAATCATTCTATTCGTCAGATCACATTCAAAATTCATTGATAGAATGCTGAATCGGCCTTCTTCTGCCACGAATTTCGGATAAAGGCCAGTTCGTGAATTTAATAGGACCGAAAATACCTTGTTAAAGACAGGATGTTCTCCGCTTAAAAACCCTAGTGGGCGCCAATGGATTTCATAATAGGTCCCTAATGCCATGTAAGTGGCATTACCAACGGGAACGACATCTTTCACACAAAATGTTTCTGTTGATCCGAAGCCCTTGTATTTGTCTTTTGGCAGGGGGACATTAAAGGATGCGACTTCACTCAGGTAGCCTGATTCCAGGGACATGGTAAATACACGAATTTTGGCGCTTCCATCCTTATGTGATAACTGATTAACAAATGTGGCAAAATACGGAGTGTTATCAATTACAAACGAACTCCACCATCGAAAAATAGCATCGACGTCAGACGGTCTCACCAGTTTTCCCAAGGGGCGTATTGTTGTCTCCGAAATTTCCTGAACAGTGACATCGCCATTAAAATTATCACTCGTTATAACCAAGGGCCGTTCATTTTCTATTTTTAGAAAAGAGGGACACACCCTGCCAAAATCGGAACTATATTTATCGCAAGATCTTGATAAGAGTAGAGAGCTATCGTCTGTTTGCTGTATAGGTTCTGCCGCAGCGAATAGCAAAATAAGAAATGATAATGAAATAGTCATCATTTTGTCCTTGAAAAATTACAAAGGCTATTTCTGTGCCAGTGGAAGCGCGACGCGGCCGACATATACCGCGGCCTGGTTTTTGTTGGTTCCGCTTTCGTGTTGGGAGTACCAGCTTACGATAAGCGCGGGGCCGTTATCGCCCTCGGGCGGCACGGCGATCAGACCGGGGTACGAAGTGTCCCCTTTGCTTGGCAGGGTGATGATTTCTTCCAGCGCATCACCGGAAACCTGCCAGAACTTGGTGACATACCCGTCTTCCGCCTTGGCGCGTCCGCCGGCGAAACAGATGTCCTGCCAGAATCCGAATACTGGCGCATGAACCAGCACTTTGGCATCGGATTCGGTCCAGTCCGTCATCGCGGCATTGCTCCGGTACCAATAAGCGTTTCCTGGCTTTTCGCCGGTGCGGGTCAACAGCCGGATGCCGCCGTCTTTCAGGAATTCCAGATCCGCCTCCCCGGCCATGCGCTCTTTCGTGACCGTGCTGACCAGTTCCCAGTGCAATCCATCTTTCGAGCGCACCAGCCGGGTTTCGCGCGCCGGAGGTTTGGGCCGCACCGCGGTGTAGGCCGCGCTATAGAAATTTCCATCATGATAGCGCACGCGCCACAGCCACCAGCCCGGTTCATAGACCGCCTGTACCTTGGACCATTTCTTGCCGTCTTCCGTACGCGCAAAATACGAGCGGACCCGCCCGCGATCCAATAAGGCGGAGCCTTCCTGATGCACAAGGTCCCATGTGCCGAAATAGCAATACAGCGCTGACCCATCCGCCACGAAATGCGGATCGCGATCATCCCCCAGCGTATCCAACGTGGCGCAAGGCGCCCACGTTTTCAGATCCATGCTGCGCATCACGCGGATCTCGCCGTCCATGGAGCCATGCGCCGCGCCATGCCGGAAACACAGATAATACACGCCGCCCCACTGGATGAGGTCCGTAAAGGCATTGTGCTGATCATCCCCATAGGCCTTCACCATCCACTCTAACTTCGCCTCCGCGTATGTAGTTGAACAAGCCAACACTAACCAACCTATCACCATCGGCAAGAGTATGTACAATCCTGATATTCTCATAATTCCTTTTCCTTCCATGCAATTTCCAACACTATGGTCCAAATTGGCAGGGGCTTGCAAATACAATGGGGGAAAACACGGTTCTGTCAAAAAATCTATTGACTTTTTGCAGTATTCTTAGTGAAAGACACCCAACTAGAGGCATTTGCGAAATAGGCCTTTTTCTCCTCTGGGCAAATGAAGAGGCAACGATTTGTCTGTGAAATGCGGGTAATCTGTTCTGTTTTCGGTGAACTTTTGAGAAAAAGGGCTATTTCGCAAATGCCTGAACTAGAATAGGGGCTTGACAAGAATGTGAAGACGAGGTAGCATACAAAAATATAGAGGTCGTTGTATGAAGTATATGCATCTAAGGAAGAACCCCATGAAAAATTCCAAATTGGCTCTCACACTGTTTCTGTTTCTTGGCGCTGGGTTGTCCGGCTGTCCGCCGCTAGAAAGTCCACAAGCGGATTTTCGGGCAAATCATACACAAGGCGCGGCGCCCCTGGAAGTGCGTTTTACCGATCTATCAATTCCTGGTAAGTCGCCCATCACGGAATGGTTTTGGATGTTTGGGGATGGTGTAACCAGTACGGAACAGGATCCGACACATACCTATACCGCGGAAGGCAACTTTACTGTTTCCTTAACAGTCACGACGGATCAGGGGGAAGATACAAGATTAGCGTTTAATTTCATCACCGTATCCACCGGCGGTGAAGGAGAGGAGGAGGGGGAGTTTCCCGTAGGAGAGATGATATCCGTTCCCGCGGGAACTTTCACGATGGGACGGACGGACGCGGGGGATGATGCACTCTTGGGTCAAGCAGATGAGTTGCCTCGACATTCGGTAACGCTATCCGCTTATGAAATCGGCAAATATGATGTGACGACGCAGGAATATGTTGAATTTCTTAATTGGGCGCTCGGTCAGGGATTATTGGAAAACGAATTGGGCATGCCATATGCAGGCGGGATTGTTTTTATCGATAATGAAATAATCTTTAGTATTTTCTCCGGGGAGGCTGTAGAGGCTGGGATCGTTTTTGGGGGTGAAACATTTTCTTCGGCGGCGAGAATAGGCATGCCAGGATTTACTTCATATTCCATGAAATTACATCCTGTTATTAATGTTTCCTGGTATGGCGCAGTACATTACTGCAACTGGTTGAGTGAACAAAAAGGTTTAACTCCCTGTTACGACACCGAGACTTGGACGCTTAATCGATCCGCAAATGGATATCATTTGCCTACCGAAGCCCAATGGGAACATGCGGCAGCATGGGATGCTGTGTCGGAAAAACATTGGATATACGGCTTCATGTCAGATACAAACCTGGGCCGGGAACGCTGTAACATCAGGGAATTTCTTGGGTGGTCGGGATGCGTGAATCCCTTAGGTTTTCTCACCGAGCCCTACACATCACCCGTGGGCTGGTTCAACGGAATCAATATCAGTCCGAACGGAAATATCCAAACCGTGGACAGCCCAAGCCCAGTGGGCTGCTATGACATGTCCGGCAATGTGTGGCAGTGGTGCAATGACTGGTATGGCCTTTATATAAGTGATCCTGTCAGTGATCCAGAAGGGCCAGATGCCGGTACACAACGTGTAATAAGAGGTGGAAGTTGGTTCTACAATGATAATAGCGCCCGATCCGCCCAACGATCGCAAATAGCGCCATATGCTACATACTTTAACTTTGGTTTCCGGCTTGCCAGGTTCTAGTTTGACGGATAATTCAACACCCTGATGGTTATACCCAGATCGGGGCCATGCCCCACTCGCTGATGCCTTCGACGTAAACGCCGGTGGAGAGTCCAAGGCAAACCACCGACACGGGATTGCGAAAGCGGGTGAATGGGATGAAGAACCCCGCGAGAAAATAGTGGTGGATGTGGAGGTGGTGGTGGCTGCGCACGGCCCAGGTAATGGCGGCGATCAAGCCGATGGCAGCGAACAAAATGAACATGTAGCGCAAGAGTACGCCTTCTTGTTGTGCGAGATACATATGATATCCCGCAAGAAGCAGGATGACTAGACCGAGGATGGAAAAGACCATGATGGCCACAAAGGGCATGCGCTGGAAGTCTGAGGCCGTAAGCGAGTAATTAACAACGTGAATTTTCTGCAAATAGAAGAAGTGCAGCGCAATAAAAAAAGGAAGCGCGAATCCGAGCACATTCCAGGTGAGCGCGCGGCGGCCATCTTCCATAAAGGGTTGCAGGGCATAACGCGGACTAATATAAAAAAGAATAGGGGCGGAAATGAGCAGTTTTAAGATTTCCATATACGCCTTGTGATGTAATGTGCGGGGCATGGTTCTTCCGCACAGCACCACGTATACATAAAGGAATCCCCCCAAGAGCAATATGGTCCAGAAATAAAACCGCGCATCACAGGCCATGCGGAGGGGGTTAACGTAAACATGAGAGTCCGCCTGCGCACACGATTTTTCTGCCGGTCGGGTCATGTGGAAAGTTACATCCTTTTCCTAAATTATTTCAGCTTGTTTTCAAACCATGCCGGGCCGCCCCACTTGCCTGTAACCACCACGTCCTGATCCCCATCCCCATCCAGATCCACCACAACCATATTCAACCCGGAACCAATGCCCTGATCATAAGAAATTACATGTTTGGTCCACGTGGGGTTGGCCTGCCGGTCCAATTCGTACCAATACACCCCCAGCGGCTCGAATGCACCAGGATCGCCGCCGTTATGGGCCATGAACCGCTTGCCCGCCACCAGATCCAGATCGCCATCATTATCCATATCGGCAAGAAAGAGGCTGTGCGGCTGCGACCAGGTATTGTCGATCATATGCCGTTTCCAGGTACTATTTTCGCCATCCCGGACTTGTTGATACCAGAAAATGCCGTAATCATGCGCAATGCTGCTCACAATATCCGGAATCCCGTCATTATTGACATCATAAACTAAAATCTGCGCGGTGTGGTCGGCTTTGCCTTCCTCTTTCCCGCCAATGCCGAGAGGATGCTCTTTCCATTCGTCTTTGCGCGGATCCGCCGGTGCTTCAAACCAGGCTTCAGGCCGGAGCACATCGGGCCGCTTGTCGCCATTGATATCGCCACAACCCACGCCAAAGGTCATCTGCTTTTCACTAATGACATGCTTCACCATCCCGCGTTTACCATCGGGCAATACGGCGGATTCATACCAGATCGTGTGGAGAACTGCAGGCAGGATCTCAAAGGCTTTGCCATCGCCATCCAAATCCCACGCCTCGCCACATTCGTAATTGCCGTTCTCTTCAATAAGGGTCAAGGGCCACAGGCCTTCTGCGTTTCCAGGATTCTTCAGCCATTCCGCTTTTTTACCGAACCAGGAGGCCGTGGCCACGTCCAGCAGACCGTCGCCATCCACGTCGAGCGGGGCATTCATGAAATCCCAGCGGTAGCCTTTCCCTTCATCGTCCACCTCGCCCTGGATTTCGCAAATCTTCCGGGGATTGAAATCCGGCGCGAGATAGAGATAGGGCAGCGCGACAATATCGAGCTTTTTGTCGTTATTGAAATCGCCCACGCCGCATACCTCGCCCCGGTAGGTTCCTACATGGTGCAGTTGAAAAGAAACCTTGGTTTCCGCCGCCCACAGAGTTCCGCAGAAAATCAGCAGTCCGACAATCACAAGCACAGCCACAATCTTGCTTTTCATAGTGTTTCCTCGCGTCGTTTCATGCGTCCATTTTCACCTATTCTGCCCTTTTTCCCGCCTCGTCTGTCAAGATTCCCGGAAAGCACTTTTCCCGTATCAAAAAGATCTTGTACAAGCCCCCTTTTCCGTTCTAGGATAAACAGTGTGTTTCGGGTTGTGGGAGAAGAGCTTTTATGGAGGGTTTTTGCATGAGTACAGAGCAGTTGCCCTATCAGACTATTCTGGACAATTTGTATGACGGCGTATATGTCGTGGATGGCCAGCGGCGCATCACGTATTGGAACAACGGGGCGGAACGCATCACGGGATATGCCCGCTGGGAAGTGGAAGGCCGATGTTGCGCCGATAATCTCCTGAATCATACAGACACCGAGGGAAATGTTCTTTGCCAGACGGCGTGCCCGGTCACGGCCACATTAGGCGATGGCGAACACCGGCAAGGCGAGGTCTTTCTCCGTCATAAGGAAGGGCACCGCGTTCCTATCGTGGTGCGCGTGGCCCCCATCACGGATGCCGGAGGCGCGATAATCGGAGCCGTGGAAGTATTCAGTGACAACTCCGCTTCGGTGGCCAGGGCCAAACGCCTTGCGGAACTCGAAGCCGACGCCTTGTCCTGCCCCCTTACCAAAATCGGCAACCGGCGGTTCATCGATATGTGTTTGCAGGCCCGCTTGCAGGAATATGAACGCTATAACTGGCCTTGCGGCGTCATTATGGCGGATATCGACCACTTCAAAGCCGTCAACGACACCTATGGCCATCCGACGGGCGACGCCGTGCTGTGCATGGTGGCCAAGACCCTGCAAAACAGCGTGCGGTCCTGCGACAATATCGGGCGCTGGGGCGGGGAAGAATTCCTTATCGTCCTGCCGAACATCCAGCATGAAACACTCATGGTAGTGGCCGAGCGCTGTCTCCGGCTTGTGCGCGAATCCCGGCTCCCCCTGGAACACGGCAATCTGGGGGTCACCATCTCTATGGGATGCGCCTGTATTCATAAAGGGGATACCTTGAACACGCTTCTTGCGCGTGCGGATTCGCTGCTCTACATCAGCAAGGAAAACGGCCGCAACCGCATCACGCTGGAAGATAAGAACAGCTTTTGACTGGGCTTGGAGACACGTGCCATACTCAATCAGCAAATAGCACAATTCATACAACGCCCTTCCCTGAAGGGAGAGGCGTGAACGGGACATAGGAGCGACGGTATGTCGGAACATAAACGTATCGGGGAAAAGATCCGGAAACTGCGCGAGGTCCGGGACCTGTCCGTGGAAGAGCTTGCGGAGCAATGCCAGTGTAATCCGGAATTGATCTCGCAACTGGAGTCAGGGCATCTGGTGCCGTCTCTGGCGCCTCTGCTGAAAATCGCGCGCGGACTCGGCGTGCGGCTGGGCACGTTCCTGGACGATGACCCGCATTCGGGCGCCATCATTACCCGGACCGGCCACCATGAGAGTTCCGTGCGATTCTCCGGTCTTGGAACATCAAATTTGAGCACCCTGGACTTCTTTTCGCTGGCGCCCAACAAAAAAGACCGGCACATGGAGCCCTTCCTCGTGGATATCCACCCCACCGTGGCCGAGGATTGCATGCTCTCCTCCCACGAGGGCGAAGAATTCATATATGTGTTGTCGGGCCAGATTGAAGTGACCTACGGGAAGGACATTCATTTGCTTTCCGCCGATGACAGCATCTATTACGACTCCGTGGTGCCCCATGAAGTGCGCGCCGCCGGCGAAACCCCCGCGCGGATTCTCGCGGTGGTCTATACGCCGATGTAAATCATAGGAGGAGCGTCGCAACCGTAACTATTGATTGAACGTAAGGCTATGACACAATGAATAAAAAACAACTCCTTTCCCGTATCTCCGTTCAGCCGGATATCTGTTTCGGAAAACCCTGCATCAAGGGACATCGCATTTGGGTGTCCTTGATTTTGGACCTTCTTGCGGGTGGCATGAGCGCTGAAGAAATCCTTAAAGAATATCCGGGTATCGAACGCCGTGACATCCTCGCCTGCATCGCCTACGGTGCGGAAATGTCCCGGGAGCGGTATGTGGATATTCCCAGGAAAACACGGACGTGAGAATTAAACTGGATGAGAACCTTGGCCAAAAGGCGGCAGAATTGCTACGAAATGCAGGCCATGAGGTACACACAGTAGCGAATGAGCAATTGTGCGGTACATCCGATCATGATCTTATTGACATATGCAAGAAAGAAAGACGTTGTTTGGTGACATTGGACCTGGATTTCAGCAATCCGTTACTATTTGCGCCATGGCGATATGCTGGAATAGCAGTGCTTCGGTTGCCAGTACGTCCGGAAATGCATGATATCATTGGTTGTATCCGAACATTGATACATGGCCTGGAACAAGAACCTATTCGTGGTAAGCTCTGGATTATTCAACGAGGACGTATCCGCGCATATCAACCCGATAGCTAACCACAGTTGCTGTGCACCTTACGCACTAAGAGGAACCAATATTTTTTGGACAGTATGATCCTTTTCAAGGGAGTTTGTTGTGGGTAAAATAACACTCTCTGATATTATGGAATTAAGTATTCCAGAACGAATCCTATTGGTCGAAGAGATTTGGGATAGCATAGCTAAGGTTGAAGAAAGTGTGCCTCTTGCATCAAGCCAATGTGAAAAATTGGATCAGCGGGTGGAAGCATACTATCGTAATGAAAATACCGTAAACTCCTGGAAAGACGTAAAACACAGAACGTTATTTTCTGCGAGTCGATCATACAATAGGAGAAGGACAAGAAAGGAAAAATGATGATTCTTGTAACCGGAGGCGCGGGATATATCGGCGCGGTGGCCGTGCGCGAGTTGCTCGACAAGGGCTTTGCCGTGCGTGTGTTGGATAAATTCCTATACGGCGATGGGCCGCTGGAGGAGGTGAAATCGCGCATTGATTGCGTGGAGGCGGATATCTGCCAGTTGAATGAAGCGGTGCTGGACGGCGTGGAGGTGGTGATCCATCTGGCGGGCCTGAGCAATGATCCCACGGCGGAATTCAATCCGGAAGCGAACCGCCGCATGAATACCGTAGCCACCCGGACGCTTGCAGAGGGTTGCAAGCGAAAGGGCATCAAACGTTTTATTTTTGCTTCGTCGTGCTCCGTCTATGACCGGGGCATGATGGCCGAAGACTTTATCCAGAATGAGGATACCGCCGTGGTCCCGAGGGCCGCATATGCGACAAGCAAGTACCAGGCGGAGCGCGCCCTGCTCGAACTGGCCGATGACAATTTTCAGCCCGTGATTCTGCGGCAAGGGACGGTCTACGGCTGGAGCCCGCGCATGCGCTACGATCTTGTCGTCAACACCTTTGTGCGTAGCGCGTTTGAATCCGGCAAGCTGACCGTACACTGTGGCGGCGAGATGTGGCGGCCCCTCGTGGACGTGACCGACGTGGCGCGATGCTATCTCGCCTGCATGCAGGCGGACCCCCAACTGGTGGCCGGGCAAATTTTCAACCTCTCCCATAAAAATTACCGCATCCTGGAACTTGCCCACTGGGTGAAAAAGGCGCTGGCGGGCATTGTGGATGTCGAGATCGAAGTTGAGTATGGTTCGCAAACCGCGCGCGACTACCGCGTGGAAACGAAAAAGATCGAGCGCATGCTGGGTTTCCGCACCCGCGTGCCCGTGGAAGAGTCCGCGCATCATATGGCCCAGAAAATCCAGGCCGGCATTAACGCCGACTTCCACAATCCCCGCTATTACAACATCAAGTGGCTGGAATTGCTCGTGGATATCGACGCCCATCTCAAACGGATCGGGAGCATCTTTTGATGCGCGCGCTCGTGATCGGCGCCGAGGGGCAACTGGGCGTGGAAGTATGCCGTGCGTTCGCCGGCACCGAGCTGCATACCGCTGATCTGGACGGCGCGGGGCACATTCTCGATGTGCGCGACCACGAACGCGCATTGGATCTCATCACTAGGGAAATCCGTCCGAATCTTGTGATTCTCTGCGCTGCCGCGCACAATGTGCCGCACTGTGAAAAGGATCCGGATCTGGCGTTTGCGGTGAACGCCCTTGGTGCGCGGAATTCCGCATTAGCCAGCCATGAAGCCGGCGCGCGATTTGTGTTCATCAGCACGGACTATGTCTTTGGTGACGGCGGCACGCGTCCCTATGTGGAAACGGATCGGCCCGCACCGCTAAACGTTTACGCCGCCAGCAAGCTTGCAGGCGAACATCTCGTTGCCGCGCAATGTCCCAATCACCAGATTATCCGCACCGCCGCCTTGTACGGCGCCGCGCCCTGCCGGGCGAAAGGCGGGCGCAACTTCGTGGAGAACATGCTGCACCGAGCCGCCACCCAGCCGGAGGTTCGGGTCGTCACCGATGAAATCACCACGCCCACGCATACCGTCGCATTGGCCAAGCAAATCCGGCTGCTGGCCGAACACGGCGAACCGGGTCTCTACCACGCCACCTGCCAGGGCGCCTGCTCCTGGCATGAGTTCGCCCAAGCTATTTTTGAAGAAACCGGCACGGCGGTCAACCTGCTCCCCACCACCTCGTCAGAATTTCCGTCCCCCGTAAGACGCCCCCACTATTCCGTGCTGGACAATGCCCACGCACGGGAACAGGGGCTCGATATCATGCCTCCCTGGCGTGAAGCCCTGAAAGATTACCTGGCAGAAAGAGCCGCTCGGGAAACGAGGGGGTAGGGCGGCAGCTTTGACCGGTCATGCGGCAGCTTCTTCATATCCAAGCCTTTCTTCCAAACCTCTTGTGCGATTCCATGTCCTTACATAACAATGACTTAAAGCGGTTTTGGAATACTGGCATGCACATTGCTTTTTCCTTTCGGGTCAAACGATGGGAGTAGAGTCGTTATGCGAGTGGTTGATGTAAAGGTTCATCCGGCATTCCAGGAACTTCGCACCCGCCACCTCCCGCCTGCCCAAACCACTTCCGCATTTTCCAGCACCCTTGCCAAAGCCCTCCAGACCTCGGCCAAGACCCTCCCCCTTTCCCATACGGTCCAATCCGGAGAGAACCTTTCCGGGATTGTTCGCTCCGCCCTGATCAAGCAAGGAAATACGCCGTCCAACGCCGAGGTGTATTCGGCCGTGGACCGGGTGGCCAAGGCAAACAGCCTGAAGAACCCGGATATATTGAGCGTTGGCCAAAACCTGGACCTATCCGCCCTTCAGACCAAACAATTGCCTGTGCAGCAAGGCGGTCCCATCCAACTCTTGGACCGTGCCGTTCTCCAAGGCCCCCGGTATCCGGGATCGCTTAAAGCGTTGGTGCAACAGATTCTCACCACTCCTTCTGAAAAATCCACAAACACGGGAACATGGGCCTCCCCACTCCATGCTTCTACGGAAATTACGTCTTCGTATGGATTACGCAAGGATCCCTTCACCGGAAAACCTGACTTTCATCAAGGGATTGACCTTGCCGCAGCCAAGGGAGCAAACATATATCCCATCCAGGCCGGTGCGGTCACTTACAGCGGGTGGAAATCCGGGTATGGACAGGTCGTTGTGGTAAAACACGAGAACGGGATCGAATCGCTTTATGCCCATGCCAGTAAAAACCTGGCAAAAGTGGGCGACATGGTTACGGAAAACACGATCATCGCCCAAGTCGGGTCCACCGGGCGTTCCACCGGCCCACACCTCCACTTGGAGGTCCGTCGCAATGACCAGCCAGTCAATCCGTCTCCGTATCTTGCCGCCGCCCGTCTCCGGTTGGCGAAGAATCAATAGGCATCAGGCCTTGGCGCCGCCTTTTTTCGCGGCGCATCCCGTGCAACCGTCCCAACAATAGGTGCACAGCGTTTCCTTGGGCAGGCCGATGGCCTCCACGAGATCGGGCAACTCCTGGTATCGCAGCGAAGTGAGTGAAAGCCGCTGGCCGATGCGGTCCACCATAGCGGCATGGCGGTCCGATTTCGGATCGGCATATTCCTCCATATGCTTGTCCACACCGCCCTCCAGTTCGCGGATGGCGCGCCGGCCCGCGAGGTCGAGTTCAGATCGGGAGCGGGAGAAGTTTAAGAACTCGCATCCGAAGATTAGCGGCGGGCAGGCCGGACGCATGTGCACTTCCAGCGCGCCGTAATCGTACAACCGCTGGATCGTATCCTTGAGCTGCGTGCCGCGCACAATGGAGTCTTCGCAGAACAACAGGCGTTTGCCCGCAATGAGGTCGCGGATGGGAATGAGTTTCATCCGCGCCACAAGATCGCGCATTTCCTGCACCTGCGGCATGAAGCTGCGCGGCCAGGTCGGGGTGTACTTGGCAAACGGACGCCCGTAGGGAATTTTCTTTTCGTTGGCATAGCCGATGGCATGGCCCGTGCCGGAATCCGGGATTCCCGCGGCCAGATCAATTTCCGCCGGATCCTTGCGCGCGAGTGCCGCGCCGCACCGGTAGCGCACATCTTCCACGTTGATGCCTTCGTAACTGGAGGCTGGAAACCCATAGTACACCCACAGGAACGAACAGATCTGCATTTTATCGCCTGGCGGGCACTTCTGCTCGACGCCATCGGGTGTAATCAGAACAATCTCGCCGGGGCCAAGATAGCGTTCGACTTCGTAATCAAGGTTCGGGAAGGCCGTGGTTTCCATCGTTACCGCCCAGGATCCCGGTTTCTTGCCGATGATCACCGGCGTGCGGCCTAATTCGTCGCGTGCGGCGTAAATGCCGTGTTCCGTAAGCAACAGCACCGACATGGAACCCTGCACCTGAACCAGCGCGCTCTTCAATCCCTCCTCGAACGAGGCTTCCTGGTTGATCATCGTCGCGAACAATTCCGTGGGGTTCAATCCGCCGCCGCTCATCTCCGAAAAATGCGTCGCGCGCTTCTTGTACGCATTGCCCGCCAGCTTCTCCGCGTTCTTGACCACGCCCACCGTCACAATCGCATACGTGCCCAGGTGCGAGCCAATAATCAGCGGCTGCGATTCGTTGTCGCTGATCACCCCGATGCCGCTGGGACCGTGCATGGTCTTGATGTCCGATTCAAACTTCGAGCGGAATTGAGCATTGGTGATGTCGTGGATGTTCCGTGCAAACCCGCGGTCATTCAACACCGCGAGCCCGCCCCGGCACGTGCCCAGATGCGAATGATAATCCGTGCCGTAAAACAGGTCCAGACAGCAATCTTCATTGGAAACTACGCCGAAAAACCCGCCCATGTGTACTTCTCCTAACCGGCAGTATCCTGCCGCATATAAAAACTAACGATTCAGACCCAAGCCGATAAAATGCATAGTAGCGTATATCCGGCTTCAAGGCAAACCGGCAATTTTGCCGGATATACGCGAAAATAGCTTCCGCATGCCCAACCGTGGAAGTGCCTACAGAATACCACATTTTGTGTATTCAACACAGGCAGCCAGATTTCCTAAAAACAAATGCATTTACACACGGACACGCGTTTATTTGCTGGGAACATCCTCATAATTGTCACGTGGTGAAATCCGTGATGAAAATTTGGGCATATCGTTTTCCTGATCCGTTCATTTCAACAATTCTTGTATAGGCCAGGGTTTTTCCATCAGGGGAAACAACAAGATCGATGCGTTCGGGTCCTGAACCTTGCGGAATGATAAAGGAAACGCTGCCGAATTCATTTCCAGGTTTTACCGTGGCCACAAAGATCCCGGCATTGCTGCAACCAAGCAAACAATCCCCGGAAGGATGCCAGCGTAGACCGGAGATCTTTTCTGCCGCCAGATCAGTAGCTTGCACAGGATGTTTGGCGGAATCTGGATCGGTATCTGAACCATCCGTGGGAATCACAAAAATCTGTGTCGAACCATTGGAGGCTTTCCCATAATACGCAATACGGCCGCCGGTGGGGGAGCCGCGCACGACGCCGTTGGCCCAGCTATGGGTTAAGCGGTGAATCTTGAGGCCTTTTGGAGGCGAGGGGAATCGAGTGGCGGAGCCGGAGTCGGCGGTGGTGATGTCCACGGTGTCGGGGATTTCCACGGTAAAGAGTGAGTCCTGAAACGAACCGTCCTCTTCACGGACCGTGCCAATGAACGCACGCAGCGTGCCCTTGGGGTCCACCCAGAAATCGCCGGCCGCCTTGATGATATCGCCCGGCTTGGCCTCGTCCTTCGGCACGACCGGCACCAGGATGGCAAAATAATGCGTGGCGCCTTGGGGGGCCTTGGGATTTTTCTCCATGTAGGCGATAGTGCGGTCATACTGTGGCAGGAGAAAATCGTCGTAGGTAAAGCCGATGCGCTTGCCGTCGCGGGAATATTCATGGCGGTGCGTGCCGCCACGATGCGCGCCGGGGATCGTGTCACGGGATGTTTCAATGTCCCGCTTGTCCACCCAGGTTATTTTACCGGAGCCATCACCAGGCACTTCCGCGCCGGTGCGGTTATTTTTGGCATACGTTCCCCGCACGGCCACTTCCTCTTTCACCGGACCGTGGATGAAAATCACCGTGTCTTCCACAGGGGAATAGGAAGCCGCGCCCGCGCCGGGATAGGGGGTGTCGCCCTGCTCAAATTCCGTGGTCTGATATAGGATGGTTTCCTTGCCGGTAGCAATTTCCACTTTTTCGATAGTGCGGCAATTGCCAATAGCAGGTTCAACGGAACCCCGCGTGTCGTAACAGAGAAACCGCCCGTCCTGGGAGAAGTTATCATTGTTGTCCAGACAATGGTTTTTCGGCGAAAACGTGATTTGGCGTTCTTCCGCGAACGGCGATTGCGCATGCAGCATGATTACTAATCCCACTATTGTTTTAACCACATTTTGAATTGTCCACATCGGCTTCCCAGCCCTCATTGGTTATTCTCCGGCATTATACGGGAGTACCATCGACAATAAAATGTTTCGGCGCTATTAGACGATGGGATGCGTTTTACGCCAGCCGCAAAGCCACAGCTCTGTATAAAAAGTACAGTCTTGTTCTATTTTCGAGTGATTTTTTACACCGCCCCGCCCCCCGGCGTTTTTCAAGGGGATGGTTTTGACATGGGCGGGGTGCGGATGGTATAGTTTTCCTATCGGATGGCTTCGGGGCATCCCGGAGCGGTTCGACAAGTGGGAGCGCCGGCTCCTCACCATGCGGCGTTTCGCGAAATGCGGGATTGCCAGCTTGGTTGGTGCAGCGAGCCGAGAAGAAAGCCGAAGCATCGGCGGAGAGCTGGCGTTCTCCGCCGATGTTTTTGTGTTTCCCGGGGCGTTCGCGTCTTGTGACGCGTGGAAGACCGCCTCGGGGGTGAAGTGGTTTGGGGCATAGTGCCCCAGAGGAGGTTTACTCATCGCTAAGCTGCAAAAGGAAGAACAGGTTCGGGTCAACCAACAGATTCGCGCGCGTCAAGTGCGGGTAATTGATGAAGCCGGCGAACAACTGGGCATCATGAGCCCGCGGGACGCATTACGCGAAGCGGAAGAGCGCGAGTTGGATTTGGTTGAAGTAGCGCCGAAGGCGATTCCGCCGGTATGCCGAATCATGGATTATGGGAAGTACCGGTATGAGATGAAACGGCGGGCGCGGGAATCGAAGAAGCATCAGCATACGGTTACGGTAAAGGAAATCAAGTACCGTCCGAAGATTGATCCGCATGATTTCGCCTACAAAACGGAACATGTGCGGGAGTTTTTACAAGAAGGCAACAAGGTGAAAGTAACGATCATGTTTCGTGGCCGGGAAATGGCGCATCCTGAGTTTGGAAAGGATCTTCTGAAGAAGGTGGTGGAAGCAACGAAGGATTTGACGCTGGATCACGTGGATACGGAACGGGTTCCGTTTGAAGGGCGGAACATGAGCGTGGTGCTTACACCGGTGGCCAAATAATCAGCATCGCAGAACCTGGAATTGGAGTCAGCCCGAGCAGCGGAGAGGTCTCCGTACACCCGAAAGGAAGGGATACGTATGCCCAAAATCAAGACAAATCGCGCGGCCGCGAAACGGTTTAAACGCACGAAAAGCGGCGAATTCAAGCGCACCAAGGCGTTTAACCGGCATTTGAAAACCGCAAAGAACGCGAAACGCAAGCGCAATTACCGGAAGCCAAGTTTGTTATCAGAATCTGAAAAGAAGCGCATCAAACGATTGCTTCCATATTCCGCGTAACGCCATTGAGCACAACGAGAAGGATTACACACCATGCCAAGAGCAACGAACAATCCGGCATCCCGGGATCGCCGTAGAAAGATTTTAAAACTTGCGGAAGGGTATCGAGGCAGCCGTCACCGTCTGCTGAAAACGGCGAAACAGGCGGTGGATCACGCCGGGCAATATGCGTACCGTGATCGGAAAGCGCGCAAGCGGGATTTCCGCAAGCTGTGGATCGCGCGCATCAACGCAGGCGCACGAGCCCATGGGATCACCTACAGCCGTCTGATCAATGGCTTGAAGAAAGCAAACGTGAGCCTGGACCGGAAGGCGCTCGCGGAAATCGCAGCCACGGACGATGTGGCGTTCGCGCAAATCGTGGAACAGGCGAAAGCCGCATTGGAAGCGTCGGCTTGATGCGCATCGTACCCGCGGTGGATATCCGAGGCGGGCGGTGCGTCCGCCTGATTCAAGGCGATTACGACCGCGAAACGGTTTTTTCCGAAGATCCCATCGCCCAGGCGCAGATTTGGTATGGCGCACTGGGCGACGGGATCATTCATATTGTGGACCTGGACGGGGCAAGAACGGGCACGTGCTGTATAGAGCCGCAGCTCTATGCCTTGGCCAGAGCCGATATTCCATACGAAGTGGGTGGCGGGATTCGTTTGCTGGAAACGATTGGCACCGTGATTCTGGCAGGCGCGAAACGCGTGGTGCTGGGAACGGCGGCGCATCGGGATCCGTTATTTTTACAGGAAGCATGCAGGATTTGGCCGGGCCGGATTGCGGTGGGCCTTGACGCGCGCAAGGGGATGGTGGCGTTAAACGGCTGGTTGGAAGAAACACGGACGCCGGCAGTGGAGTTTGCCCAGGAAGTGGCGGATGCAGGCGCGGCGCGCATCATCTACACCGATATCTCCCGGGACGGCACGATGAGCGGACCGAATTTCGAGGCGACGCGGGCCGTGGCGAAGGCAGTAGGCATTCCGGTGACGCTGTCGGGCGGTGTCTCTTCGATCGAGGATATCCGTAAAGCACGGGATCTGGAAAAGGACGGGGTTGACGAAATCATCATCGGACGGGCACTATATCACGGAGCATTTACGATACAGGAAGCCAAAGCCGCAGCGCAGGGGTAACTATGGAACCTCATTTTGACCGCGTGACCATCATCGGGGTAGGTCTGCTGGGGGCATCACTCGGTCTGGCCTTAAAATGCCGGGGGTTGGCAACAAGCATTTATGGGGCTGGGCATCGTCAATCCTCCCTGGATACCGCCTTGCGCATGGGGGCGGTGGATAGGGTTTTTTTAAATGCGGTGGAAGCGGTCGAGGGGGTGGATTTAGTTGTGCTGGCAACGCCGGCCGCATTGGTAATCCCCAAATTAGATGAAATCCGAGGGGCGTGCCCGCCCCAAGCAATCCTTACGGATGTCGCGAGCACAAAACAGGCTATCTGCGCCCATGCACGCGAGATATGGCCCGCGCCACGGCGCTTTGTGGGAAGTCATCCAATGGCGGGTTCCGAAAAATTTGGCGCGGAACATGGCCGGGCGAATCTGTATGAAGGGTCAGTGTGTTTGGTGGAGACGGCGCCTGACCTGGATGCCGCTGCGCGCGATGCCGTCGTTTCACTGTGGCGGGCGGTCGGGGCAACGGTAGTGGATATTGCACCGGCTGTTCATGATGCGGCGCTGGCGCGGACGAGCCATATTCCGCATGTGATCGCATCGGCATTGGCCATGCTGGCCGCCCGGCATGGCGAGGTGCGGCCGTTTGTGGGGCCGGGATTCCGGGACATGACGCGGATCGCGGCGAGCCGTCCGGAAATATGGCGGGACATATGCATCACAAACCGGGAGGCCATGCTTGAGGGATTGAGCGAGTTGAATGCGCGGTTGGAGGCCTTTGCCGAGGCCATAAAAAAAGCCGATGCCGCCACCCTGGAATCACTGTTTCAGGAAGGGCATGACGCACGGCGCGCCACGGTGGACGAATGAGCGGGCGATTCATTACGTTCGAAGGGGTCGAGGGCTGCGGGAAAAGCACGCAAATCGAACTGCTGAAAACACACCTGGAATCCAAAGGCCATCGCGTGCTGGTGACCCGTGAACCGGGAGGCGTTCCCATTGCCGAAGCGATCCGGTCCGTGCTGTTGGATACGCGTCACACGGCGATGTCTCCCATTGCCGAATTGTTGCTGTATGAAGCGGCGCGCGCCCAGATCGTGGAGGAGATTATCCGGCCCGCGTTAGAAAAAGGCTGTATTGTGCTCTGTGATCGCTTTGCGGATTCCACCACTGCCTATCAGGGCGCGGGCCGGGGGCTGCCCATGGAGGAGATCGAGCGGCTACACCACTTGGCGACGCAGGGAGTGTGGCCTGACCTGACCTTCGTGCTTGATTTGCCCGTGGAACAGGGGCTTGCACGCGCACGGAACCGCGGCCGCGCCGACCGCATGGAACAGCAAGCACTGGAATTCCATCAGCGGGTGCGCCAGGGATACCTTGATATCGCAGCCCGGGAACCCGGCCGCGTCAAGGTAATCGCCAGCGATGAATCCATCGAAGCGATTGCTACGGCGATCCGGGAGCAGGTGGACGCGCTGATAAAACTGGAACTTTAGCGGAGGGGAAAGAAAAAAATTGCAGGGTGCGGATTGCCAAATGGGGTACGGGGGGCGATACCAATACCGAGAGCATACCAAGAGCATTGGTTTGACCTGACGGTGAAAAAAGGGCTACACTTTGGGAAAAAGTGTTCGAAAGCTGGTTAAACCACAACTGAGAGGATAGTACTGTGAAAAAGACGCACATGATGAAGCTGGTTGTAGTGTTGGGCGTGGTTGCGCTTATGGCGGGTTGCGCCACAGTGAAGCCGGAAGAACAGGTGGCGAAGCAGGTGGATGCTTTTAAGGCGGCGATGCTGGCCAAGGATATTGATGGTCTGACAACGCTGTTTTCGGATGCATTTGAACACTATGAATGGGGCGACAAGGCCGGCGCGAAGGATTTCATGTCTCAGGCGAAGGAGATGGGGTATATGGACGGCCTGACGATCGACACCGCGAAAGCGGAAAAGAAAATTGAAGGCAACAAAGCCAGCGTATACCCCATTGAAGTTTCCGGATCGTTTGGCTCCGCGACCGTCGAACTGATTTTCACAAAAGAAAAAGAGGGGTGGAAAATCACGGGATTGGATATTCAAGGGCTGTAATTTTTAACGTTTTGTGCTTTCTCTGACCGGCAGCCAGCGTCTGGATGCCGGTTTTTCACTTAATAGGCGGGTAGTGAAGGAGATCATGCCATGGAATCCATCGAAGCGGCGCTGACATATGCGCGGAACAAGCGCGAGGAACATCTTGCGGACTATAAGGCGTTACTGACGATTCCAAGCATATCAACGCTTCCGGAGCACCGGGAGGACGTGCTTCGGACGGCGCAATGGCTTGCGGATCATCTGAAGCGGTTCGGAATGCAGCAAGTGAAGTGTATTCCAACAGCGGGACATCCGATCGTATATGGGGAATGGCTGAAGGCGCCGGGAAAACCCGTGGTGCTGGTGTACGGGCATTATGACGTTCAACCGGTGGACCCGATTGAGGAATGGGAATCGGAGCCGTTTTCGGCGGAAGTCAGGGGGAACTACATATATGCGCGGGGGGCATCGGACATGAAGGGCCAGCTTCTGGCACAGTTGAAGGCGATGGAATCGCTTTCCACGCACGGTGACTTCCCTGTGAACGTAAAGTATCTGCTGGAAGGGGAGGAGGAAATCGGATCGCCGCATTTAAGCGGATTCATTGAAACACACAAGGAACTGCTGGCGTGTGATATCGTATTGAATTGTGATGCGGGCATCCATGCGCCGGACGGGCCTTCGATTGTGTATGCGCTGCGCGGGCTGGCCTATTTTGAGGTGGAGGTTCAAGGTCCGGCGAAGGATCTTCACAGCGGAATGTTCGGCG
This sequence comes from Candidatus Hydrogenedentota bacterium, assembly GCA_029565395.1. Lineage (GTDB taxonomy): Bacteria > Hydrogenedentota > Hydrogenedentia > Hydrogenedentales > CAILVY01 > CAILVY01. The sequence continues at coordinate 20,460 of JAKQOG010000078.1, read as the reverse complement.
GCTCAATCCGCAATCCCATTCATGTGTTGTGCGAGGTGATTGCAGGGATGCACGATGCGGAAGGGCGGGTGACACTGCCGGGGTTTTACAACGCGGTCCGCCCTCTCGATGAAGAGGAGCGCCGGGAACTGGCGCGATTCCCCTATTCCAACCAGGAATGGTTCAATCTCACCGGCGCCTCCGGCCTGTATGGGGAATCCGGATACAGCACGCTGGAGCGGGTGGGGGCGCGCCCTACACTGGAAATCAACGGGATCTGGGGAGGCTTTACAGGCACGGGAGCAAAAACGGTATTGCCGGCGCGGGCCTCGGCGAAGCTGTCGATGCGGCTGGTGGCGGATCAAAAGCCGGAATCGATCCGGGGCATGCTTCAGCGGTATTTGGAAGAGCACATGCCCGCAGGGGTGCAGTGGTCGCTGCAGGAGCATTCGCACGGTCCCGGCGCGATCATGAATCGGAATTCGCCATACATGAAAACCGCTCTGGCGGCGCTTAAGGCCACGTTCGGAGTAGACCCGATATTCCGCCGCGAAGGCGGGAGTGTACCCGTGGTGGGCATCATGCAGGAACTCCTCGGGGTGGATTCCATCATGTTGGGATTTGCACTCCCGGATGACGGAATCCACGGCCCGAATGAACGGCAGTATTTGCCAAATTTCTTCAAAGGGATTGAGACGTATATCCGGTTCATGGCAGGATTGGCTTCCATGCAACAATGAACCGTGGATTTCCTTTGTATGGCGATGCCGATAGCGATACCGATACCGATACCGATGAAGAGATGCAGGAAATAAACAAAAAGGCGAGATCAGAATGGATGAAACGATTGTAGTACGGGGAAGGTTTCCCGGAGAAACCCGGGCCTCGGATATTTTTCTGCGAAATGGCGTGGTAACGGCGGTGCGGCGCGCGGGAACAACCTCACCGGATATCGGTTCGCCGGAGGCATGGCTCGGACCGGTCCTGTTCGACATGCAGGTGAACGGCGTGGCGGGCATCACGCTGCAAGGAGGTTCGGTAACGCCAGAGGACGTCGCCGGCATAACGGAGTATCTGGCCCAGTGGGGCGTGGCACGCTGGATGCCCACGCTGGTCACCGCCCCACAGGACCTGCTGGAACATGGCTGCCAGGTGATTGCGATGGCAATGAAAATGCCGGACGTGGCGCGGGCGGTGCCGGGAATACACATTGAAGGGCCATATATTTCGCCGGAAGACGGGCCGCGGGGCGCGCATCCGAAGGCCCATGTGCGCTCGCCCAGCCTGACAGAGTTTAATCGCTGGATGAAGGCGGCGGAGGGGCATATCCGGTGTGTAACGCTGGCTCCGGAAGCGCCGGGAGCGGCGCCGTTTATCCGCGCGATTACGAAGCGCGGAGTGTTGGCGGCCCTGGGGCATCACCGGGCGGATACGGAGCAGATCGCGCGGGCGGTGGAAGCTGGGGCGGGCTTGTCCACGCATTTAGGCAATGGATCAGCGAGTCAAATGCACCGGCATCAGAACCCGCTATGGCCCCAACTCGCGGAAGACAGGTTATTTGCCTCGTTAATCGCCGACCTGCACCATCTTCCAGCGCCTGCCCTGAAGACGTTTGTGCGGGCAAAGCGTCCGGAGCATATTGTCCTGGTGTCGGATTGTGTTCATCTGGCAGGGATGAAACCGGGCGCATATTCGATATTCGACGCGCAGGTGGAAGTGAAACCTTCGGGAAAAATATGCCTCAAAGGAACAGATCTGTTCGCAGGAAGCGGGTTGATGCTGATCCAGGGGGTCGTCAATGCCTGGCGGACAACAGACCTGACGTTGAGCGAGGCCTTTGCTTGCGCTTCCAGCATACCGTTGCACTTGTTCGGATTGAAACCGCCTCCAATGGCGGTAAAAGGGAAGAAAGCCAACCTGTTGGTGTTTGAGGTGGATTCCAAGGACAAGGTGCGTCTTCAGGCGGTGTTTATTCAAGGACAACCCATTCCTCCGCTGTAAGCAGGGCCGGAACTTATTCCCCTTCGACGGCCTCTACGTGAACATCGGCGCGGAGCTGTGGAGTCCAGACATAGCCCCCGTGGCCTGTTTCAACAAGGTGAAGATCCTGAAAATCCAGCGTCAGGATGGAGGTTTGCCCATCGGGCAGGTTAAAGGTTTCTGAGACGAAAAGACGTGCGTTGGCCGTAAGGTGGATATCCATGATGGCAACATCCGGCGCGGAAGCGAGCCGCAATTCCGGTTCTCCGATTGAAAGGCGAATCTTAGTATAGTATCCCGGCTCCACATCTACGGTGGAAAGTATCTCTGAGACGGAAGACAGATCGCGGATGTCCATGCGCAGATCGCCCTCGAACACCGTGATCTGTCCCAAGCTTCCCAGAGTTGTTTGATCCTCCTCGGAGGAAAGGTCACCTTCCTCCGAGGACATACCCTCATCCGAGGCCACATCACCCTCTGTTAGATTATCGAGTCCCACATAATCCAACGTTACTTTATGAATGCTCACATAAAGAGTGTCTATTTCACTGAGATCTATCGCGTCTTTTTGATTTTCCCCTGCGGAAAGTTCACCGCTCCCCATGACGATGACTAGTTTGGCGGGGCCATTTGGCTGGGGGCACCCCCCAGCCAACACCACCATCAACAGTATCATCAAGCCCGGAGCAAACACACCTCGTATTCCCTTATAGCTTCCAGCCATCCCGTCCATCGTAACTCTCCTCATGTGAACTTCCGTTCGGGACTTCTGAAGCATTTATGTTTACGATAACAGCAACATTTATACCAGATTTGAAAAATACTTCAAAAAAAGTGTAAGTGATTATATATCAATATGTTATAATATTTTAATAAAAAATGGAGGAAAGAGGGTTCGGGAATTCTTAGACGTGAAATTCCACAGCGGGCTGGGGAAATCCCGCGCTGGCTAGACGTTTAAGTCAAATTTCTCCATTTTGTATCGAATTTGGTCGCGGGTCATCCCGAGGAGTTCCGCGGCGCGGGTACGATTGCCCTGCGTACGTTCCAAGGCCTGTTGGAGCAGCATTTTTTCCACTTCTTCCATGTTGCACCCCTCTTCTGGGAGGCGGAAGCAGGCAACGGCAGGTTGGATGTGTCCAAGCAAGGCGGTTCCGAGCATCACATCGCTTTCCATTAGGGTGTCTTCTTTTGCCAGTAAGGCCGCGCGCTCAATGACATTACGCAACTCGCGGACATTTCCGGGCCAATTGTAGGTGGAGAGCTTTTCGACTACCTCGGTGGAAAGAGGGCTAATGTCGCGGTGGAATTCATGGTTATAGAGCTGTAGGAAGTGGTTGGCGAGTGCGGGAAGGTCTTCCTTTCTTTCACGGAGGGGCGGCACAACTATGGGGACGGCGCTGAGGCGGTAAAAGAGGTCTTCTCGGAATTGCCCGGTTTTCATCGCCTCATGGATATTCCGGTTGGTGGCGGCGATGACGCGGACGTCGACCCGGATATCATCGGTTCCACCAACCCGCTTGAAGGCTCTGTCTTCGAGAACGCGCAATAATTTCGCCTGCAACGCGGGTTGCATATCGCCGATTTCATCAAGATAGACGGAACCGCCGTCGGCGAATTCGAAGAGTCCCTTTTTCAGCTCGCGGGCGTCCGTGAAGGCCCCTTTTTCATGGCCGAAGATTTGCGATTCCAACAGGGTTTCGGGCAAGGCGGTGCTGGTAATGTTCATGAAGGGTTTGTCGGCGCGGGCGGACTCGTAATGGATGGCGCGGGCAATCATGTCTTTGCCGGTTCCGCTTTCTCCAAGAAGGAGGATGGACGTGGTTTCACTCCGGGCGATACGCCGCACAAGGCGCCGGATATCAATCATTTTGGGGCTTTCACCGACAATATTGCCGAGTCCGAAGCGCACCTTTTCTTCATTAATATGGGAAGAAAGGCGTTGCCGGATGGATTCGGTATCGAGGACGCGTCTGACGGAAATCATCAATTCGTCCATATTAAAGGGTTTGGTGATGTAGTCCACCGCGCCGCATCGCATGGCCTCGACAGCGCTGTCGATGCTGGAAAAAGCGGTAATAATGATGACGGGGAGCCCCGGGATTTCATCGTGCGCTTTTTTAAGAAGCTGTATGCCGTCCGTGTCGGGGAGCCGCAGATCGAGCAATGCGAGGTCGACATCATGTTTTTCGAGGAAGGCGGCGGCGGCGGCGCCATCGCCCGCAAGTTCAACTTGGAACCCTTCCTTGCGGAAACACTCGCCGAGGGACCATCGGATTAACTTTTCATCATCCACCACCAAAATACGCGGGGTCATGCTTGCTCTCCTTGGGGCAGTACCACAATAATTTCCGTTCCTTCTCCAGGCAGGCTTGCGGCGGAGATTGTTCCGCCATGAGCCTCGACGATACGCTGACAGATCAGGAGTCCCAGGCCCGTTCCATAGGTTTTCGTGGTGAAAAAAGGATTAAACAGCCTGTCCACAATCTCCTGCGGCATGCCGCACCCATTGTCTTTGATCACGATGCGGGCGCCACCGGCAAGGTTTTCAAATCGCCAGGCAATCCGCTTGGGAGCGGTTTGCGCGGCGAGAGCGTCGGCGGCATTTTGCAGGATGTTCCAGAATACCTGTTCGATGAGGGCGGGATCCGCGAAGATCGAGAGCGTATCGCTTCCTTCGAAAAGGAATTCGATGTGTTCCCAGGGGGGGCGTTCACGGGCTTCGCGGGAAATGCGTGCGGCAAGCAAGAATGCATTGATCGGCTCTTTCGCCGGCGCCCAGGATTTTGCCAGCATGAGCAGGCGCCGTATGATGGTTTCGACGCGCGCAACTTCATCCAGCATTTCCTGGATAACCTCCCGGCGGCTATCGTCCGGGGGAAGCGTTTCCCGAAGCACTTGGGCGGCGCTGCTAATGCCGGCAAGGGGATTGCGGACTTCATGGGCTACGGAAGCGCCCATTTCTCCGAGCGCGGCGAGGTGTTCCGCCCGAAGGACTTTATCGTGCATGGCTTTGAATTCAGTGATATCACGGACTATCCCGATGAAAACGCGTTTCCCGCTGATGGTGGCTTCGCTTTGCGTCCATAACAGCGGTACCATGCCGCCCTTTTTATGATGGCCAATGGTCTCTACAACCGTGTGTGTGGCTTCCTCTGTTCCTTCCGGTTTCTTCTCGAGGGCAACGGGAATAAAATCGGTAAGGGACCGCCCAATCATTTCCTGGGCGGTATATCCGAAGAGGCGCTCAAACGCGGGATTAACCGTTTTCAGCAGCCCGTTTTCATCGATCGTGACGATGCCGTCAGGCGCCGTATCCAAAACCGTATGAATCCACGTTTCCTGTTCCCGCAAGGCCTTTTCGGCTTGCCGCCGTTCGGCATTGTCGTTTTGGATTCGGCGCACCATATGATTGAACTCGCGCGTGAGGAGGCCTATTTCATCGCGCCGGGGCGGCAGTTCCAGTGAAGCCAAATCCTCTTCCTTGGTAACTCGAGTGACATGGCCGGTTAGATGGGCAAGGGGTTTGGTGACGGAAAAACGGATGGACAACAAGACAACCAGGAACACGAGCAAGCCTATGACGACCATGGACAACCGGGCCATCCAAACGGTATCCATACCTTGTGCCATGATGTAGCGGTTGATCGTTGCCTGAATCCACAGGACGGGTTTCCCATCCATCCCGGCGTACGTCGTGCAGACATGTAGATTACGCATCCCGTGCTCCGCGTAATGATAGGGGTGCTCCGGGGTCAGGGCGCTAAGGTGGTCCAGATCTTCAGGCGAGAGCCAGTTCTCCACGATGGGCTTGATTTCCACGGCGGCCTTAATCTGTTCCGCGATGGAAGTGATTAATGTATTGTCCAGCAGGCGGCCCATTATTAATGAGCCGCGGATAGGGCCCATGTTCAGGGTGGTAATGATGGGCCGGGATACCACAAGCATGGCCCCCGCCCGCGTAAGCAGAATACCGGACAGAGAGCTGTCCTCTGACTTGTGTTGCAGCAGGGGGTTGTTCAAAGCCCACGAGGAAGGGGGAAATTTGTCCAGCTCCGCGGGTTTGTTTTGTTCGAGATCGAAGAATCGCCCCCAGACGACTTTGCCATGAATATCGACAAAAAAGATCAGGCTTAACCGGTTGTCCGTAAAAGTAAGATCGATAAGATTCGCCTTGATGTATTCGGGATTGCCACTCACGATAAAGGCATAGCTGTCATCCCAGGCGGACCAGTCCCGGCAGAAGATATCCAGGTGTTTGAGTTCGCGTTGAATTGCCGAGGCGCACCGGTCCAGGTTCTCCGCTGCATCGCGCCGTTCAAGTTTCTCAAAACTGGGCAGAATCACCCAGCGCTGGATCGAATAATCCAGCACTCCATAGACGGTGACGGCTATCAACAGATAAAGACCAATCCGGGTGCCGAGTGACATGCGCCTGTCCAATCGCGTTTTACTCAGTATACCGCGTGGACGGGAATATCGCCAAATGACTACAACCCCGGGGGCACGACATTTTGGAGGGTTTTGAAAAGTGGGGTTTGTGTTTGCCCGAAAATTGTAGTTTATGTAACTACACTATATTGTATACTTGGGGGCTTGGGGGGCCTTCGAGCGATAAAGCCGTCGAAACAAGCCTTTTGGGTGTCCCGTAAGCGCTTTTGAGAATGAAAACCCGCCAAAATGGCGTGCGCCCTACAACCCCAGTTTCGACTTGGCGTATTGGTACTCCTGGGATTCGGGCGGGAACTTTTTCATCATGTCATTGTGGAGGCGGTTAAGCTTTTCCCCGTCATTCAGGAGTTCATAGCAGGTGCTTAACTGCGCATAGGCATCGACGGTATTGGGCGCGTTCGGATACTTCTCGATAAGCGTTTCGTAACAATGCGCGGCTTCTTCATACTCCATGAGTTTTTGCAGGTAGAGGTTCCCCATGGCAAAAATAAGCGCCGGGGTATTCTCCGCATTCGGCTCGGCCTCTACAGTCTTCTGATACTCCGCGATTTTCGCCTTTGTTTCTTCTTGCACCGTCAGGATTTTGGGGGGCAGGGCGGGTTTGAACTTCTGCGGGTCCATATTGACTTGCTGAACGCCGGACACCGCCTGACTCACACTCCCATCGCCCTGTTGGGCGTTGCTCGTTTTCTTTAAAAGCAAAACGGCGCCGATTATCAATACCACCAAGGCGCATAGGATAAATACGTTTCGTGGTGTAATGCGCATATTCACACTTCTCCCAACTGTGATCCGAACCCTCCCCGCGGCCGGCCGCAGGATTTCGGTCGTGTACTAACAATTAAAGTGTAACGCCCAATTCGCGCCACGTTATTTGTGAAAGCGACATGATGGGGTAATTCCCGATCATTCCCAGAGGCAGATTATCCGCCAGTTGAGGCACTTGGAAAATCGAAGGGACATTCGTGCCCATGTCAAAATAATTCGACACAAAGGTGCCCATGACATTGGATTGTTTGGAGGAAGAAATCGTATTCTGGGCATAAAACGCGCCCATCAAGGAAACCTGCGCCACAGACCCCACAATCATATTGTTTTCCGCCATAATGCCCAGGAAGTTATTTACTGGGAAGCTGTTTGCGGCATTAGCCGGATTGCCGTTGTTGCAGGTGAGCAGATTGCAGTCCAGTTGAACATCGCCATGGACAAGCAACGCGGCACGGCCGCTGTAATAGACGGTAGGCTTGTTTGATTTGCCGCGAATAGTGACTTTGCCGTTGACAGTAACTTGACCGTTAACCTGAAGCACAGGGCCGCCGGCCGCACTGGGATTGAAGAGGAGGTAGTCGTCGGTGGCGGCAGGGGGCACGGCGGGCAAGGAACCCACAAGCGTGGTGTTGGTCGTGGCATTCCAATAGAAACTGTTGCCCATCGTGTAAATGTCAATATCGCCGTTATACACGCCATCATTTTTATTAAAGGGATCGGCCACTAACACCTGGTCAAAATAGTCCTCATGGGTGTACCAGTCATTGGTGGCGGGATCCCAGACTTTCGCACCTGTACCCGGCGAACGCCAGTCATCCTGAAGGAAAGGCATGGGCACCTTATCACCCAAGTCGTAGAGTTCATCCCAGCCATTGTCGCTCCAGACGCTCTTGGGGTCGCCGCGCCCGCCGTCGGGGGTCACAGCGTTGCCAGTCCAGCCATCGTTCACATAGGTTCCATCCATGGTTTCCTTGAAACTGTTGCCGAATATGTCCATGGATCCCACTTCGGAATTTCCGGACAATCCGACCAGACCATGTTTCACGCGCAGGTTGGCTTCCATACACTCCACCGCTTCGCCATTCCAGTCGATGGTGGCGAGAGCGGGCACGCGGAGCGCCAAATCGGCGGGAATACCATCATAATTGTTGTGGATCAGGCTGGTGCCGCTCATATCCAAGGCGGCAAGGGCTTGACCGCCGCTCGGCAGATTATTGCCGAGAATATGCACCGAGCCGTGAATGCTGACATTCCCCTTAATCACACCGCCGACCTGACCGCCCCCGGCAAAAATGGCATTCCTCCACACATTGACATCGCGGCCGGCAAGAACGGCTTCCATCCGCCGGGTATTGGCGCCATACTTTGCCGCGGCATAAAACGAAAACATGCACCATTCGCCGCCTTCATCGATTTGACCGTTTCCGTTGTTATCCACGCCGTCCATGGCCCAACTATGGCCGAAGCCAAAGAACTGAATCTGTGGGCACGAGGCCATAGTCATGGGGGTCACGCCGAAGGAGTCAAAATCGGGAAAAACTCCAGGAATGACGGTATAACTGCCCAGACCCACCTTGCCATCTTCGCCGTTCTCAATTTCCGTTTTGCAGGCGGCAAAGGCGGCTTCCAACCCATTAAAGCATTGTTCATGGAACACATAATGCTCAACCTGCCGATCCTGGTTGATCAGCCGCATGGACAGACCGGTCAATAGAAGAATGGCCACCGTGACGAAAAAGAGGGACAGGATCAAGGCCATGCCTTGCGTGCGATTCTGTAACGTGTGTTTCATAGGCTAATTCCTCGGTATTACGACTTCCTGGAACGTCGACCGGATAATTCGGTTTTCCCGGGTCGTTCCCTGAGTCTGAATGGTAATGCGGAGCCCCTGCCCAAAGGGTTCAAACCAAATGCCCCGATCCATTTGCCCGTTTTGGTTCACATCCTGCGCGGGACCGAATACGCCGGATGCATCTGGCTGTTCCGAATCGGGAGAAAGATCATTGGCCAACACCCGCGTTACGCCTCCGCTGCTGCAAACGAGTTGATTGGCCGAGCGTCCGTCCCGGTTAACATCATTGGCATCCCGGCTGAGGGTCCGGGGCTGGCTGAGTTCCGCTTTGTTACTCTGATCAACGGCAAAACCGTTTCCGTCGGCATCCACCGGCACGCGATACGAGATCGTTTCCCCAGGCAACTGGGCCCAGTTAATCGACATGCGGGAGGCTTGCCGGATATCCGGGAGAATCGAAGACAGGGCACGACGCGCTTCATCGTAGGATGTAGCTTGGATATCCCGGATTTCCGTGGTGTCGGTGAATCCCAGCATGAGGGCAAAGAGCGCGCCCATAATCACGGTGAATATTGCCATGGCGAACATTACTTCCAGCATGGTCATGCCTTGGTTTCTCATGCTTACCGCCCTTTCATGGTGGAGGCCATGATTTGAAACACATAGCCGTTCTGTTCTTGCCAAGCGAGCGTCACACGCACTTCCACGGGATTCGGAATGGGGTTGGCATAACCCGCGGGAAGCGGGATGGAAACCAGAGTAGGGTCAGTTCCTTCCGCTCCCGGAACCACCAATTGAATGCTCACCTGACGGGACACTCCCGGACCACAAGAATCCACCGGGGGAACAAAGGTCACCAGGTTCTCATACGGAAGAGTATTGACCTGCTCCATGATATTATTCAACGAAGCAATGGCGTCCATGCGGCTCTTATTCACTTGCCCCATCAGGGAAAGGCTGAGCAGGGAGCCAAAGAGCATGGCCAACGCCATGGCCACGATTCCCGCTGCGAACATCAGTTCTATCAGCGTCATCCCTTTATTTCTTTTTGTTATCATCGTTAACAGCTCCAAATTGCACTCATACGTGAAAGGACGCATATTTCATACCGAAACATAGTAGATGTCGAATAATACTAAAATATCCCCTTTTCCCCGCTTCTTTGTAAGAGTAACTATCAATAGCAAAAAAGTCCGGGGAATTTCCCTCATTTCAGAATGGAATATTCCTCACAAATTAGGACATATGCAGGAATTAATAGCTTTTTGTGTTACAATATGATAAATATATGAATACATGCAAATCCTACTATCTTCCGGATGAAAAAATCGCCAAAGCCTCGGACTATACGCGTATAGATCTTCTCCATAATAAATGCTCTTCTCATCCTGGGCGCGCAGGCAGGAGATATCCCTTGGTGTAAGCGAACGTTGGGCAGGGTGGACAGGATCTCTGCCAGTGTGCAATACACAAAGGCTGATGCCTATCGCCGGATTGCCGATGGAATCGGGGCAATCGCAGTGTCATGGGAAAAATGGAATTAAAGCAACGGCTTCCTTATGCCGATATGACTGTATGGAAGAATTGAAAACGATGGAGCAAAAGAGTCATGGAAATTGCAGGCATAGAGAAAATCGCAGAAGCGGCGGCTCTAAAGCCGCAGTCGCTCCGGCGAGAGAAAGATGCCCGCATCCTGACCGAGCTTCAGGATGATCTCACCATCAGCCGGACCGCGAAAGCGGCGGCCATGGCCAAAAGCCAGCAAAAGAGCAAGGCAGAGGAAATCCGCCTGGAAGAAGTAGAACGGGCAAAGCAACGGATTCAGGAAGGAACCTATCGCGTCCAGGAGATCGTGGAATACGTGGCCGAGCGGATTTGCCAGCTTATTTAAGGCCGCTGCCAGGCCCTTTAAACATATTAAAACCCCCGGGAATCTCTCCCGGGGGTTCAGTTTATCCCTCGAAATAATCAGAATTTGAGTTCGGTCTCAAAGAAGAGATAATCCAAGTCTTTATTGTTTCCACTGTTGAAGGCCGCTGTGCCATTCTGTGTAATGCGATCACTGTTGGCAACGCCACTCTCCGTCCACAGGTGGGCATAGCCCGCGCGGAAAGTAAGATCTTTGCTGTAGGCATAATCCCCGTACAGACCCAGTTCCCATGCCGCTTCATTACTGGATTTTCCCGTGCCATCGAAAATCCGTTTCCAATTGTTCTCTGTGTTCCAGGCCCAATGCCGCAGACGCTCTCCTAAGCTGCCGGTGGAGAGATCATACATGCGGTTCCGGCTTCCTTCGTCCTTGTCTGATACATAACAAGAGGCCACTGCTTTCAGGGTGACGCTGTCAATGCCGGGATGGAGCTTTAAGCCGGTTTGAAACACGTAGCAATTGGATAAGTCGGTGTTCTCAAGGAACTCACTGTATTCCCAATTGGAGAAGAGGCGGTTGAAAGGCAAATCGGGGTTGCCATGGTCGTTCAACCCCAGGAAGGCTGCAAACCCCACAAAAGGATGCGGCTTGGTGACTACATCGAAGGTATACCCGGTTTGTAAATTGATTCCCACATTGGAATAGGTGAGGTCGCTGTCCGCCGCCCAAATCTTTAAGTGGCGGTGGCCGCCGTCGCTGATGGAGCCGAATTGAAAGGCGGTTTCCGCTTCAAAATCAAGCCCCTCATAGGTTCCGGCGGCACGGAGCCCAACCGTGTGGACATCCGCGGTTTGGGCGGTTTTCCCCGCAAATTTCGGGAACAACGCCCGTAATAGATTGTTCGCTCCCGCCGAACCAATCACTGGCCCGTCATCGCGCAGGAACAAGTAGTAAAGGTCGAAGGCCATGTTTTCCACCGCCGTGCACGACAGATACAGCCCGTAAACTTCTGTATCGTTTTCGCCAAAATCGCGCATGGTTTCCGCCAACTTCGAGAATAGGAGATGCGCGGCGAATTTATCGTCCAACACATAGGACAGCAAGATAGCGTCGAAAGAAAGCCCCGTAAAGAATGAGGAGGTGCTGTTATTGCCGACCAGCCACCCGCTGCCCAGAATGATCTCCTGACGGCCTATGCGGAGTTGCAGGCCGGTATCCCACATATTGCTCGCCTGGATATAGGCCTGATAAAACTCAACATCATCCACGCTCCGCGCACGGGTGTCGCCGCCCGTAATGTAATTTTGGGAACGGAAATCTTCCCCCCAGATGTCATAGCTGTCCAGTTCAAAGAAAGCGCTGACATTCTGGGTGAAATCCGCCTTAACGCTCAACCGCGTGCGCTGTTCAATAAAGGACAAATCCACGTTTGAGTTATGTTCGCCTTCAAACCAATTCCCACGGATGCGAATTGATCCGCCAACCTCCACATTCTGGAGTTCGGCATACACCATGCCACAAACACTCATCAGCAAGACCATCATCACTATTGTTTTAATGGAACGCATTGTTTTCTCCTTCTTGCACCGGACATGCCCGGATACTTCCCAGGGTTGCTTCTCCTCTTTTTACATGTACACTGTACTACTCACTTTCACTTTGAAACAAACTCCCCGGTATGTTGAAGGCAGTATAGCAAAAACATGGGGGGCAGTCAAGGCCTTTTAGCGTCATTTCCCCCTTTAAAACACATTCTATTGTGGATAAAAAACAATCCACCACAAAATGTTGCCCCATGGGATCGCCGCCCGGCTTCCTAAAGTCCGGACATCGATTATTTATATAGTGCGGCTAGGGTGTCTTCGACAAATTGTTCGGTGATTTCACAGGTATCCACCACACTATAAAAAAGGCGGGCTTTTTCTTTGAAGGCCCTCAGACCCAACAAACAGTTTCGGATTTCAGCGGGCGTGGCCTCCGGAACGGTGTAGCGCAATCCGCAGCGGCGGATAAGATTCTCCGCCCATTCCGGGGCGTTTTGCTGTAGCCGGGAGATGGTGAATATTCCCAACCCCACCAAGTCGCCATGCAGGAAATGACGGCGAGTGAGGTGTTCCATCCCATACGCCACAATATGTTCAGCCCCTTCTTCAGGACGGCTGGCGCCGATGCGCGCGCAGAATTCCACCTCCCTCCGGAACAGATCGACAATCGTGTCGATCCCCTTGGAGGTGACGTCATGGATTTCCGAGGCATTTCTATCCAATTCCTCAAGGCATGCCAGCGCTTCGCGGGCTACGCCGGGAAAATAGGGTTCGCCTGTGTTCTCATGGGCCAGTTTCCAGTCAAAGAGCGCCGTATGAATGCTGGCAATGTCGCAGGCGCCTGCCCGGTTGAGTTCTTTGGGGGCCTCTTGGATAAGGCGATAGTCAATAATGATTTCCTCAGGGAAAATGTCGCCGATATACTGGACTTTCTTGTCCACCCGCACGGCAATCATGTTAGTCAGAGGGGCATCCACCGAAACTATGGTGGGTACAAGAATCATCCGGCATCCCCGTTTCCATGCCAGATATTTCGCAGTGTCGCAACAGGATCCCCCGCCAATGCCCACAACCACGTCGCAATGGGGACAGAGACGGTCTGCTGCTTCAAGGGTGGGCAGGTCCATATCGGATACAAAATGCACATGGTCTGGAGTCCAGGAGACCTGTTTCTGAAAAAGGCGCCAGGGAACATCCATGGTGACTGCCAGCGGGACGCCTGGAATATCCTTGAGGGAAGAAGCGGCGCCAGTGCCTGAAGTAATGGCGGGCTTTTTATACATAACGTCCAAAACTCCTCCGATTGTATTGAAAAACCCTGTTGCGGTTTTGTTGAAGAGAGAGAAAAGGCGCCGAAGCAACAACTCCGGCGCCTTGTACGATGATCATGCCCATTTACGGAAGGAAGCTTTGCAGATCGATGGCCACCATAGGCCGCTGATACGCATTCTGGCTTCCGTGCGCATACGAAACATAGGCATTCAACTCAAGGTCATCATCCGGTATTTCATAAATGACATTCATAAGGTTCGTATTGCCTTGGATTGGGGCCAGGATGGAATATGCCTGGCTCAAGTCATTTTGGTCGATGGCCCCGATGTTGCTGCGCAACAACTGGATAACCGGCCCGTCGGTGTCTCCGGCGGCAACGGCCCCGGCTTCCGGCCCGCTATACACGGTATAGGGGACGGTATGTGGGGCGAATTCATCGGCAGGGTCATCTTCACTCCAGAAGAGGATGGAGGCTTCAGGCCCGATGCTTTGTGCCTTGAAGCTGCTCAAGAGATAACGCCCATCCGCCACCACAAAATGCTGACGGCGGAACAGCAGATTGTCTTCCAGAGCGAGCCGTGCGTCACGCTTGTTTCTCGCATCATAGAGGATGTCGCGGAAAAGCGTGCTGTAATGCTTGCCTGTCAGATCGAACACATAGGGATCGCCGGAGAGATCAACATCCGGCACGCTGGACAAGCCGACACCGGCGAGGTTGACGCCGGTCAAGGAACCGACAAGTCCAGCGAACGTGATATTGGCATGCGGGAAGCCCTGGGCCATTCCTGGAATATATATGACCACACAGGGGATGCCCTGCAGATTGATGTCCAGCGCCCAATTCACGCTGCAGCTTTGATAGGTGTACCCGCTCATGCTCGCGTCGCGGGTGGTGGCTATGGCATTGCCGGAAAGCGCGGCCAGCACCGGCACCATATTGGCGCGCCGGAGCATTAGTAAACCATCGGTCTCTTCGGGGATCGCGGGATCGTACAGTCCGGATCCTTCCGCGACGCCAATGAGTTCTTCTTCAACACGGGACATGGCGCCCGTGTTGCCGGGATCATAGGCGGCTTGAATCGTGTCCCATGCCGCATCCAGCGCTTCGTTGCTCAGATTGGGATACTTCAACTGGGCGGCGGCCAGGAAAGCGGGCAAGGAACCCTTGATCTCATTGGCCATAAGACCGCCATACTGGCGGCCCATTTCTTCGGGGGTTCCATGAACCGCCACCACCGGCACCTGATCGGCGCCGATACCCGCCACCGTGCGCTTTCCGGCAAAAACGGGATACAAATTGGTCCCGTCCGAGTTGAATGGCAGCACGCGAATGGGTGTAGTTAAGATATACGAGAAAATATTATACAGAGAAGCCGGCCCTGGATATTTCAACTGAACATAGAAGGCGCTATAGCCTTGGGCCGGACGCGTCATGGAGGCCCGGTAACGCCCGGGAGCCTCCGCCGATAACGTTTTCGCGGCCCATATCGCGCCTACCTTGTCCAGGCGGAAATCCCGTCCGTCGGCATTGCTGGCATAATACATCGTCACGCTCGATGGGGTGGTTCCCTGGGTGCGCACCAGGATAGAGCCGTCGGTCTCGAACGACCAGGAAAACTGCGGCAGGCTCAACCCGTCGCGCATTGCGGCAAAGAAACTCAAAAGACCCGATGTTGCGTTGCCCGGTTGCGTGGGATCCGCCTCATCGCCAAGACCATGATCGGAATTGGGTACGTAATTCAGATATTTTTCATCGCCCGGCAAGCGGTCGAAATACCACTGGGCCGCATCCGGAAGGAAGAATTGATCCCCGGACGAATTCATGCAATACCGGGGAATATTCTCCAGGCGGCACCGGTACTCATACGGATCGACAATATGCATCAAATCCAGGGCCGCGGCATATTGTTCATGTTCGGCGCTGAACCGCTCAAACACTTTTTCCTGGGCATACGGGTAAATCGCCGGCGCCCAATAACCGTAAGCATTAAAATGATGTTGCATCTGCCGGTCCATGTTGAGGACGTCAATGACAATCGGCGCAATGGCCTTCACGCGCTGTTGCCCGTTGGGGCCTTCTTCATAGGCCGCGGTCAACCACGTGGTCCAGCCGCGCTTGGAACCGCCCGACACAATGAATTTCTCCACGGGGTTGCGGCTGTAAAAGGCTCCGGTCATCAAATCCTGGCTATAAATGTCCTGGACCGCATCCATGGCCCGGACGGCGCTCTTCACCATCGGCAGCAACAACGGCCAGGTATTGTAGTCCGCCTCATTGCCTCCGGCGCTCCGCTCGTTCAGGTATTTGTCGTAGGTATACGAAATAATCGAGTCTTCCGTCCGTTCCCGCAGATCCACGCCATTCTCCCGATCTTCCTCAAATACAATCGGCTGATTCGGCACTTGACGCAGATCCACCAACACCGATTGCAGTACGGCCGAGGCTTTCATCTCGGCTTCAAGATCATCACTGGGATGCGAGGGATTGGGCACGGAGCTTCCATTGTTTCCGCCGTTAATGTAAAGGATGGCCGTATTGCCACTGGCCTCTTCCGGCTCCACGATGGTCATGTGGTGTTTCCAGACCGACGAATCATCCGCCACAATCCGGTAATCCTCCGTCGTCCGCCACCGTTGCGACGTAAGCTCCATAACCCGGACCGTCACCGTGGCCGACAAGACGCCCTGCGATACCGTCACCTTTGTGGGCGGAACCAATTGTTCAAACCCATATTCAGGATCCGCGGCGGCGACATAGGTGTCCAAAGCGGTCACTCCCGCCAGGCAGCTTATATAATCTTCCTGCATGGCGGAATCGGTATTATAGGGCGCATAACGATCCTCCGTGGTAACCTGCAACGTTATCGTATAATCGCCCGGACGCGCATAGGCGTGCAAGGGATTCTTCAGTGAACTCGTGGCGCCATCGCCAAACGTCCAGCGCCAGGAAATGATCGCGGGGGCGCTACCGGGTGTCGAGGTATCCGTAAACTGGATGGGCACGTTGACCGCCGCGCAGGTGGTTTCCACGGAAAAACTGGCCGTCGGCGGCGTGGGGAGGCTGATGGTAATGTAATTGGTCTTGATTTCTTCCGCGGAGAAAATTTTATGGCTGACGGAATGGCTGAATGTGATGGTCAACGACACCGTATACTGGCCCAGGGCGGAATACATATGGTCGGGATTCTGCACAGTGCTCAGCGCACCGTCCCCAAAACGCCATAAACGCGTTTCCACGGGCCGCGTATTGGTGGTGTTGGTGGTGTCCGTAAACTGGATTGCATCGGCCGTGGTGCCTTTGACGGGATTCGCGGTGAAATCCGGATCCGGACGGGCATCCACCACCAGTTGTTTCGATACACTCACTTCCCGCGTGGAGGTTTTTGCGGTAAGTTCAACCGTATAGGTGCCCGGCTGACTATATACATGCGTGGGATTTTCCTCCGTCACCGGGGCGCTATTATCGCCAAAAGTCCATTCATACGTAAGACCCGTTTCCGTGCCGGGGATGGTTTCATTGGTAAACGGAATCGTTTCGCGCGTGAAGGGGCTGTCCGACCCAATGCTGAACGCGGGTTCGGGAGCCTTGATAACAACAATATAGTCCTTCTTAATTTCCGTATCCGTGATCGTGGCGGGTAAATCACTGCTGCCGATCGTCAATGACACCGTAAAGGTGCCTTCACGGTTGTAAGCGTGTGCCGGATTCTGGGCGGTGCTTGTTTTCCCATCGCCGAAATCCCAGTGCCAGCGATCCACATCGGCCGGCCCCGTGGGCGCCACGCCAGGCAATGACAAATCAGTGAACTGAACAACTTCATCCACCGATGGGCTGGTGTTATCCGCTTCAAACTCAGCAATGGGCGGTTTATACACCACTTCGATGTTTTGCGTGGCGGTGTCATAGCCATGTTGCGTGATAACCGTTAGCCGCACGGTATACGGGCCCACGTTCCTATACACATGCGTGGGATTTTGCTCCAGGCTGATGATGCCATCGCCAAATTCCCACACCCATTGTTCGATGGGCGCAGTGCCCGGATCCGACACATCCCGGAATTCCACGGCTATCAACACATAAGGGGAGACTTGGGAAAGGGCGAAATTCGCCTGAGGGCCCCGCGTCCGCTGCACAATGATGTAGTTGGTTTTCGTCTCGGTGTCTGTTGCACCCAAAGCCGTAGTCACACGCAACGATACAGTGTACATTCCAGTTTTGCTGTATTGGTGCATCGGCGCATCGGCCGTACTCGTATGGCCGTCGCCAAAATCCCACAACCGCGCAACAATCGGGGAGGCCGTCGAAACGGACAAATCCGTAAAACCAATTTCATCCCGCTCGAAAATGCTGGTGGCCGCCGCCTGAAAATCCGCGGCAGGCGCCGAACTTCCCGCATTAATAAACGCCGCCTTGGTTACGGTTTCCGTGCGACTATTCGTATTGACAGCAAGGGTTACCGCATATTGCCCGGCCACGGCATAAATATGCGACGGATTCTGCAAAACGCTTTGGCCGCCATCGCCAAAATTCCACCGCCAGGAAATAATGGGGTCATCCCCGTCGGCCACAAGACTTTCATCGGTGAATTGCACCGGCCTCCCCAATTCCGGAGTTTGGGTGGCGGCGGTAAAATCCACCTGAAGCAAATCTTGCGCTTTCACCGTAACGTATTGGGTGGAGGCATGCGCCGCTTCCACCGACAGCACTCCTTCATTCTTTCCCAGCGTCATGGCTGATCGATCCACCCGCACCGGGATGAACAATACGTCCACGCGGCTGTCCGTAAAGCAACCGTCCCCCGTGTCGGTGCACGTTTCGGGGATAATCCAGGGCACAGTGGAACGCACCACCACGGGACCCGCCGTGGTGCTGGTGAAACTCCGGGTAATCGTAAATCCCAACTGATTCAGGGACGATCCGAACTCCAAGGTTTTTGGAGCCACCAACAAGGTCACCCCAACGTCTTGTGGGCACCCCGTCAGCATTACCGCTACCATTCCCGCCAGGAATGTTCCTGCTGCAATACGCCGCATACCAAGCATGTAGTCCACTCCTTAGTTTCCAACCCCTTACGCTAAAAAATAGCGTGCATACGGGCACTATGTCCCCAAGATCCGTCGTGGAGACACAACAATACACGCTAGCATGATGCCAGTTTCATACTCCGGTGTCAACAATTTTTCAGGCGCCCGCCTTTCTAAAAAGGGATCCCCCCCCTCGGATACTGCAAAAACCCGAAAAATCAAGAAAAAACCCGCAACGGCACGGACCCTGCATTTCCTAGAGATTTTCATTGAAACCTGCTTGCGAAATGTGATAAAGATGTAGGTAGAAACTAGAGCGAAACAGAATGTAACATTTGCGAGTCTAAGGTGTACTTATTCTATACATTACATTAATAGATTCGCCGGGGTGGCGGAGCGGATGCCTAGGTGGTCGGGTTGCGCAAGAAAATGCAGTTAACAACGTAAAAATATTGAGGGTTTATGCGTAGTGGCTGGGTAATAAGCACAGTGATCCTGATGGCCGTCATCAGCATGGGCTGCAATAGCGAAGTACAAGGAAAAACATCCGAGAAAGCCGCCCTGGAAAGCAAGGCCGCGGAATCCGAGCCTATTTTGATCCCGGTCCAGGTGGAACTGCCCAAACGCGAGAATATTTCTTCTTATTTCGAAACCACAACGCGGATCATGGCGGAACGGCGCGTGGACGTCCTTTCCAAAGGCATTGGCCAATGCTTAAAAGTCATGGTGGAAGAAGGAGATGAAGTAAAGGAAGGCCAGATCTTGGCCGAATTGGATAAGCAAGAACTGGAAGCCCGTCTACGGCAGAGCCGGGTAAGCGTGGAACAACAAAAAACCGCCTATGAAATCGCGGAGCAAAGCCTCGCGGAAGGGATTGGGGCAAAGGCGGAACGAGACAATACGCGTTTTGCCTATGAACAGGCAAAAGCCGCCTTGGAACTGCTCGAAGTGCAAATCCGCAATCAGACCATAGATGCGCCAATTAGCGGGGTGATTACAAAACGCACGGTCCAACAAGGCATGATGGTGGCATCGGGCGCCCCTGTGTTCTCCATTGTAGATCCAAATTCCTACATTCTTCCCATCAATGCGCCCGAAAAAGAATTACAACGCTTGCAGATTGGTCAAACCGCCAAAGTAAGCATCGATTCCGCCGAAGACAAAGAATTTACGGCCCATGTCCGCCGGATTAACCCCAACGTCGATTTTACCAGCGGCACGGTTAAAGTCATTCTTGACTTTGACGAGGAATCGCGCCAATACCTGCGTGAAGCCGCATTCGCACGGGTGAAACTGGTAATGGAGACGCACGAAAACGCGATTCTCATCCCTAAAGACGCCCTCATCGAGGAAAATGCACGATCCTATCTGATGGTCATTCGGGAAGAAACCCCGGCGCCCAGCCAGCCAGCGCCAGAGAAACCCGCCGAAAAGCCTGCGGAACCCAAACAATTTGCTGAGCGGATTGAAGTGCAAACGGGACTGGAGGATAGCAATAGCATCGAAATTCTATCCGGCATTGATGACAAAACGCGCATCGTTACCTTAGGCCAGCATACGCTCAAGGCAGGTTCCCAGGTGGTTGTCACGAATGCACAAGAACAGATCGTCTCTAAAGCAAATCAATTGTCGCAGGATGATATTAACGAAGCCCTGAAGGAAATGCAGAAGGAGAATTAAGCGTTCACCCTTCAGGGACCCGGTCTGCGGGGGCGGATGCGGCGGGGGTGAAATTCGCAGGTACAGTGCGCCAATTGATTTGCTTTAGAGACGATCTG
>JAKQOG010000160.1 GCA_029565395.1 Candidatus Hydrogenedentota bacterium | reverse complement strand
TCGAACGCGACTTCGAGCGCGCCGAAAAAGACACCCCAAAAAGCCTCGCCGAAATGCTCCAGCCCATCATGGAAGATGGGAACCGCGCCTACGAGGAAGCCGTCAAACACGGAACCCTCCGGCGAGTCTACCCGGAGATCTTCGAGCAGATGCTCAAAGAACTCGAACTCTACCCGCCCGACTACCAACCCCCCGGAGGCCCCATTTCCCGCCCCCGCAAGCTCCCAGAACCAACGCCCGGCACACCCTTCGCAGAAGGCATACCACCCGCCGTGACATCCACCCCGGACACCCCCGCTCTCGAACCCCCCGGCCCCAATAACGAAACACCCCCTCCCGGCGGCGGCTCAACAAATCCTGACCCCAAAACGAACCCAACAAATCCCGAAAACAAAACCAGCGAATCCCCATCACCAGACCCAAAAACCAAAAACGATATCCCATTGGCCCCCTGCACTTCCGCTCCCAAACCCCAAACCCAAAACCTCAAACCCAATAGCGAAACGTCCCCCAATAACACCCCGCCCCCCGCGAATAAACCCAAACGCCACATCGGCCCGCCCGGCTATGACCCCGAAAAACGCCCACCGCCCCCTTGCGCCTGCTTACAAAAGAAAAAAGAAAAATGGGTCGTATTGAAAACCTGGTAACGCGCCTGCGCGCCCTTCCCTCCCCGCCTCAAAGAATAATAAGTCTTATAGATCCTATAAGTCCTATAGGTCCTATAAGTCCTATTGCCCTGTTTACTCCCTATTTTTCAAAGCTCGCTGAAAGCTGAAAGCTGAAAGCTGATGGCTGATAGCTGATAGCTGAAAGCTGCTCGCTTCTTACACTCCCGGACAATACCCGTCTTCGCCTTCGGCGCACGGATGATATCCGCCGGAATTATAGAATTGAATTATGCGCAATAACTCGGAGATCCCGATACTCCAATCCGCTGGCGCATAGTCGCTGGAATGAAATGCGCAGGAGGTGTCTCCGGGCGGGCCGGGCGCATAGCCGTCTTCCCCGGCCGCGTCACAATGATATCCGCCGGAATTGTACAATTGAATAACCCGTAAAAGTTCGGAAATGCTGATTTGCCCGTTGTGATCCTGATCCGCCTTGTGAAAACTGCAATCCACAATCACGGTGCGGACCACGGGCGCGGCGGCATTGCCGGAAGGATCGCTGACCGTGAAGGTCACGTGATATTCGCCCCCAAGGGAGGTATCCACGTTGCTTTCGCCCTGAATAAGACTCGTGATATCCCCGGCGCACGAATCCCACGCGGTGGCCCCTGCGTCCGTGTAATACGCGCCACACGGCACGGTCACGGTGGACTCGCCGGTGAGCGTGATCGTGGGAATCTGGGTGTCCTGCACATGAATGGTCCGGGTCACCGGCTCTGCCTCGTTCCCCGAACCGTCCGGCACCATCGCGGTCAACACATAGGTTCCCGGCGCGGCCGGATTGAATTCACCCGTCACCTGAATCTGGCCGGAAATATCCCCATCGCACACATCCATGGCGGCCACGCCCTCATCCGTGTATTCCCCGCCGCATTCCAGCGTCACTTCGGGATCGCCGAGGAGCGTGAGCACGGGCGCTTGAGTATCCACCACATGAATTGTACGGGTCGCGGGCTCTGCCGCATTCCCGGCGCTGTCCGATACCGACGCGGTCAATGTATACGTTCCCGGCGCCGCGGTATTTACTGCGCCCGTCACCTGAATTTGGGCCGACATGTCGCCATCGCATTCGTCGGCGGCCAGGACACCTGCGTCCGTGTATTCCGCACCGCATTCCACGGTTACTTCGGCATCGCCAAGCAATGTGATGACCGGCGCCCGCGTGTCCGCCACGTATACGGTGCGTGTTTTTGCCACCGCGGGATTCCCCGCAGCATCGCTAACGTTATAGGTCACAATGTAGGTATTGGGAATGGACGTGTTCACGGGATTATCCACCACAATCTGTTCCGTGATGTCGCCATCGGTTTCGTCATACGCGATGGCGCCTTCATCCAAATACATAAAATTGCATTCCACGGTCACCGGGTCCGAACCCAGCACGGTGATTTCCGGGGGAGTCGTATCCTCTCCGCCGCCTTCCCCCTCGAACGGGTCCGAGAAACACGGCGGGAAACAACCGCCGCCGTTGATCGCCGTGGACGGATCTATCGCCGCCAGCAAGTACGCTTCGGCATCGCCGCCCATCGCATTATATTCCGCGAGGTTGCACACGCCATCCAGATCGGCATCCCCGTCAGCGGCAAGATATTGGGCCGCGCTCCGGTCCAAGTCCGCCACATTCGCGGTGACGCCATATTGCGCTAACACCCCCACCATGGCATCGATCATCCAGGAACTCCCATCCGTCGCCAATCCGGTAAATAAAGTCTGGAAGGTGCCCTGAGACAGGATGGAGAATAGATCGGTATTGGCGGCGCTCAGCCAGCCCTGCACCACGTCGCCATTCGCATCCCAGGCCGCGCGCACGCAGCAATAACTCGAGAAACCGGGATTCGCCAGGATGAAATCCAGGAGCTGGACTTGCGTTACGTCCACCAGGCCATTCTGATCGTTGTCGCACACCGTTGGCTCACACGCGAATTGCGGGGTTCCGTACAATGCCGTCAAGGCATCCGCCACCCCGGCATCCATTGCCGTGCCGTCACAGGGAATTTCGCACGCCACCGGGCAGGACTCTCCTTCTCCTTCGGTTTCGCCTTCGCCTTCTCCTTCCCCTCCGCCGCCCACCGGAATCGTTAATGAATCTTCCGTAAACGGCAGATCCAGCGGCCCTTGATACACCTGCCAGGGAATATCCAGCACCGGATACGTCCAGGTGGTCCCTATAATGGTCAGAGATACTGAGGGAATGGCATGTACAACGACATCCCACGTGAAGTTTTCGTTATACGCCAGATTGGCCTGATAGGGATCCACGGAAATGTCCACCGGCAATTGCTGGCCTTCCGAAGTAAAGACGTTTCCATCACTGGCCGTCATATTGTCACATCCCAATGCTCCATCGATTTGGAATGAGGCGTATAAGGCGACCTCGCCATTGATAAAGGTCTTTATCCAATCCGGCCAGTCCAATTGACCGATGATAAGATCCACCAGATCATACCCGTAGATCTTGATGGATTCCGTGGTTTGGCTCAGTTCGGACGTGCTGTCCAGCAGGTAATTCTCAAACGTCGCCGCCTGTTCTGCCATAAGATTTGTATTCGGCATGAACGGTATGTCGATTATGAACGGTTGCACCACAAAATCATCGCCGAACGGATTGGGAATCGTGAAATTTATATTGAAGGCCACTTTCATGTATATCTTGACCCCCAGCGCATAATCCCATTGCCCGTTTGCGGCGCCCGGAGCCAACTGATTGTCCTCCAGCACGTATTGTCCCGCGACATCCGCATGCACATTGGCGTCCGCCTTAAAATTCAGGCGCACCTGAATTACCGCCCCGCCGGGTTCTTCGCCTCCGCCCGGCCACCAGCCCGAATCCCAGCCAAAGTCCAGTTGGGAATATTCCGCGGAAAACGCCACATCGTCACTCGCCGCCCGAAAGGGTTGAGCTGATGCATCTGACATCAGGAACGCGCCGGCCAAAACGGACAGAACTACACTTGTGCGCAAAAAAACAAAACGATCCATGTCATCTCCTTAAGCCTGCCCTCAAGCCAATACATCACACCCTCGATATTTATACCATAAACCGCGCCAAAATGCGTAATTTGTCCATAGCTCGAATCCCACATCGGTAAAAATGAAAAAACATGGACAACATCAGGTTTTTGATCGAGTCATGGATAGTTAACACAGAAAATCGTTTTCGGGAAAAGCCAATGAATAAAAAAAATCCTGTTATGGAGCAGCGGGAGGTTCTTCCACATTAGAGGCAGGGGGCGGTGGCGTATCTAACGCGGCATTATGTTGAGCCAGGCGATATAGCCGGCGGAACCGGTATATTCCCAGCAATCCCAACAGTCCGACAAATAAATCAACGGCGAGTTGTGTGCCCACATAGGCCACGTACAAGGGATCATCGGGATTTAACATGGAACTCATGAGTATCGCGGGGTCAAAATTTTCAGGCATATTCCAAAACATATGGAGCATCGTAAATGGGCGGGTGAAATAAAAGAGCAACACGCTGAAGCCGAGGGCGAATCCGGTGAGCGACCGGATATCGGAAGGAATGTCGGAATGCCGCTGCCGAAGCAGGGCGATACAGGAGAGCACTAATACGATCATAAAGAGCAGGGAATCAAACGCATTCTTGATCATCCAATTCCCCGTAAGGTCAATCATGCAGGAAACCGACATCAGCAAATACAGTCCGAAAAGGAGTTCATGGAGGCGTCCGGAATCGTGGGTTATCGGAGGCTGAGTAATCAGGCGCCCGGCGGGCGTGGCATACGCCGCCAGCACCGGTTGAACGTTCAGAAATTCCGGCGATGGGACGCCTTGTGCGGTTTCAATGCGCGGTACCAGGAGAGCCAGCGCGCGTTGCGCCGTTCCCCACCGCGACAGGCATGGCAAGGGCTCCCGGCTCACGGCGGTGATGAGTTCCGTGACACAGGCCGGCCCCAGCAGTATATTCAACGCTAATCCCAGACCAAACCCCGCGCAGGCCAGGATGAGCAACAGTTCTTCTCCAAAGCTAAAATCCCCCAAGAGGATCATTCCACCGGAGAATGGGTAGAGACCAAGGACGCCAAGAGTCAGCGCGCAAAGAAGAAAAAGCACGGCATTCGCCGTGACGGCGTTTGTCGTGCGTTGTACCGTGATGGCCTGAATATCGGAGAAATAAAACCGGTGGGCGGTTTCCGTGAAAAAACGCCGCCGCAAGACCAGCAGATGGTCCGGGCCCAGGTACAACCGGGTCCGCTCTCCAATCGCCAACAATCCAAAGGTGAACACGAGTTCCACCAGATACAACACGCCGAAATACGGTCTTGACCGGCCCGGCAATGCTGTATATGAAATGTGTGTGTTTGCCATGACGTCAAAATTCCGAGAAAAGGCTGCCCGTGAACACAATAATGGCCACGGCCCAAACCACCATTTGCCCCGCTGCCAACAAAACAGTTAATGGGAACCAGCCGGCGCGGCGGCCCAGGGGGTGAGTCACCGTTTTACGAAACCGCAACGCCAAATACAGGGAAGCGGGCGCGGTGACAAACGCCGGGAACAGCAAAAGGCCCAGGGCGAACCCCAGCGCTATGTCCGTGGCCCATGGCAATACAATCAGCAGAATAGGAATTGCCAGCATGAGCGGGATGCAGGCTACGGCGAGCGCCAGCAAATCGTGCCGGGGATACGCGGACTGAAACTCCGGAAGCTCACCGGAGCGAATTCCGTTTTCCAGGCACTGGGGACAATACCGCTTATCCTGGGTGTCGATGGCGCACAGGGCGCATAGAAAGCGTCCGCACCTATCGCAGGCCGTTTCCGCGCGCTTATCCGCGTGATAAAAACACGCCGCCTCCGATTCTTCCCGCAAAGGTTCTCCATACCGGCCCAGGAATTCATTCTGAACGGCGGCGGGAAACAGCAGCGCGATAAAGGAAGTCTTACAATGGGGACATACCCGCGGCTCCACGGAATTCGACGGCAATCTCTCCATTTCCCTCCCGCATCGGGGACATGCCGTTCCGGACCATGCTGTCAATGCCGTGCTCATGTCACTGCCTTTTCATATATGAATCACACGTGTATCGCAGAAGAAATCATGCAGCGCCCGGCGCTGCTCGTCAAAGGCCACCATAATATATCCAATGTAAAGCACCATGCCGCTGACCAGTTCGCCAAAAGCGCGGCCCAGCGCACGGGGATAGGAAACGCCGGACCTGTCCGGCATGACCACTTTCAATCCGCAGGCCATTTTACCGGGGGTGGCCCCGAACCGTCCGATAAACCACGTACAATACCCAATCGTCAATACCATGCCCATCAAGCCCATCAGCCCCGACATGATGATGAATAAGGGATTTTCAAAGTCTGGGGGGAAGAAGATCATCCAGGCCGTCTGAATTGCTGTTTGAAACACCCCGATAATCACCCAGTCGATAATTTTAGCGCAGGCCCGGATGCCAAATCCGGCATAGGGCGCCGTTACCGGATACACCGTGCCTTGCCGCACCCGCCGGAAAAACACCGGCTTGCACCCGCCGCAGACGTATACCGCGCCAAACGGGATCATCTGATCGGACGGTTGGTGCTGGCCGCATTCCGCGCACCGTTCCAAGACAGGCGCCTGGGATTGGCTTGAATCACGGGCGGGCAATGACGCGAAGCGCTGCCAGTCCGGCAGATCGGGATTCCAAACGAATGTTTCCGGGCCAATCGTTTGATCCGCTACACGCTGTTGGAATTCCTCATCCCCTAGTGGGCCGCGCCGCTCCTGCCCTTCTACGTAATACCATTCCACGCATATTCCTCGCCGTTATTGCTACTGCTTTATATAAGAGTGACAAGACACATGGCTAAATGTCAAATCGTTTTTGAATAAAGGTTTGCATTGACTGGTTTGAACAAACACTATCATTGTTTTCCCCATCCCCTTAGTCCTCGTTCCTCATGTGAGCAGGGTTGAATCAAAGTTCCAGATAAGCGGCTAACGTATCAAGTTTTTCCGCGACTTCCGATGGAATATCGCCTGGATTTGCATATTTCACCAAAAGATAAAATTCCCCCTTGCTTAGTAATACCGGCTGTGAATGTTCCTGGGCAAATTGCTGGAAAACCGCTTCGGCCAGAGTACTCATCTTTTGCGTCTTCAGAAGGGTTCGTTGTAATGCGGTGCTGGCGGACTTGAACTCTTTTAATTGTTGTTTATCACCTTCAAAGACACGCTCCAAGAGGCAACGGTCCAAAACACTGCGGAAACTTTCTAGAAGAGGCCCATGGAAAAGTTCACCGGCAGCCTGAAGCCGTTCCGATGCATAAGCGGCAAGCACATCGGGTGAAATGAAATAGTTTTCCAATTCGTAGTGTTGCCAATACAATTCCGCCAAGTCCTCGTCCGCCTGGTCTTGCCTGCTTCTATCATCATTGTCAAATATCGCCACACCCTTGAATTCCGGCACGAATTTTTTTACCGAATAAAAATGTGATCGAAAGTTTCCATAGGCTCCGCCCGCACGGTCCATTCTATTTTCAAGCGTATCCTCAGGGATAACATCGCAGGTATAGTATGTATTAAGTTGTTTAGTTAAAACGTCAGCAGCTCGATGACCGATTTTGTGCGCAAGGGCGCGCAACATCTCGACATCCGTACTGCCTTCGACATAAAGAATTCGAGGGTGGATGCGGGCCTTGTAATAGTGCTCGATACCAAAGGATCTTAGAGCGTTTTTCATGTCTTGCTGACGTGCAAGATTCACCGCTTCACCATTTAGCAGCATCGTTAAATTTGTGTCCACTGCATCATCCAGAATTACCTCCGAATGCGTGGCAATTACGACTTGTGAGGCATTTTCATCGGCAACATGGCGCAATATCTCATAGACTTGCTTCTGCCTCAGAATTTCCAGATGGGCATCGGGTTCGTCAATGAGCAGCACACACTTTTTATGCCAGTAAAGATAAGCAAGGATAAGAAGGATTTGCTGTAATCCCCTGCCTGCCAAGGAAATGTCCAGATCGCTTTCAACGCCATCCTGGTGGTAGGTCATTGAGAGGCTTCCCCGCGTTTCATTGAAAATTGGCCTGTTTAGATCCACCAGAAACATGCGCCTAATTAAAGCAACAATTCTAGCCCAGTCCTGAGTTTTGTTTTCATTGTCCTGTTCGAAAATTTTAAAACATATATTGCGCAGAACTTGCGCCGTTTGGCCCTGCCCAAGAAACATATTTATCCGGCCATCCGGCAGTGGTGTCT
Source organism: Candidatus Hydrogenedentota bacterium (assembly GCA_029565395.1). Lineage (GTDB taxonomy): Bacteria > Hydrogenedentota > Hydrogenedentia > Hydrogenedentales > CAILVY01 > CAILVY01. The sequence goes on along the minus strand of JAKQOG010000160.1, from coordinate 41,838 downwards.
CTTCGGTTTCCGCTGAGACACCGGACATAATCCCAGACATGGGATATAGAAGACTGAATTGTAGACTGGCGGCATGTTTTAAAAGGTCATCATCCTTAATCGTTTCATGACAAGGCTTACAATAGATTATTTCTGTGTCCCGATAGGTGAAGATCAGTCTGCAATCCTTGACTTTGTCTTCATGTTCTATTCCAACGTTTATCACTAGTTCAATAGGCTTATTGCCTTTTCGCACACGGGTTCCATTCCAAAAATACCGTGTTTCAGATACCGGCACGTCCAGAATATTCAGACGATTCATGCCTGCAGAAATGCGTTCACGGGCGTCTTTCTGATTGGGTTGCCCTTTTTTCGCGTACCAGGCTTTGATGCCCTGGCTCCAAAGCGCCAATGCTTGAATGACGCTTGTTTTTCCGGCGTTATTAGGGCCAATCAAAACGGCGGGATGTCCAAGATCGATATGAAGCTTCTCTGAAAAAGGTTTGAAGTTCTCAATTTCGGCGTACCGTATCAGCTTCATTACGAAAGTATCTCCACCTATGCTTCAGTTACTTCAGGAAGTCTCCAGGCACTAGAGCTTTAAAAAATCGCTGTCATTTATACCAAATGTAATTGAAAGACCATGCAGATTTCAAAAGCGATAGGATTATCGTAAGCACTGATTTGCACGATCTTAATAAGGCGGGATGCTTTCACACATGGGCCTTTTTGAAAATTGAAATTTGCCCGTTGTGGAAGTTTGAAGCCGCAATTTTTAAAAAAGAAAACGGCTTTGATACTATGATCTTGCTAAGATGGCTGATTTAACCATAACAAGGGATGTTTGAACGATGGGAGTATTCACCGGACAGGTTATCGTGGTTACAGGGGCGTCGGAAGGCATTGGGCGGGCGTTGTGCATGGCGCTGGCGCAGCAGCGGCCCAAACTGGCGCTGGCCGCGCGCAACCGGGAGCGGCTGGAAACGCTGAAAGCGGACGTTGAGGCGTTGGGCGCGGAGGCGCTGGTGGTTCCCTTGGATGTGACGGATGAGGCGGCGTGCAAATCGCTCATTGACCAAACCGTCGCGGCGTTCGGGCGATTGGATGTATTGGTGAATAATGCGGGCGGCACGATGTGGGCGAAATTGGAGGATATCCAGGACACGTCCATTTTCGAGCGGCTCATGCGGTTGAATTACCTTGGAAGCGTGTTCTGCACGTATTACGCCTTGCCGCACCTGAAAAAAGCCCAAGGCCGGATTGTGGGCATCGCCAGCGTGGCGGGATTAAACGGCGTGCCGACGCGTTCCGGATATTCCGCGAGCAAGCACGCGATGTTCGGATTTTTTGATTCGCTGCGGATTGAGGTGAAGGAGTATGGCGTCAGCGTGACCATGGTGGCGCCGGATTTCGTGCTTTCCGAGGTGCATCGCCGCGCCCTGGATGCCGAGGGAAAGCCGCTGGGGGTCAGCCCCATGCAGGAAAAGAAGATCATGACCGCGGAACAATGCGCGGCCATGATCGTTACGGCTATGGAACGGCGTCAGCGGTTGTTGATCACGTCGCTCAGAGGCAAATTGGGGCGGTGGTTGAAAGTGCTTGCGCCGTCCCTGATCGATCGCATTGCGGCAAAGGCCATCTCCGACCGAAAGTGACGGCAGGCCTGCCGCTATAGAGTAATGAGCATCGGCTTCATCAAGGGAATTGCGTTGGCATTCGGCGAGATTCAACGCAGATGCGCGGAGATGCGCGGAGGTTCGCTGAGATAAACTATTTTTCGAATCTCAAGTGTGATTCAGAAAGACTAGAAAGTAGCCGGGGTGTTGAGCGAAGCGATACCCCCGGAAAAGGATCCCCAGCACGATGACCCTGACGGGATCACAGGGTTCTATTACTACGGAGCGAATAAATTGACGCAGTGAAACAGACGATACGCTATTGGTCTCTACCACCCCTTTGGGGTGCATTTTTAAATTCATCTTACCGGGGGTATCGCTTCGCTCAACCTCCGGCTACTATCGATTATCCCTTCGGGATAAGAAAAACTGGTGCATACGGTGCGCCTGCGACCGACATCGAGGGGGTAGCACGCCCGCAGGGTGGCGGGTTCGATATGGGCGCGTATGAACGGTAAGGAAGGGATATTCGGCGTTAGGCTGTAGGAATTTAGACTGTACCCGGCTTCGCTCTGCGGGCTTCCTCCTTCGTCTGGCGAGGCGCGTGACTACGGAGGACACGACGCCGTGGCAAGGGCTGTAGGTACGAATGGAAGATAAAGCGCTCATGGTGTTCTCCGCGCATGTGAAGAGGGAGTGAATCGGAAGCAGGAAAAAATAATGACTGAATCCTGGATTCGCATGTTCCTCCTTCGTCACGCGAAGCGCGGGGCTTCCCCCTTCGTCACGCGTGGCGCGTGACTACGGAGGACAAGACGGTGGACAAGTCGCGGGGATGACAGTGAGTTGGTGTGCGCGGTGCGTTTCGGTCTGAACCACGGAGTTCACGGAGGGCACTGAGGGATTTTTTCTCCGTGATCCACGTGATCTCCGTGGTTTCAAATCTTGTCTGATTGGCGTTTTTAGAAATGAACCACAGATGTTACGGAGGGCACTGAGGCGCTGTTTCCCGCCCTTTATCGGCGGTGCCGCGGTCAGTATGATGTTTCGTTTGTTTCGCGCATTTCGTGGTGAAAGAATCCGGAAAGATCAACCACGTGAACGAAATAAACGAAAAGAAAAGCGCCACAAAGGCACAAAGAACGCAAAAAATAAATGGGAAAAGGACTCCGCATCATTTTACCCCTCAATGGCGATGAATAGAATTCATTTCTGCAATTTTTGTGCTCTATCTTGTCAACTGCGCGTGGCTCCGAGGTTGCTTCGCCGGGGATTCTTCCTTAGAAACACGGTAAATGATGGCAAGATTATTTATCTCTTTCAGAGAAGATATTTAGGGGGCGTGTGTACCCAGGGTAGCGAAGCGCAACCGCTGGGCTGGAATTATTTATCCACTTCGTGGAAAAACGCGCGGGGATTTGGCGGGTGAGGATGGTATTCGGCAAAACCGTTTTGGTGTTTCTGCACAATTCACCCCGACGGCAGACGGGTGGGGGACTCGCAATGACAAACACACTTACCGCTTGCTCCCAAGCGGGAGCAAGATCAACTGGTTTTGTTTCATAGGGTTTTAAGCATGAGGTTGCCGATGAGTTTGCTGAACTGTGCGGGGTCGGGGAGTTCGCCGCCTTCGGCAAGCACGGCCTGTCCGTATAGTAAATGAGCATAGTCCGTTAGCGCGGGATCGGTGGCGTCTCGTTCAAAAAGATCCTGAAGTTTGGCGAGAATGGGATGATCGGGATTCAGTTCGAGAATGCGCTTGACGCCGGGCAGGTTCTGCCCCATGGCTTTCATCATCTGTTCGAGCTGCGGGCTCATATCATTCGTGTCGGACACCAGGCACGCGGCGGACGACGTAAGGCGGTTGGACAAGCGCACCTCCTTCACCTGTTCGTCAAGTTTGTTTTTCAGGCATTCCAGCAGAGAGCTAAACGTTTTCTGCTTTTTCTTGCGCGCTTCTTTCTCTTTTTTCTTTTCTTCGTCCGTGCCCAGTTCCACGGCGCCTTTTCCAATGGACTGCAATTTCCTGCCCTCGAATTCAAACACCGATTGCGTCCAGACTTCGTCCACGGGTTCGCTCAGCAGGAGCACTTCGTAACCTTTGGCTTTGAAGGCTTCCAGGTGCGGGGAGTTCTCAATCTGCTTCCGTGATTCGCCGGTCATGTAATAGATCGCATCCTGGCCGGGCTTCATGCGTTCTATATATTCCTTCAGTGAAGTAAGGGCAGAAGCGTCCTGGGTGGAAGCGAACATGGCCAGATCCAACAGCGGCTTTTGATTATCCTGGTCCTGGAACAAGCCCTCTTTCAATACGCGGCCAAATTCGTCCCAGAAGGTTTTGTACTTCTCCGCGTTGGAATCCTGCAATTCCTTTAAGGCGCTGAGTACCTTGCTCACGATGCCTTTGCTCATCCGCATGATCTGCCGGTTTTGCTGGAGCAGTTCACGGGAAATGTTGAGGGAGAGATCTTCGGAGTCCACGACACCCCGTATGAAACGCAGGTATTCCGGAAGCAATTCCTTGCAGTCGTCCATGATAAATACGCGTTTCACGTATAGATGCACGCCGTGACGCGCTGCCTCGCGGTAATAGAGGTCAAACGGCGCTTTGGAGGGAATGTACAGGAGCATGCGGTATTCCAGGGTGCCTTCCATTTTCGCCTGAATGCGCACGAGGGGCTCGTTCCAGTCGTGGGAGATGTGCTTGTAAAATTCGTGGTATTCCTCCTCCGTGACATCATTGCGGGCGCGCAGCCAGATTGCCTTCATTGAATTTAATGTTTCACGCTCCAGCGACGCCTCGCCCTTGTCGTTTTTCTGTTCCACGTCCATCTGGATGGGATACGCGACGAAGTCGGAGTATTGCTTGACAATGTGGCGGATCGTGTAGAGGTCGGTGTAGTCATGCAGGGCGTCTTCGGGGTCGGCTTCTTTCAGATGCAGAGTGACGGTGGTTCCCGGTTCGAAGCGGTCATCCTCCTGCAGGGTGTAGCTGCCGCCTCCGGCGGATTCCCAGCGCACGGCGGTTTCCTGGCCGGCCCGGCGCGTTACCAGGGTAACCTTGTCCGCCACCATGAAGGTGGAATAAAATCCCACGCCGAATTGTCCGATCAATTCGGGGGAAAGTCCCGCTGCTTTGCTCTCCTTTACTTTTTCAAGAAAGGCCGCAGCCCCCGATTTTGCGATGGTGCCGATGAATTCCTTCACTTCCGCTTCCGACATGCCGATGCCGTTATCCCAAATGGAGAGGGTGCGCTGGGCCTTGTCGGCCTTGATGAAAATCCGCAGTTCCGTGCCTTCCGGTAACAGCTCCGGATTCTGCACCGACTCAAACCGGCGTTTGTCCAGTGCATCGGAACTGTTGGAAATCAGTTCACGCAGAAAGATGTCTTTATTGGAATAGACCGAATGGATCATCAGATCCAGCAGTTGCTTGGCTTCCGCTTTGAAGGCGTATTTTTTCGCTTTGGCGCCCATGATTATCCTCCTTTGATTACGTTGGGATGGGGGGTATTTTACCGGAGGTTTGCGCATCAGGTCCAGTGGACACTATTTCGCGAAAAGATAAAGCGAGAGACATTTACTGATCCAAAATACGTTGGACAGCGGCCGCTTGCTGCCGCTATTTCGAGGGTTGCCGGGAACACAAAAGCGGAAGCAAGCTTCCGCACTCCATAGGATTCAGCCATGCGCACTGGCTATTCTCATTCCCAAATACAACCTGAGAACGAACAGGTTTCCAAACAATGTCTAAGATGCAGGCCCTGGTGGATATTTGGTAGAATTCTGTTTCAATCCTTTTTCTTTTACATATATGGAGATGATCCCGTGAAGAGCGATGATATTCGCACGAGTTATCTGGAGTTTTTCCGCCAGCATGGCCATGTGGTTGAACGGAGCGACCTGCTGGTTCCCAAGAACGACCCGACGTTGCTGTTCACCAGCGCGGGGATGGTGCAGTTCAAGCCGTATTATACCGGCGAAGTGCCGGTGCCGTACCGGCGCGCCACGACGGCGCAGAAGTGTCTGCGCGCGGGCGGGAAGGCGAATGATCTCGATGAGGTTGGCAAGACCTCGCGGCACATGACGTTCTTCGAAATGATGGGCAACTTCTCTTTTGGTGATTATTTCAAGCAAGAAGCGATTCAGTGGGCGTGGGAATATGTTACGCAGGTGATTAAATTCAAGCCGGAGCAGGTGTGGGTGTCGGTGTATACGGAAGACGACGAGGCCTACGGCATTTGGGAAAAGGAAATCGGTATTCCCACATCGCGGATCGTGCGTTTGGGCGCAAAGGACAATTTCTGGGGGCCCGCGGGTGATACGGGTGCGTGCGGGCCGTGTTCGGAATTGCTCTTTGACCGCGGCGAATCCATTGATCCCGATGCAACGCCGGAAAATGATCCGAAAGAGCGTTTTATCGAATTCTGGAATCTGGTATTTCCGCAATATGACCAGCAGTTGGACGGATCGCGTCCGACGCTGAAGAATCGCGGCATTGATACCGGGATGGGTCTGGAACGCGTGGCGGCGCTGACGCAGGGCGTGGAAACCGTTTTTGATACCGATGGCATTGTTCCGCTTATCGAAGCGACGCAGGCGTTGACGAAAGTGCACTATGCGGATAATCCGGTGCCGTTCCGGGTGATCGCGGATCATATCCGTGCGCTGTCGTTCATGATTGCGGATGGCATTTTGCCCGCCAATGACGGCCGGGGGTATGTGGAGCGGCGTCTGCTTCGGCGCGCTGCCCGGTTCGGCCGTGAACTCGGTTTGGAAAAGCCGTTCCTGCATCAAATCTGTCACACGGTAATTGATCGGATGGGACATCAGTATCCCGAACTGATCGAAGGCCAGGTGCAGATCGAGAAGATCATTCATACGGAAGAGGAGCGTTTTGCGGGAACCTTGGCCCGGGGCATGGAACTGCTGGATGTGCTCTTTGGGAAAATGCAGAAGGACGGTATCAAGGTCACGCCGGGCGAGGAGCTGTTCAAGCTGTATGACACGTTTGGGTTCCCGCTGGATCTTGCGACCGATATGGCGATTGATCATGGATTTTCCGTGGACCGCGAAGGATTTGAAGCGGCCATGGAGCGGCAACGCGAACAGGCGCGCGGCGCATGGACCGGCAGTGGGCAGCAATCGGTGGCGGCTGTTTATCGAAGCCTGCATGACAAACTCGGCGATACCAATTTTGTTGGGTATGAGACCCGTGAATGCAACGCCACGATTATTGGCATCGTGCGTGATGAGGCAGCCGTGAAAGAACTGATGGAAGGCGAGGAAGGCGATGTCATCCTCGATGTGACGCCGTTCTATGCGGAATCCGGCGGGCAGGTGGGCGATACCGGAGTGTTCGATGCGGTGGGCGGCAACGCGCATGTCACCAACACCACGAAGCCCGTGAGCGGGCTGCATGCCCATTGCGTGAAGGTGAATCGCGGTGTATTGCGCGTGGGCGATACGGTGGATGCACGGGTGGATGGCGCGCTCCGGCAGAGCACGGAGAACCACCACACCGCCACGCACCTGCTTCAGGCTGCGTTGCAAAATGTGCTGGGCAGCCATGTGCATCAAGCAGGTTCGTTCGTTGCGCCGGATCGCTTGCGGTTCGACTTCACCCATTTTGAAGCCATCGGCGCGGAGCGTCTTCAGGATATCGAGCGCCTGGTGAACAGCTATATCCGGTGCGATGCGCCGGTGCAGATCAATTTCAAACCGATTGAAGAAGCGCGGGCCGCGGGGGCCATGGCGCTGTTCGGCGAGAAATACGCGGACGTCGTGCGGGTGGTCAGTGTGCCCGGCATCAGCCTGGAACTCTGTGGCGGCACGCACACGAAGACCACGGGCGTGATCGGCTACTGCAAGATTTTGAGCGAGTCGTCGGTGTCGTCGGGTGTGCGGCGGCTTGAAGCGGTGTGCGGCGAGCCGTGCGTGGAGGCCTTGCAGGCGCGTGAACGCCAGTTGATGCAGACCGCGCATTTGCTGAGTGCGAAACCGGATGATTTGCAGGAACGCGTGCAGGCGTTGCTTGAGGAAAACAAACGCCTTACTCGTGATGTGGAAAAATGGAAACGCGCCGCGGCCACGGGCGCGAGTGTGGACTACATGAGCCAGGTCCGCGAGGTGAAGGGCGTCAAGGTGCTGGCGGTGGCCGTGGACGATCAGGATGCCGCCGGCTTGCGCGCGCTGATGGACCACCTGCGCGATAAACTGGGTTCCGGCGTGGTGGTGTTGGGTTCGGCCGTGGAAGATAAAGTGGCCCTGTGCGTGGGCGTGACCAAAGACCTCACCAGCCGCGTGAAAGCGGGCGATATTGTGAAGAATGTCGCGCCGATGGTGGGCGGCGGCGGCGGCGGACGCCCCGACATGGCGCAGGCGGGCGGAAAAGACGTGGAAAAATTGCCCGAGGCCATCGCGGCGGCGTGTGGCGTGGTCGAAAAGTTAATGAAATAACCGAAAGACTATATCCATGAGAAAAACAGCCATTTTCCTGTTTTTGTTTTGCGTGCTGGTTCCGTATGGGGCCTATTCGACGCAGGCCTGTGCGCATCGGGGCGATAACAAGGTGGCGCCGGAAAACACGATCCCCGCATTTGAATCCGCCGTGGCGAAAAAAGCGCCCATGATCGAGTTCGACGTGCAAATGACCAAGGACAATGCCCTAGTCATCATGCACGATGCGACCGTGGACCGCACTACGAACGGCAAAGGGAAAATTGTCGATCTTACGTTTGATGAAATTCGCGCGCTGGATGCCGGCGGTTGGTTTGATCCGAAATTCAAAGGCATGAAAGTTCCCACGCTGAAAGAAGTATTGGACGTTATTCCTACGACAATTCTTTGCAACGTGCATCTGAAAAATGGGCCGGGAATCGCTACGGCCACGGCCAAGGTCATTGTGGACATGGGGCGCACGGGCCATTGCTTCCTTGCCTGTTCCAAGGAACAGATAGAGGAAGTCCACAAGCCATATCCGGATCTGATGGTATGCAATATGAGCCGCCAGGGGAATGATCGAAAGGCGTATATCGACATCACGCTTGCCTCAAAGGCGAACTTTATCCAATTGGCCGGTGTGAAGGCCGATGACAGCCTTGCCGCGGATGTCGCGCGGCTGCACGCGGCGGGCGTTCAGGTGAATTGGTTTCATGCGGAAGATGATGCCACCATTCGCGCTCTGGCCGCGGCGGGAATCGATTTTATTCTGACCGACACCCTCGATCTGTGCCAACAGGTGCTCGCCACAATCAACCAAGAAGCATCCCAGGGACAAAACGCGTCCCAGAAATAGCTACGGAGTCTCACCATGCCTCATCCGCAATTTGATCGTCATGCATTGAATGTCAAACCGCTCAGTCAGCGCAAAGATAAAGTGTATATCGAGAAAGAGCACGTGCTGCCCAACGCCGAGCCAAAACCGTTTTCCGAGACCGCGCAGAAGGTCATTGACGAGACGGTGCAACGGATCAAACAAGCGCGTGAGGCGGGAAAATCGCGTATGCTGACCTTTGGCGCGCATGCGATCAAGAACGGCCTCGCGCCGGTCTTCATCAAACTGATCGAAGACGGCTGGATCACGCATCTCGCCACGAACGGCGCGGGCATCATTCACGATTGGGAATTCGCTTTCCAGGGCCACAGCAGCGAAGACGTACGCGGGAATGTCGCGCGCGGCGAATTCGGCATCTGGCAGGAAACGGGATTTTATCTCAATCTAGCGATTATTGTCGGCGCCTATCGCGGCATGGGCTACGGAGAGGCCGTCGGGGCGTTTGTGGAGAATGAAGGACTGGATATTCCGTCCATTAAGGAGATCAAGGAGAAAATCGCGTACGGTTTGGAGAGAAACCATCCTGCGGACGTGGCGGCCGCCGCAGACCTTCTGAACGCTGTGTATAAATTTGACCTCAAGCCCGGACGCCTGGCCGTGCCGCATCCCTTTAAGCGTTTTGGATTGCAAGCGGCGGCCTACCGCCTCAAGGTCCCCTTCACCAGTCATCCCATGATCGGCCACGACATCATCTACTGCCACCCGATGAACTCCTGCGCGGCTATCGGGCGCGCCGCCGAACGCGATTTCCTCGCTTATGCTAAAAACGTGTCGAATCTAGAAGGCGGCGTGTATCTCTCCATCGGCTCCGCCGTCATGTCCCCGATGATTTTCGAGAAGTCCCTCTCCATGTCCCAAAACCTCGCCATCCAGCAAGGCGCCCACATCGACAACCACTTCATGGTCATCGTCGACCTCCAGGAATCCCACTGGGACTGGACCCAAGGCGAACCGCCGATTACCAATGCGGATTACTACCTCCGCTACAACAAATCCTTCAACCGCATGGGCGGCACGATGCGCTATGTAACGGCGGATAATCGTGACTTCCTGCTGGCGCTGGTCAGGGGACTGGAGAAATAGGAACATCCCGCAACAAGCGTGCGAACGATTAAGTTTTTCTCTAGCGTGCAACGTTCATTCGTCACTGGGCAACGAAAGGAAGGAATATCATGAAACGTTTTGAGTACAAATGCGTATGGATCGCTGGTATGGGTGAAACCACCACGCGAATTCTGAACTCGTACGGTCAGGAAGGCTGGGAATTGGTGACCACCTGCTTTACTTGGCACTACTTCAAGCGTCAACTCGACTGACGGCGCACAGATAGCGGACCGACTGCTACCGCCGCTACAACAAGTCGTTCAACCGCATGGGCGGAGAGATGCGGTATGTAACGTCGGATAATAGAGACTTTTTATTGGCGCTGCTTCGGGGATTAATCTAAAAACATCCATATGAAGTATATTTGTGGTCTTTGTGCTCTATGTGGCCAATAATCCGGAATAGCAACCACAAAGAACGCATAGAACACAAAGATAGTATATGCTCATGGAAATGGTGCGGCTCCAGTGGACTTGCCTTCATTTCTTGAGCTTGTTTCATCTTAGCCTGGAGCCGCGAAGACTAACAGGGGAAGACATGCGAAACACCAATATTCAGACTAACACGAACATTCTGTCACCCGGAAAGATGTGCTGTTAGTCAGATATGGAGCATTAGTATCGCTGAACGCCCCGGTTCGTGCCGTATTTGCGCGACAGGAAGATACAATGATATTCTCATTCTAACGTTGTGAAATTTGTGGATTCCGATATGGAAGAGCCTCTGACAGATGCGTGGATAAGAGAACGGGTACACAAGCACGAGTACCTCATTTCGAAGCATGCGGAGGATGAGCGGAGAAATGATTGTCTATCCCTTTCTGATGTTGAACAAGCGTTATTAAATGGTGTGATTATTGAAAACTATCCCGACACGGGACGTGGCTCATCCTGTTAGGTGTGCTGCAAAATAATCCAAAGGCCGGTCCACGTTGTCTGTGGACGAAACCGATATTCCTGGCTCGTGATTATCACTGTGTATATTCCGACGTTGCCAAAATGGAAAACTCCAATCGAAAGGAACCGCTAATGCAACCTTATGGTGATTGTTCCTATTGCGGCGGTGAGGTCGTTGAGCGCATTCAACGCGTGGATTACCGGGTTCACGGACAACTATATATTTTAGAGGGGGTCCCGGCGGGCGTTTGCCAGCAATGCGGCGAACAGTTCTTTACCGCGGAAGTGGCTCATCGAATGGAATCTGTCGTTGCCGAAGCAACCGGACCCATGGAGACACTTCCCATCCCAGTCATCGCGGTAAAATGATATGCCCATTGCACGGATAACACCGACTATTATTTGCGCTACAACAAATCCTTCAACCGCATGGGCAACACGATGCGGTATGTGACGTCGGATAATAGGGACTTTTTGTTGGCGCTGGTGCGGGGGTTGGAGAAATAAATCTGTTGCGGATAAGTAGATAGACTCGATTGAATGGCAGAGGATGTACAGCGGCTCCAGCATTCCTGCCTTCCTATTTCGAGCCTGTTTCATGTTAGCTTGGAGCCGCGAAGACTAACAGGGGAAGATATTGGAAATGCGGGAATGCTGACTAACACAGCGAATTGTGGGCTTGGGGCAGATTGGGTGTTAGTCAGGGTGTGTGTTATACTCGTTAAGCAAGAACAAAAGAATAGTATCGAAAAAATGTGTGAGGAAGGCCATGAACACCGCGCTTGTACTGAGTAACGGCGATCTGAGGCTGCCTGCTGACATAGCGGCAAAATTAAACGCCAAACCGGGTGATGTCGTGGGTATTGAGGCCGATGCTGATGGAACAGTGCGGCTTTACCCTAAAACATTCAGTCCTGATGAGGTGTTTGGTTGCCTTGCCGGACGCACCGCGGTAAAAGCCACTATTGAAGAAATGGACGAAGCTATTGCGGATGCGTGCCGGAAGGGCGAAATGTGAAAGCGCTCGACGCCAACGTTCTTGTAAGATACGCGGACTTGCTTATCGCACTTAACGCGAATGAATGCGGTGCTGAAACGGTATTGACCTTTGATCGTAAAGCGAGCCGCAGTCCACTTTTTGAGGCCGTCCCATAGGATCGGGTTTCCCATGCACACTCCCGTCGATTATTTACGATAAACAGAAGAAAAAAGTATGGCATCAAGACGTCTAAGGATACAATTTGCAATCAATATGATCACGATCATGTTTGCATTTTGGGTGTTCCGTGTAAGAATTGGATATGTCGAGTTTAACAGCTTGTTGCTGTTGTGGGTATTCTTTCCCGTTGCTGCTTTTGGCATGGGATTTCTCTTTCGGAGACGTCCCTTTTGGAAATTAATCTTTGCCTTCAGCGTCCTATATTGTGTGGTCTATGCACTGTATTGCCTTCCGGGGGAGGCGGGCAACAACCTGCCCTTGCTTTTTGTCCCGCCATCGCTTTTCCTCTTTAGTTTTATTCTTGTGCCTTTAATGGTGATAATCGGGGGATGGCTAACAGAGGCATGGATGTTGTTTATCTCCAGAATAAATGGCAATACCAAAAAGGAAGGTTCTGAAAAGAACCTATGACTGCGGAATCTTCTGCATGGGCGGCACGATGCGCTACGTCACTTCGGATAACAGAGACTTTTTTTGGCGGTGGTGCGGGGGTTGGAGAAGTAAATCGCTATTCGATAAAGGGACTCAACTATTCTTTGTGATCTTTGCGGCAAAAGATCCGGAGTATTGGCCACAAAGAGCACATAGAACACAAAATATATTATCTGCCCATGGAAATATTGCGGCTTCGGTGTGCTTGTTTACATATTCTGAGCCTGTTTCTTGTTAGTCTGGAGCCGCCGAGGCTAGTAGGGGAAGACGATAGAAACGCGGGAAGTCTGACTAACATCAACGTTTTGCAAATTCAACATGTACTATGTTAGTCTATTTTCCGGCTCAACGTTTACTGTTGATTAATATTATGTTATAAAGAACTACGAATGTATCGTATTGAAAGCGACTATAAGTAGGAATAAAATTTTGGCTACTCTGGAGATGCTGGTTGTGAATATGTCATTTGTATTTATAAACTTATAGGTAGTCCGATGCTGAAATATGTGTGTTCATCATGTCAAAAAGAACTTCTGATTCCTGAACAATACTATGGTAAGAGTGGAACGTGCTTACACTGTAAGAGTTCTATAAAGATACTTATTCCGCCACATAAGAAGGCTTTTCCGAATCTAATCTCTAGGTTGTTTCGTCCGGCGGGGATATTGCGTTGCACATCATGCGGTCAACGGCAGTTCAATGGAGCCTGGAAAGAGTCTCTCGATGCGTACGTAAAAGCGACCTCTTGTGAGGGCTATCGTGGTTTGCAGAGTTCCCCGGCCTGTCTTTTATGTGGATGCAAGCAATTAATTGATGAAGATGACGAAAGAGTGAAACGCGCTGCGGAACGTGCGGAACGCAGGCGCATTCAAGAAGAAAAAGCAAAGCAAGCGCAAGCGACGGCTCACAAGGCCCGACGACTGGAACTGGACAAGCAATATGAAAAAGCCATCCTGTCCGGAGATCTTGATGAGGCGGAGCGAATCATACGGAGGCGAGCGGCGGAATCCGCAGATGATCCCGTGGGCCTTCTTGTGGATAATGCATGTCTTCGCAACATTCATGATCTCAGAGAAACCAAAAGGATAATGGACGGGTTACGTCGTTGATGACGTAACATGGCGGAAGTAGCCTCTAAGAAGAAGTGTTAAGAGACGAATATTAGGCGTTTATTCGCACATAATTTTGTATGTAGGTGTATAACAAGCAAGAAATGGTATATTTTAAAATATGTGCATGAGAATTTTGTGGATGTTCATAGGTTGGTTTTTGCCCTCTTAAGGGTGAAAAAAGTTTATACTAGTGAGATGGGCAAAGGAATTTTTGAAGGAGGGAAAATGTCTGATTCGTTAAAGATAATCATTGTCGTAGTAATTTTTTTTCTTGTCATTCCACCAATTTGCGGAGCCGTTTTGGGCCGTGGGTCATATACTCTGAAACCAGATGAGATTCATGTTAACCAAAATGGCGCTGTAAAGCTATTTGGAATTTTAGCTGCCAGGCCAACAGATGCTGAAACAGGTATTCAAACTGTCTTGCTGTCCCCACAAATTCCTTACCGATGGTCTGCAGGTCGACCCTCTAAAGAAGGATTCAAACTCGCGGTGGAAATTTCTCATGGGAATAGCGAAAAGATGTTTTTTCTCGTTGATGGAGTTGAGGGACCTCACGAGAAAGATGATCATGGCCGAGATCTTGCCATACTCCCTTCAGAGCAGCTATTTAATTTCGAAGGCGAAAAAGGTGAAGCTATTATTTATGCGGTGAAGCCATCTGTTACAAAACAAGCTGAAGCATCACGAAGTTTGAATATAATCAGCAACAAATTAAGTATTAAGATATCTTTCGAAACCGTATTTAATAGAAAATGATTCATTAAAATCGCAAGTGTACTCTTTCGATCGAATGCAGTCTATTTCATCTTTTGTGAGAGAACTGATTCAACCGCATGGGCGGCACCATGCGGTATGTGACGGCGGATAATTGAGATTTTCTGCTGGCGCTGGTGCAGGGCATTGACGCAATCCTTGATGCATGGTAGTATGAGGACATTCAGGGTAATGAAAACAGCCTTGCATTGGAGATATGAAATTGGCCATGTCATTTTCGGAAATAGTCGATCAGGCACACGAACTGGACAGTGCTTCAAAGGAAGAACTGATCGATCTGCTTAGATCGTGGCTGGTGGAGGACCGGCGGCGGGAAATTGCGCATAATGCCCAAGAGGCCAGGTCCGAATACGCTCAGGGCAAGCTCAAAGCGGGTAGTGTTGATGATTTAATGGCCGATATGTATGCCAAAAATTGACGATTTTTTTTTGGCAAAAGATCCGGAGTATTGGCCACAGAGAGCACAAAGAACACAAAGAAAGTTTTTGTGATTTATGATCGCTTTGTGGTTATATGGTTTGTGTGTTGAATGATCAATCGTTAAGTGTGAGGAGATTAGGCAATGGATATGAAAGCGTTGTGTGATCAGGTGTGGTAAACCTCGTATGACATTCATGCTTACCACGGGCATGGCCATCTTGAAAAAGTATATGAGAATGCTTTGGCGCATCGTCTGAAGAAACAAGGTTTAAAGGCTGAACAACAGCATCCAATTAATGTTTATGATGAGGACGGAACGTTTCTTGGGGAGTTTTTTGCCGATCTGTTGGTGGAGGAAGAGTTGGTCATAGAACTCAAAGCGGCACAATCTAGCAAGCTTGAGATTTTTGCCAATAGGAAGCACTGGTATCTTCTGTTAAAATATGGGGGTGCGAACGGATGCCATCCAGGCACAACAGAAGGAAGCATGATCATGAGTCACATGACTGGCGACAGCGAAAATACTGTGTTTCACAATACTGATGAGCGGTTGCGGGGGCAGGCGGACGTTGTTCTTGAGGCGCGCAAGGCGGCCGGGCTGGAGGGTATGGTGGGAGGGTTGGATCATGTCATTGTGAATGTCGAACCGGATCATCAGCGGGCTGCGGTGGAAGAATGGATGCGCAACAGCGGCTATGGCCTGTCGGGTGCGTTCGAGAATCCGGAATCCCGCACGTACGTCTTGCAGGCTCCGCGCTCAGCGGACATCCTGATCCGCACCCGGTTGCGCGGCGCTAATCCGTTTGCCTCGGTCAACCGCGCGCCGAAGACCGCCCACCTTCCCAATGTGCGTGTTGAAACGTTTGTCTTCGAGATCACTGACTTGGCTGCCTATGTGGAGATTCAACGCGCACGTGCTGTACGGTTCCTGACGGACACTATTCTCCAAACGGAGTGTTACTCTTTTATCCAGACGGCACCCTCGCTGTATACGGGCAATTCCGTGGGGCTGATTCAATGGACCGGGGAACGCGGCCAATACGGTACGGAAGGCGACTGTTCACTGAACGAAGACATGGCCCTGCCAAATGCCACGTACCGGAAAGACATCGGTTTGTTGGATCATGCCGCCACGCGGGTGATCGCCGAACACCGGGATCCCGCCATCCTCGAGTTCATGGCGCTGACCAATTACCGGTTCGAATTTGCCCTTTACATCGCCGAGCTCAACTCCATCACCAATGTGGCGCGTCTTCCGGGGGCTGATTTTGCGATGGTCTTCACGTCGGGCATCCATCCGTCCGGCAGTGCCCAGGCCGTTGGCCCCACGGAGCAATTTGTTCAGAATTACGGTCCGCGCGTGCATCATCTGGCGCTGTGTGCGCAGAACATCGACGACACCTATGCGGGCCTGCAAAAGGACGGACTACAATTCCTTTCGGGATTGGTTGGTTCCAGAGAGGAAGGGTTGAAACAGGCATTCAGCGTCCCCTCGCCGTATACCCTGGCCGTAACAGAGTACATTCAGCGATACGATGGGTTCGACGGGTTCTTTACCCGCAGCAACGTTGCCCACCTGACCGCCGCCACTGCCGGGCAATAGCATGGGATTGGCATAACCAATGCCGCGCCGGAGAAACGAATAGGCCTGGCATCGCCGTATTGTGTGGCCGTGGTACTCTTTGCGGTTGAGATATGCGGAATATTAACCACAAAGAGCACAAGGAAACTTCCCTGTGCTCTCTGCTTTTTTCGATTAAATGTTCTGAATAGAAATGTTCACCATCTCCTGTGAGAAGATTAGGCGGTTGTGCCGATGATAGTGGCCTCCAGTTGGGTGAGTTCGGTTTTCAATTGGGTAAGTGTTGCTTCTAGATCGGCCTGAGTCATGCCTGTCACGGTAACGTCCGTGCGCAGGAGGCCGGTGGCGTAATCCACCAGATTGGTTGCTTCAACCGGGTCTTCCGTGAGGCAGTACAGTTCCCATTCATCGGCTTCGACGCCGTTGGGGTCGACATAATGGACGAGTTTCCAGTCGCCGGTGCAATAGGCCCGCACATTATTGGGCTGCCGGACCGATCCGGGTGCAAGGTCATAGCCTTGTTCAATGAGGGCGTCGATACTGTCGCAGAACATTTCAAATTGCGCCGGTTTCGGGTCGGGTGCGTTGGGAGCAAATTCCGTAATCATATCGTTGGTCATGAAGAAGACGCCGGTTCGCGGATTTCCGCCGGGTCCCGTGATGGTGTCCGTGGCCAGTCCCTGCGCATGGGCCGACACATCGGCGCCGGCCAGAGGTTTCACCTTCGCACGCGTGCAGAATTCCAGCCTGCGCCGCACCTGTTCTTGGCTTAATCCGGCCAAGCCCAAGAGGGTTGGGGCGAGATCGATGGTGCTGGTGGGCTGCTGGATTTCCCGCATTTTAGTTTGACTGCTGTTGACCAGCGGCGAGGAGATGATCCAGGGCACCCGCACTGTTTCTTCGTAGGCGTTGTGCCATTTCTGAATCATGCCGCCATGCGAGCTCGCTAATTCGCCATGATCGGATATGAAAATGACGATGGTGTTTTCGGCCAGGCCGTTGTTGTCCAGGGACTGGAGGATCTTTCGCAGTTGCAGGTCCGCCAAGTATTGGCAGTAGAAATAGAACTGGTTATAGGCTAATGACCAGGCTTCTGCATTATCCCTTTGAAGTTGGAAAGGTTGGGGCGAGGAAAGCCCAACATTATTCAGCACGTAATTTGCGTTGGCGGCCTGCGAGAGCCCCCATTTGAGGGAGTAGTCTTTCTGGCAGCGGGGTTTTTCGTCCAGGGTTTCGCCATAGGTTCCCGGCAAGGATGCATTGTCTTGGGGAAACCCGTCGGGGTTCAGTTCAATAACGTTTTGCTCGTTTATACCGCCCTGGCGGCTGGTTTCGCCCTGTTCGGGGATGCCGGGCGGCGGCGGATAATGCTCCCATTCCACCACACCGGCATGATTGGGAACCTGCCAGTTGATGGGATAGGCGCTGATGTCGTGTGGGTTTACGATGGAGCCCACGGCAAGCCAGGGCGCATCGCACTTCTCAACGCCTTTTTTCGCGAGAAAATCGACGACGGCATTGGTGAATTCCTTATCGCGGAACACGCCGAGATTGTCGGCCGTTCCACCATGCGGTTCGGGAAAAGACTGCTCCCAGTCGGCAAACCCCCAAGGCTCAAGATAGTCAGGGGCTTCCGGATCAGACACATGCCATTTTCCGAAATAATGTGTGGAATAACCGGCAGCCCGGAACCAGTCGCCGATGGTTGGGGGGCCTTCCGGATCGAGAAACGACACATCGGCGGCGGTCTTGTAGTTTCCGTCGGTCTGGGTGACGCCGGTCACGCTGGGAAACTGGCCGGTCATCATGCTGGCCCGGCTGGGCACGCATGCGGCCGACGCGGTGTAGTGTTTTCGCATCACCACGGCATTTTGCCGCAGCCGCATCAGCCCCTGGAAATACTTGGCATATGCATTATTGGCGGAAAGGGGTTTAAAGCCGAGCACCTCCTTTAGGTCCGGGGCGGCGCCTTCGTTATCCCCATAGCCTTCCGGCGGGGTTTGCATCTGATCGACAATCAGCAGCAGGATGTTGGGCCGGGGGCCTGGCGGCATGCAACCAGGGATGGTTCCCAGAGCGCCCGCCAAGGGCGCCGCGCCAAGAATTTTGCCTGTGGTGCTGATGAAATTTCTTCGGGATATTTTTTTCATAAAACTACCTTTTTTGTTCGAGGCCAACTACCACGCATCGAAATGCGCGTTATTATAAGGTGATTTGTTTCGGCAACTCAATCGTTGCGAAATCGTTGCGAAATCGTCTGTCGAAATAGTCCTTTTTCTCCTCCGGGCAAATGAAAAGGCAACGATTGGGCCGTGAAATGCCGGGCATGTGCCTGGGTTTGATGGTGTACATCGCCGGGCGGATACCGCGGATAAACGCCATAACATTTATGGATTCAATGGATTGTTGTTGTGTTCTTTTGTGCCGTATTCCGGATATAGCTTTTTATAGCAATCGGGGCAAATGCCATGGCTGAATTCGACTTTCGAGCGGGATCTGATATACCCGTCGATCTCGTGCCAATAGCCTTCATCATCACGGATCTTTTTGCAGGCCGCACAAATGGGCAGTAAACCTTTCAGCTCCCGCACCTCATCGAGCGCCGTGCGCAACTGACGATTCAGGACTTCGTCCTCATCGAAGAGCCATCGAATCTCCAGCACCAACATGGCCAGGCTGAAAAAAGCCAAGAGCCATATAAGCGCCGTCCAATAGCGGGAAAACTCCGAGGCATAGGGATGGTGTGTGACAAGATCCACCACAAACCAGACGCCAGCGCAGGCCAGCGCCATGCCAAATGCAAACCTCCGTTTCCCGCTCCAGGCCACAACACCCACGGCAGGGAAGTAAAAAACAAGGAAAGGAAATTCGTAGCCCGTTATAAAATCGAGGATGCTTACAACGGCCAACAGAGCCAAGCCCCCCATCCAATAGCGAATGGGGCTTGCAGAAGCACTTTTCCGAAGATAGTCCCCAAATTGCATCTTCTTCATATCTTCACCTGAGGATTTTGAGCCCCTATTATAGCAGAAGCGTGTCCGCAACGAGAGATTTTTCCATGTACAAGAACTCTACAGGCTCCAGCCTTCGCGATAGGGAGGGTTTAAAAAGCGGTTTGCTTCGGGGGCATTGGTAAATTCCACTTTTTCGGCGTCCCAGGTTAGTTTCATGTCCGTGCGGATGGCCACGGTTCCGAGCAAGACGATTTCCGCGAGTGGTCCGGCATAGTTGAAGTTTGCCGCAGCGGGTTCGCCGCCCTTGCAGGCCTGCACCCATTCTTTGTAGTGGCCTGTGGAGCGGGGGAGGGTTTTGGGCGGTTGCTTGTATGCTTTCATTCGCGATTCGGGTAGTAATTGGGGATCGGTGCCGTAACATCCGCACATCAGTTTTCCTTTGTCGCCGATGAATAGCACGCCGCCGTCGTTATCGCCCATTTTCCGGCCGGGTTCGAGTTCATCGGGCCGGGGCGGTATCAGGCCGCCGTCGTACCAACGCACATCGACCGGTGGCATGTCGCCGCGGGCGGGAAATGTCCATCGCACCAGGGCTGCGGCAGTGGTCGATTCCGGATGCACCTTCCCACCGGGAATCTCGGTGTTTAGCGGCGTCGTTGCGGAGTTCAGTCTGACGGAACTCGCTTCGACGGTTTCGGGAGGGCCGAGCCGGAGCGCCCAGACAACAGGGTCGAGCATATGGCAGCCCATGTCTCCGAGGGCGCCGCACCCAAAGTCCCACCATCCGCGCCAAATAAAGGGCAAATAGGCGGGATGATAGGGACGGCTTTGCGCGGGCCCCAGCCACAGGTCCCAATCCAATCCCGCAGGGATTGGGGGTGTATCCTTGGGCCGGTCAATCCCGTAGGGCCACCATCCGCCGGGCCGGCTTGTCCATGCGTGCACCTCGCGGATTGATCCGATGGCGCCGTCCCAAATCCATTCACACAGTTGGCGGATATCCTCCTTTGCGTGTCCCCAATTTCCCATCTGCGTGGCAATTTTCGCCGCCCGCGCCGCTTCGGTCATCGTGCGCGCCTCCACCACAGAATGGGCCAGTGGTTTCTCGCAGAAAACATGCTTGCCTTTCTTGATGGCGGCCATGCCGGCCACGGCATGGATATGATCAGGCGTTGTAATCACGACCGCATCGATGTCATTTCGTTCGTCGAGCATCTGGCGGAAATCGACATAGGAGGCGCACCCGCCGCTGGCATCGCCTTTGTAGTCATAGAAGTCATTCACCAGTTTGCGGCCTGCCTCGCGCCCGGCGACGCCGCGCCCCATATACGTTCCCTCCTCAAAGACGTCGCATACGGCCACGACCCGCACGTCCTTGTCTTGGAGAAAGGTTTGCAGGTTGTAAATGCCCTGCCAGCCCACGCCGATGAACGCCATGGTGATCTTTTCGCTGGGGGGTGTTTGGCCGATGCCCAGGATATGCGGGGGCAGCACGGTAAACGCGGCGGCGGCCGTTGCGCCGCCCAAAAAACCGCGCCGTGAGATAGGCTTGCTTTTCTTGGCTGTGTGATCCGCTTTTCCTGAGTCGCGAGTGCTCATGCCCTGTCTCCCTATTTTGTGCTGCACCATTGTTTACACGTGCTGGAATCACCAGCGTACCCGCCCTCCATCGCTAAAATCAAAACCATGTGGATGGTCATCGGGGGAAACGGGATTCAAGACAGTCGAACAGATGGATCACTCATTCTTGCTAGGGCATAAAATCGTACAAGAAATTCAGGATGGAGGTGGACAAGTCCTTGTACAATGCCCGGAGTTCGTATTCGCCTTCTGTATCTGCCGTGGCAACATAGCCATAGCCATATGTAAGCCCCGTGGTGCAGGTCACGTTAGAGGAGAATTTTCTTGGACATCCATGCTTACCAGCAGGATACACCCCAATACCGTCAAACGCATTGACGCCACGATCAAATCTTTGCTGAAAAATCCCATCATCTCAGCTCTTTTTAAGTACTCAACTATACCCCCTTGAAGACAAGCGAAAGTACCTGTACGGTATTTTAACATTATATTGGAATATATGAAGTGGTATTCCGGGCGAAGAAAGAGGTGAATCCTTTCTCTGAAAATAGACCCGGCAGAGAGGCAGGTGGGAATGCTGTGGATCCAGTGTTTCTGCCTTCATTTTTTCGATCTGACTTCCTGCTTAGTCCAGGACCGTATAGATGAACAAAGATAAATACGCCTGTTCTGTTGGAAGATTTCATGGTTGCTTTCCCTTTGGGGTCTTCGATAGAGTATGAATTATGGGAAGAGCGGAGCAAAGAGCCGAAGCCTGCGGCGCGGACATCCTGTGTTCCGTCAGATAATGTAGAAAGATTGAATACGGGGCGGCGCCAAAGGAGACCGTGAAACGATGGTCTGTGTCAAACAATATGCCACTGTTGCGCTATTATGTGTTGTTGCGGCGGGCTGTGTAAGTCATAAGAGTTTCCGCACGCTAAATGCAGCTCCGCCCCAGGGTTACGGGAAGATACTGGTTGTTTCCAAAAAGCCCGGCATCGAGAAAAAACTCATTAACAAATTGGCCGAACAACATGTCGAGAGCATTGGATCGCGGGCGCATATGAACCCCCAAAAAGGGAAATCAAACATGGAGATGATCACCTTGGCGCAACAAGCAGGAGCGCAAGCCGTCTTGCAGGTGGACTTAAACCCATTCTCTCGGGCTTTCCATGTGCCTGAGCACCGTTACTCCACCGTTGATTATTACACCACGGAAAAACATGGAAAAGTCACCCTTTGGAAACGCACGACAACGACAAAAGTACCTGCCCACACCGCCTACAATACGGATTGGAACTATCATTGCAAATTGCTGGATGGAGCCACGGGCTGTCTGGTATGGGAAGGTAATCTCACGGCGCTGTTTCGACCCGCCTATTGCAATGGAACAGTCGCCGGGAAAATGATCCGAGAGATGAAAAAGGCAGGATTTATTTCTGGGCCGGGTTAGGCTGGCCCTTGGCCAAGGTTTTCGCAATACCGCCGGCGATGTTCAACTGGATGGTCCACCCTCTTTGGAGAAAGGGTTCAAGAACCATTCACAAGACGAAGCATCCATTTTTTATGGCATGAAGTCTTGTAAGAAATTCAGGATGGTGGTGGATAGATCTTTGCCGCCGTACTCGGCATCCCATGCGCCATGCCCTTCGCCAAGCAGTGGATAGAACCGGTAGGGGATGCCATAATCCTCGCATTCTTGCCGGATAGCCAGGGCCGAGGTGAAAAATGTGCCCAGCGTGAGGTCATTGGTGCCGTGCCAGATCATGATAGGGGGATCATCCGCATCGAACATGTCCGTAAAATAATCCGCACTCCCCCAGCAATCGATGATCGCCTGCGGCACGGGATTCACGCCGGGATTATTTTCCGGCGGCGCCGGGAAGTCCGGTCCGTCATCGGCAAATTCTTCAGGCGCACTCAACCCCGCCGCCAACGCCGCTACGGCCCCCGCCGATTCGCCGAACAGCGCAATGCGATTCGGGTCGACTTCATAGAGGTCCGCACTGGCACGCACGAACCGGAGGGCGGTCTTTGCATCGACGATGGCGGCGCGCACCGCGGAAGGCGAGGGGAAATCGTACTTCGGGAAATCCCCTGCCGGTGGCGGTCCATCCGCCAACAGCCGGTAGTCCGTGAGAAAACACACGTATCCCTCGCTGGCAAGCCTATCCGCCACAAGGAGAAGGTCGTCATCGGCCCGGGACCCTCCGGTGAATCCGCCGCCGTGGATCATCACCAGAGCCGGTTTCTGTATACCGGGCTGGTCGTTCGGTGCAACGAGGTCGAAGTACAATGCTTGGAGTTCGTATTCGCCCTCTGTTCCTGGCGCGGCAACATAGCCATAGCCATATGTCAGCCCCGTGGTGTAGGTCACGTTAGAGGAGAATTTCCGCGGACACCCCGCGCCTGCCACCAGGACACACCCTGCCACCGCCAAATGCATTGACGTGAGGAGAAAACTCTTTCTGATATGCAGCATCAACTCATCTTCTCCTTACTATATCCACTATACCACGCCGTGGAATCAACCGCAACCGTTTGCCGGGCAGAGGAAGTTGCGAAATGGCTGTTTTTCGTATCCGGGTAAACGAAAAAGCGCGGGCTCCGGAGGAATTGACGCATGATACCTGCACGGCGCGGGGCGGGCGTGTTTGACACAGTTTTTGAAGGGACAGTACAATAATTTCCTACATATGAAGAGGAGGGATTCCCTTGGATTGGCCAAAACTTCGTTGTCCTGTGTGTGCCGGACCATTGCCGCATGATGGCCGGCAAACGCAGTGCCCTGCCTGTCATACCTTGTTTCCGGTTTCGGACGCGGGAGTTCCTGTTTTTGTGCCGCCGGCGTTGCATGCCGAAGAGGTCCATTTTTCCGATGACTTTCACGGGGAGGTTTTTGAGCGCGAGAACCGTCAGCATTTTCTTCCCTATGGACGCTTGCTGGCCCTGGAGGCATTGTTGAAGCCCGTTTTCGCGTCATGCCCCGCACCCCGGATATTGGATGCGGGTTGCGGTACAGGTTTTGTATTGGCGCGGCTGCAGAACCGCGGCGCGCGGGTAACGGGCATCGATGCGTCGCTAACCACCTTGCATTTTGCGCAACAACGCGGCATCACGCAGGTGTATGGCGCGTTTTCCAAGTGCCTGCCATTCGAAGACGGACAATTCGACCTTGTGCTTTCGCTCGATGTATACGAACATTTGGACGACGATGACGCGGCCATATCGGAGGCTTACCGTGTTTTGGCTCCGGGCGGCGTCCATGCAGTATTCGTGCCGGCGATGCCGTGTCTGTGGGGCTGGTGTGACACCATGCAGGGGCATAAGCGCCGCTATACGCGGCCGTTGATCCGCGAGAAGCTTACCGCCGCGGGATTCCAGGTTGAACGGGCAACCTATCTCCTGCCCACGTTTCTGGCGCCTGTTTACGTGGTTCGCGCCATCAGCCGGTGGATCTTTGATGAGGAACATGGGACTAAGGCGGCACGGAATGAATACCGCATGCCGCCGAAAGGAGTGAATCTCCTCTGCAAATGCACCATGGCCGCCGAGGCGACACTCTTACACAGGATGAATTTTCCATTCGGCGTAACCGTGGCCGCACTCGCACGAAAGCCGGTCTAAGCCCTTTAGCTCATCCACATGGCACACGCCAGCGTTTCTGAACGAATCTGACCCGCCAATGTTACTTCAGCAAACGTTGAACCGCATCGAGGGCCGCCGCGTAGTCCGGCTGGTTCGTGATTTCCTGGACGTATTCGACGTAGCGGAGTATGCCGCCGCCATCCACGACAAACACCGCGCGTGAATCCAGGCGGAGTTCCTTGATGTGAACGCCGTATGCCGCGCCAAATGCCATGTCGCGATGGTCCGAGAGCGATTGCATCGCCTTAACCCCGGCGGCACCGCACCACCGTGCCTGCGCGAAGGGCAAGTCTGCGCTGATGGTGAAGCCCGCCACGCGTTCGCCGAGTGCATCGAGGTGTTCATTGAATTTGCGCGTTTCCATGTCGCATACCGGCGTGTCCAGCGACGGGACGGAGATAATCAGCCGCACTTTGCCTGAGGAATCCGACAGTTTGACCGGCGACAAATCATTCGCCAGCAGGTCGAATTCCGGGGCCTTATCCCCCGCCTTGAGTTTTGGCCCGATGGCCGTCAGTGGATTGCCTTGAAACGTAACATCACCTGGCCGTTCCATGATCAGTCTCCTTTCGCTTTTTTTGTGCGTACATGCCGCAATCTAAAAACCAGCCCTGCCGCCAAACAAATTTATTGAGGTTTCACAGCCTCCGGCGGTGCAAGCGCTTTGATGCAGGTTTTCAACGTGTTGGCCGCGGGCAAGGCGCGATCCTTCAGTTTTTCCGCATCACCTTCACCAAGCAGGGCTTGTGCAAAGCCGCCCGGCGTGATGACCCACGACGTGCCTAAATATCCCAACACTTTTCCGGTGGTGTCCTTCTTGGCATACTCTACCTGGCGCAATCCCGCCTTCTCGTCTTTCCAACCCGCAGGCCAGACCCGGAATCCTTTTTCCACAAACAAATCGATGGAGGGATAATATTCCTGGAGGCTATAGTGCCAGTCGCATATGACGATGTCCTTCGGGATCAGGTCAATCGCCCCGGCCGTCTTCTTGTCACTCGCTTCCCAACCGTTCCCCATGTTCGCCCCCGATGCATCCAGCAGCCGATCTCCCCACATGAGCATGGTCCACGTGTGTTCCCCGACGATATGCCGGTGCAATTCTTTTACTGCATGCGCAAACAGGTCCGCCGGCGCTTTTCCCGCGCACCGGGAACACTTTGGGCTGGCAAACGTCAGCACTTCATCCATGCCGACATGAAAGGCATCCGCTTCAAATGCTCCGGCGATCTCGTCGATCAAGTCAAAAATAATTGGATACACATCAGGGTGCAGCGGACACCAATTTTTTAGCGTTTTGGCCCGTTTGGCCTCCGGGAGATCCGGCGCCTCCTCAAATTCCGGGTGCGCGGTCATCAGCGGGAAAACCATGTTCCCGTTCACCCACGATTGATGGCCCAGGCAGTTGAACTGCGGAATCAGGCGAATCCCGCGCTCCTTACAGAAGCGCGCAAGCGCGCGCGCTTCTTCCTTGGTGATCATCTTTTCAAAACGCAGGTCCGGGTGGGAATCAAAGGCAAAGTTATACCCCACTTCGTACACCAGTACATTCACTCCCAGCGGGCGCAACACTTCGTCAATAGCCCGCTTGAGCACGGGCAAGCCTTCGCTGCCTCCCGCCGAACCCCACGCCATGACATGCACCCCGCGCCACGTGGTGTCCGCACCCGCACACGCCGCGAAGCCAAGCGCCACCGTTAAAAACACTATCGTTCTCATCGGATATCTCCCATATTGGCAAACACTCCGTCATTACAATAGAAACTATATCAAAATCACTGTGCCGGCAAATATATCAACACCGCGGACTTTGCTGTCTTTGGATACACGGTAGCATAGGTACGGGGTCATTGGTTGACTTTTTTCCGGCCAGGTATTACAATTTCGGCATATGGGTATTACGCAGAGGATAAGTGCCATGAAAACAGTTACATTGAAGTTGGATGAGGGGTTGGACAAAAAGCTATCCGCCACCGCCAGGAAACAAGGCACCACCAAATCAGATCTGCTTCGCAAAGCGCTTCTGCTGTATATGAGCAGCGAAATAGCCGTTCAACCGGGATCTTGCCTCGATCTTGCTGATGATTTAATTGGATGCGTGGAAGGCCCCGCTGATCTTTCCACGAATAAGGAATATATCAAGGGATTCGGGACGTGAAGGTGCCCATAGTGCTGGACACCGGGCCGCTGGTAGCCAGCATTAACAAACGGGACCGGTTTCATGCATGGGCGAGAACGCAATTAGCCCAACTGCAAGCGCCCCTGATTACCTGTGAAGCGGTTCTCGCAGAATCGTGTTTCTTGCTGCAAGAATACGATTATGGAAGTGCAGCGGTTCTGGAAATGGTCCGGCGGGGGATTTTGAACATCGACTTCCATGTCGAATCACAAATAGAGGCCATTGCCAAGCTTATGTCAAAATACAGCGATGTGCCGATGTCGCTTGCGGACGCGTGCCTGGTGCGGTTGGCGGAGTTGCATCCTCAGAGTGCTGTAATGACCTTTGATGCTGATTTTAGAATATATCGACGGCATGGCCGGCAGACGATACCGGTTCTTTCTCCTTTCGGCAAATAGGGAAAATAAACGCAAACCATTCAACCAGAAGGCAGTGTCTATGCGCGCATATTCAATGTACGGCTTTCTTTCAGGACTGTTACTGAGTATATTCTGCGTTCTCACACTTCATGGCGCAACCGTATCCATCCCCTGTGATCACCTGGATTTTGGATTATCGCCGTACACCTGGAAACCAACCAGCGCGGGGGCGGAGGCGCGGGTGGAGGCCACCATGCCGGGGGCCTATTTCAAAACAATCGTCAAGGGGACAACCACTATTGAGTTACTTGTTGACGGCACCGCGAACGACGGATGTCCGCCGCCGTCGATGCCTTTCATTGAGTATTCCGTGGACGATGGTCCCTTTACGGTGAAGCAACTTGCGCAGGCCGGAAGTGTCTATCCTTTTCCAATCGCCGCTGGATTGGATGCGGCTATTCCACACAAATTAGAGGTGTTTTTCCGTGCGGCGGACTTGGGGCAGAAGCGGTGGACGTCTTCCATGGCGCACCTCCGCATCGCGGGATTGTCCGTAGACACCGGCGGGACGCTGGCGGCCTATCCCAAACGATCCAAGCTGGCGATGGGGTTTGGCGATTCAATTACGGAAGGGGTGGGCGTGGACGGATTGTTCACTTCCTGGCAGAAGCTCGACGTCAATAATGCGCGGGGTTCGTGGTTTCCGGTGGTTTGCGCCGGGCTCGATTGTGAATATGGCCAATTCGGTTCCGGCGGACAAGGCATGGTGAAGGAGTTGGAGATGCCCGGTTTGCCCAAGACCTGGGACCATTATGACGCCACGACTTCCCGCCTGACCAATGGCCTGTTACTGCCCGAGCCCGACTATATTTTCTGCAACATGGGCACCAACGATTATGGCGGGATCAACATCACGAACGCGTACACCGATTGGTTGATGGCGGTGCGCAAGGCGTGTCCGCATACGCGGATTTTTTGTGTGGTTCCGCCCTCGGGCGTTCATAGGGATGAAATCCAGGCGGTGGTTGCGTCACGTAATCACGCGGATGACAAAGCAGTTCATATTATTGATATCCCCGCCTTGAACGCCACGATTACAACCCGCCCCGGGGCCACACAGTTGACTTATGACGGTGTTCACCCCACACTCCAGGGCGAAGCGATTTTCGGGGCGTGCATAATCGCTCAAACTCAACAACTATTGAGTGGATGCACCGCCTCGGTGAATCAATCCAAGGCTCCATAAACCGTGGAAGCGCGCCCAAAATTCTCCGCACTGTAAATACTCCGAATTTCAACAATCTCCAAACCATATCTGGCTTTAAGGAAAAATCCAACCCCGCTTGCGGGGGAACTTTCCCATTGCATTAGGGGCGCTTTAAGAGTCATAATATGGCTATCCATGTCGCTCCGCCCATGCGGAGACGAACATCACAACCGTCTGGGTAAAAGGATTCCGCCCTGTGCGTCAGGGCGTCCTACTTTTTACAAACGCTGGAGTAACGAGCATGTCGAAACCAATGATTACCTTGGATGCGAACGAGGCGGTAGCCCGTGTTGCATACCTGACCAATGAGGTTGCGGCCATTTATCCCATCACGCCTTCCTCGGCGATGGGGGAATGGGCTGATCAATGGGCCTCGGAAGGCAAAAAGAACATTTGGGGCACGATCCCCCTGGTCGTGGAAATGCAGAGTGAGGGCGGTGCGGCCGGTGCGGTGCATGGCTCGTTGCAATCAGGGGCGCTGACCACTACGTTCACGGCCTCTCAAGGGCTGATGCTCATGCTGCCGAACATGTATAAAATTGCGGGCGAGCTGACACCGTGCGCGATCCATGTTTCCGCGCGTGCTCTTGCGGCGCAGGCCCTCTCCATATTTGGGGATCATGCCGACGTGATGGCCGCCCGGACCACGGGTTTCGCCATGCTGGCCTCCAACTCGGTGCAGGAAGCGGGGGATTTTGCTTTGATCGCCCAGGCCGCCACGCTCGAATCCCGCGTTCCCTTCCTGCACTTCTTCGACGGATTCCGCACCTCCCACGAGGTGGCCAAAATCGAAGAACTCAGCGAAGAAACCATTCGCGCCCTGATCGACGATGAACTTGTGGCCGCCCACCGCAATCGGGCGCTCTCCCCGGACCGGCCCATGATTCGGGGCACCGCACAAAATCCGGATGTTTATTTTCAGGCCCGCGAAACCGTCAACACCTTTTATGCGGCCTGTCCCGCCATTGTCCAGAAACACATGGACAAGCTGGCGAAACTTACGGGGCGCCATTACCATCTCTTCGATTATGAAGGGGCGCCGGATGCTGAACGCGTCATTGTGATTATGGGTTCCGGCGCGGAAACGGTAGAGGAAGTGGTAAATTATCTTGTCAAGAAAGGCGAGAAGGTTGGGCTGTTGAAAGTGCGCCTGTACCGCCCGTTTTCCCAAGCCGACTTCGCCGCGGCGCTGCCGAAGACCGTTAAGACCATCGGTGTGCTGGATCGCTGCAAGGAAGCCGGCTGCAATGGCGAACCGCTCTACCTCGACGTGGTAGCCTCCCTCAACAACAGCATCGCCACCGGCGTAGCCAAGTTCAATGTTAATCCGCGCATCGTGGGGGGGCGCTACGGCCTCTCCTCCAAGGAATTTACCCCCGCCATGGTGAAGGGCGTCTTCGATGAGCTGTCCAAGTCCAATCCGAAAAACAGTTTCACCATTGGCATTATTGACGATGTATCCAACACCAGCGTCGAATTCGATCCGTCCTTCTCCACGGAAGATCCCGACACCGTGCGGGCCGTATTTTTTGGTCTGGGCGCGGATGGCACGGTGGGCGCGAACAAAAACTCCATTAAGATTATTGGGGAAGACACCGACAATTTCGCGCAGGGCTATTTTGTGTACGACTCGAGAAAATCCGGCTCCATGACCACTTCGCACCTGCGTTTCGGGCCGCGCCCGATCCACTCCCCGTACCTTATCTCCGAGGCAAACTTCGTAGCGTGCCACCAGTTTTCCTTTATGGAACGCACGGATGTATTGAAAACCGCCCAGCATACCGCGGTATTCCTGCTCAACAGCCCGTACGCCCCCGAGGAGGTTTGGGATCACCTGCCCCGCACCGCCCAAAAGCACCTTATTGAAAAGAAACTCAAATTCTATGTGATTGACGCGGTGTCCGTTGCGAAACAAGCCGGCATGGGCGGGCGCATCAACACGGTCATGCAAACCTGTTTCTTCGCCATCAGCGGCATTCTGCCCCGGGACGAAGCCATCGAGCGGATTAAGTATTCCATTAAGAAAACGTATGGCAAGCGGGGCGAATCCGTGGTCGAGAAAAACTGGGCTGCGGTGGACATGACGCTGGACAAACTCTATGAAGTCACCGTTCCTGCTCAAGTGACCAGTGACTTCGACCTCCGTCCGCCGGTTCCGGAAGACGCCCCGGAATTTGTCAGGGAAATCACCGCGAAAATCATTGCGGGAGAAGGCGACCTGCTCCCCACCAGTGTTTTGCCGGTGGACGGCACCTATCCCACCGCCACCACCAAATGGGAGAAGCGCAATATCGGTCTTGAAATCCCGGCCTGGGACCCGGAGATTTGCCTGCAATGCGGCAAATGCGTTCTGGTGTGCCCCCATGGTGTAATCCGCGCGAAACTCTATGATCCCAAGCATCTCGAAAACGCTCCCGCCACCTTCAAGTCCACCGAGCCGAAATGGCGCGAGCATAAAAACCTGCGCTACACCCTGCAAGTGGCGCCGGAAGACTGCACCGGCTGTTCGCTGTGCGTGCAAGTTTGCCCGGCAAAGAACAAGCGGGAAGTGCGTCTGAAGGCCATCAATATGACCCCGCAGGCGCCCATTCGCGAGCAGGAACGGGAAAATTGGAACTTCTTTGAGCAATTGCCCGATTTCGACCGTAATCAACTCAGTTTGAACACGGTTAAAGACGTGCAACTGCTTCGGCCCCTGTTTGAATTCTCCGGGTGTTGCGCGGGGTGTGGCGAGACCCCTTACATCAAGCTGGTTTCACAGTTGTTTGGCGACCGGGCTTATGTGGCCAACGCCACGGGCTGCTCGTCCATCTACGGCGGCAACCTGCCCACCACCCCCTGGGCCGTCAACCGCGATGGCCGCGGCCCGGCATGGTCCAATTCGCTCTTTGAAGACAACGCGGAATTCGGCCTGGGCATGCGCGTTTCGGTAGACAAGCAACGCGAATACGCGCTTGAATTGATGGGACGTCTGAGCGGAGCCCTGGGCGAAGAATTGGTGGAGGCCCTCCGGGAGGCCGATCAGTCGAGCGAGGAAGGCATCCAGGCCCAGCGGGCCCGTGTGGCCTTGCTGAGAGACAAGATTAAAAACGTTGATTCCCGCGATGCGCGCGATCTGATGAACCTGGCGGACATGCTGGTCAAGAAGAGCGTGTGGATCATGGGCGGCGACGGCTGGGCCTATGACATTGGCTACGGCGGTCTCGACCATGTGCTGGCGTCCGGGCGCAACGTGAATATCCTGGTGCTTGACACCGAAGTCTATTCCAACACCGGCGGCCAATGCTCGAAATCGACCCCGCGCGCGGCCGTGGCGAAATTCGCCGCCGCCGGCAAGACCCAGGCTAAGAAAGACATGGCCCTGATGGCCATTACATACGGGAGCGCCTATGTGGCGAAAGTGGCGATGGGCGCAAATGATGCACAGGCCATTCGCGCGTTCCGGGAAGCGGAGGCGTTTAACGGCCCCTCTCTCCTCATCGCGTACAGCCACTGCATCGCGCACGGCTACAACCTGACGATGGGCATGGAGCAGCAGAAAGCCGCCGTGCAATCCGGCCATTGGCCCCTTTTCCGATTTAATCCCGATCTCCGGCGCCAGGGCAAGAATCCCTTCCAGTTGGATTCCAAGGAACCCACCCTTTCACTGGACAAGTATATTTACAACGAAACGCGCTACAAGATGCTGACCATGAGCGCCCCGGAAGCCGCCAAACACCTGCTCGAAGAAGCGCAGCAGGACGTCGTCTTGCGGTGGAAGCTCTATCAGCAAATGGCAGCCATGTATGAACCTGAAGGCGAAAAACCCAGCGATGAACCCGCTCCGGCGGCGGAATAACACGGAGATATACCATGATTGATTTAAGCACTTCCTATCTTGGAATGACGTTGAAAAACCCGCTGGTGGTGTCCCCCTCGCCGCTGTGCGCCAAAGTGGACAACATCAAACACATGGAAGACGCGGGCGCGGCCGCCGTGGTGTTGCACTCATTATTCGAGGAACAGCTTACGTTTGAGAGCCAGTCGCTCAATGAGAACATCATGCAGGGCGAAAATCTCTCCCCGGAAGCCCTCACCTACTTCCCCGAAATGTCCGATTACCGCATGGGGCCTGACGGCTATCTCGAACTTATTCGCAAGGCCAAGGAAGCCGTCAATATTCCCATCATCGGGAGCCTGAACGGCGTCTCGACCGGCGGCTGGATCAAATACGCCAAACGCATGCAGGAGGCCGGCGCGGATGCCATCGAGTTGAATGTCTACTATATCCCGACCGATTTCGATGTGACCGCGGGGCACGTGCGCGAGATGCACGAAAAACTCCTGCGCGACATAAAAGCCAACGTCTCCATCCCCGTCGCCATGAAAATTTCACCGTTCTTCAGTTCACTGCCCTGGTTCGCCAAGCAGCTTGAAAATGCGGGGGCGGACGCCCTGGTTATGTTTAACCGCTTCTATCAGCCCGATTTCGACCTTGATGATCTCGAAGTCGTGCCCAACCTCACCCTGAGCACCTCGAGCAGCCTGCGTCTGCGTCTGCGATGGGTTGCCATCCTGTACGGGCGCGTCAAGATGGATATGGCCATCTCGGGCGGCGTCCATACCAGCGAAGACGTAGTGAAGTGCATGATGGCGGGCGCCAACGTGGCCATGACCACCTCCGCCCTTTTGAAATTCGGCATCAGCCATCTCGAAACCCTGCAAAAAGGTCTTGTCGAGTGGATGGAAGAGCACGAATACGAATCCATCGAGATGATGCAAGGCAGCATGAGCCAGAAATCGGTTGCTCAACCCGCAGCTTTCGAGCGCGCCAACTACATGCGGGTCCTCACCACGTACAGCCCCGGCATGTAAACCCAAATTAATGCATAACGGCCCGTTTCTCTCTCAGGGAAACGGGCTGTTCTTATATTCATGCCCACTTTAGCCTGGATTCCCGCCTGCGGGGGAATGGCAGTGGGCGCGGCATATCATCAGGTTTTGGGATAGCGTATAGAACGCTGATAGCCGACTGCGGACCGCGGACCGCTCACAGATCCTTAAACGGGTCCTCCAGGTCTCCCCCCAACTGCCTTGGATCCGGCAGTTTGTCTTCATAGATTTCCACGCCGTGTTGTTCGCGGAGATTTTTCATTTCCTGCGCCACCACCAAGGACGGCATGATGGTCATTTTGGCTTCATCCAAAGACATTTCGGACTCCGGACGGTTGTCCAACACTTTTAGAACCAGCCAGGCTTCGGGCATATTCATCACCTGTGTGCGGCCTTGGGCGTCCTGGCTCATTTGCTGATACTGCGGCAGGTACACGGGCCCGATGATCGTGCCGGGTTCCGCGCCCGACGCCACGGCCCAGAATCCCTTGAATTTCTGCAAATCGGGATTGTTCTCGATCTCGGATTCAATTACGTTCGCCGTGACCCCCGGCCGCACAATCGA
Source organism: Candidatus Hydrogenedentota bacterium (assembly GCA_029565395.1). Taxonomy (GTDB): domain Bacteria; phylum Hydrogenedentota; class Hydrogenedentia; order Hydrogenedentales; family CAILVY01; genus CAILVY01. The sequence continues at coordinate 7,958 of JAKQOG010000160.1, read as the reverse complement.
AGTAGCTTGCAGCGACTGGATCTCCGCCACAATTCCTTCAAATGTCTCGCCTGCGTTTAATCGTTCGCGAATTTTCGCTGCCTGCGCCAGGGCATCTTCCGACCCCCCCGGATATTGCACGGCCTGGAACCGCATCCATTCGAGTTTCTTTAAAGAGGCTTTGCGTAACTTGTATTCCCGTTCCAATTCCGCCTGATCTATCGTTAATTTGTTGGTCTGAAGATCGTGAACGGCCAGGTACTGCACCGCCTGGTCCCCTTGCAGCCGCTCCAAAATCTTATCCGTCTTTTGCTCAATAATATTTTTCATCGCTACGATGCCTTGAGGGGTCAGATTGTACACCTTCATCAGGGGAGTGATTTCACCTCCCGCCGGCGGTTCCATGCCCCAGATCGCCCGCATCTGCTCCTGGTCGTCCCCGCACTCCTTAAAATACTGTTCCCGTGCTGCGTCCCGGGGTATCCGGATTTTTCCTTCCTGCGCCAATTGCTGTCCCAGCGGCGTTTTAATTTTGGAATCGATATGCTGATTCAGCACCCGCAACAGATCCGCCCGGTTGTTGATTTTCGGGCGATCCGCATCATCCATGTCGTTTAACAGCCGAAACAAATCGCCGCGCGTGATATAGGTGTCATCCACCTTGGCAATTTTGATATTGTCCGGATCCGCAATCTGGCCGCAGCCTGACCCGGTCATCGTTATCATGCCCGCCAAGCCCAGAAGCCCTAAAAAGTACAACCATTTCATGAAATACAAGCCCTTATTAAAATCGTCCGCGTGTATGGTACCATGGGCGTGTACAACAAAGAAAGGCATCGTTTGCGTTATGCTGTGGTATGCCCTCTATATGGGACTTTTGGCCGCGGTGGTCTTCTTCTGGATTATCATTGCCTTCCGCGAAGACAAGCCTAACTGATACCCTCTCGTTTACACCCCGCTGCTCTTCAGGGGAACACGCCATTCGCGTATACGTCCCTTTTCATCCCAGGTAAGCAGACATCCTTTGGACAACGTAACTCCCGCCATGCTGTCGCCATGCTGGTGCAGTGGAATCTGCGGTTCCCCCGTGTGAATGTCATACCCCCTAAAATGTCCGTCCCGGCTCCAAAGGACAACCGTGTCCGGGGCTTCACGCGGGAACACCGCCCCGGCTATAGGCGCAGTAAATTTGACCGCAGGATAGATCTCTTTTCCGGAAGAGAGGCCCCAAGCGCGCAAATGCGTTCCTCCCCAGGTTAAAAGGAGAGTGCCGTCCGCAAACAAGCGCATGCCGGCAAGTTCCGTACCGTGCTTCAAGGCCGGATAACAGGGCCGCGCGGTTGAGGTCTTATATGCCTGTACCTTGCCAGATTCGGTCCGCGCCAAGAGACACGAACCATCGGCAGTGAACAGCAGTTCCCGAACCGGCGAGTTTAACTTTTTCATGGAGGCAAGCGCGCCGCCGCCGCGTCCGTTAAAACACTGGATCCATCCATCCTCCCCGGCCAGGGCCAGGACCGTATCATCAGGGGCAAACACGGCGCATGACACACTTCCCTCAAATTTGGTTTTGAGCCTCAATAATTCCGTGTTTCCAGTGCTTTCCAGGGAATTATGCGGAAGATCGCCGCCAAAAAAGATCGGCGGAGGCACTTCGATGCCCTCTGTTTCCCCGTCCTCTTCCGGAGGCGATGGCGGCAGTTTAACCAGCACATGAATGCCCACGGCCGTACAAACCGCCACGTGCGTATTGGCGTGGTTGATCGCCGCGACATCGATTCCCGTCCCCAACGCAGAGATTTCCGCGAACCAATCCCCATTTCGAAATACCGACAGGGCTTCACCCGGAGTGCCCATCCAGAAGTAGTGCACCGCCACAGCCTGTTCATCCGGGCTGATAATCAAGTCTTTGAGATAGTCTGTTTCCCCATGCCAGAGATCAAGGCGTTTGTTCTGATCCAAATCCCAACGAACCGCCGAGCCTGCGCCACAATCAAAACAGAAATACAGACCCGTGTGCAGAATATAGGCATCGGGCTCGATCTTGGAGAAATAGATCGGGTGATACTCTTCCTCTGCTATGCATTCGGACCCTTCACCTTCCGCTTCCCCTTCGAGTGCGGCCTCCCCCATACCACCTTCTGCTGTCGATTCCATAATCGCAAGCGGTGCGCCCGGCTCATAGGGGATAAAATCGTATTTCGGCCCTATAAACCCATTGAGCCGCCACAAATAAAGAGTGCCCCAGGACGCGGCGATCAAGCGCTTTCGTAAAAACTTTTCATCCTCATAAAGATTCGCCTGAACCGTCCTGATCAGGTCGGCATCTGGAGACTGCCCCATATTGCCGGCGGCGCTGCATTCCATGAAATCAGGGCGGGCAGGCACTTGTGCATCCGCAGGGACCGCGATCTCACCGGCATCACCATCGTTCTTCCGCTCTTGCGCCTCCCGGGATGGAACATGCATGTAATACGCGGCAGCCATTGCCAAGGCAAATAAAAGAATCACCCAATATATGCGCTTTTTCATACCAAACCCTCGCAGGCTGCATCCCGGAATGGACTATAGCATACACAAAGCAACTTGCCTGGGGGAAAACATCTTTCTTCGGGGAAAAGGCCAAGACCTGTTATAATCGATCAAAACTTGCGTTTTTGCGTCTAAAGTGACCAAAATGAAACAACTTCTCCAGACGAAAAACCAAAGGAGTCCGCTTTCCTTGAACACATGTACAATGAGTGATTTCATGCGCCGTGCCTGGCAGGCCGGAACGGCCATCCCGGGGTTTAATGTGCCGTATTTGCCGATGATGGCGCCGATAGTGCAGGCGCTGCGGGATACGCGATGCTTCGGGTTGATCATGGTGGCGCGGCCTGAATGGATGAAGTTTCAGTCGAAGGGGATCCGGGAAGTTTATGAGGAATATCAGCGGGTGAAGGATACGCGGTGTACGCGGCTGCATCTGGATCATGTGCCGGTGATTGATGAGGACGGGTTGCGGGTAGATTATATGGCGGACCTGGGACTTGCCGTGGAGTTGGGATATCATTCGATCATGGTGGACGGATCGCGGCTGTCGTTGGAGGAGAATATCGCCGCGACGAAAAAAGTGGTGGATATGGCGCATGCGGGAGGGATTCCCGTGGAGGCGGAACTGGGCGCGGTAATGGGGCATGAGGAGGGGCCGCTGCCGCCGTATGATGAGTTGTTTGAATCGGGCAAGGGGTTTACGGATCCACAGGAGGCGCTGCGGTTTGTGCGGGAGACGGGCGTGGACTGGCTGTCGGTGGCGGTGGGGAGCGTGCATGGTGCGATCAGTGCAGCGCGGAAGAGCGAGAAAAAAGTGGAGGCGCGGCTCAGTATCGAGCGATTGGATGCGTTGCAGGCGTTGGTGAACGTGCCGATGGTGTTGCACGGCGGATCGGGCATCCGTAAGGCATGTGTGTTGGAGGCCATCCGGCACGGCATCGCGAAGATTAATGTGGGAACGGCGATTCGGCAGCCATATGAGGCGCTGATGGGTGAATCGGTGGCGAAGGCACAGGAAGCGGCATATGCCGCAACGGTGCAGGCGGTGCGGGAAGAACTGGAACTGGAAAATTCGGTGGATAAAATTTATGTGGGAGGTTAAGGGGGTGGACGAGGATATCATGGACGGTATGAACATAATGGACATTAAGGATGTGCGATGGTGATAGTGGCACGGGGGTTTGAAGAGTTTTAACCATAAAGAGCGCAAAGAACTCAGAGAACCGGAGAATGAGTGGAAGGAGAGACGTATGAAGCAGAATAAATCGACATTTGCCTTATTTTTTGGGAATCGGGGCTTTTTCCCGGCGTCGTTGCAGGCGAGCGCGCGTCAGGAACTCTCACAAACGCTGCAAAAGCTGGGACATAAGACTTTAATGTTGGAGCCAAGCGCCACGCGGAACGGCGCGGTTGAAACGCCGGCGGAAGGCGCGATCTACGCGAATTTCCTTAAAAAGAACGCGGGGAAATACGACGGGGTGATTGTGTGTCTGCCGAATTTCGGGGATGAGACGGGGGCAGTGGCGGCATTGAATGAGGCGAATGCGCCCATCCTCATCCAGGCGTATCCCGATGAGATGGACAAACTGAATCCGGCGCAGCGGCGGGATTCCTTCTGCGGCAAACTTTCCATCATGGACGTGTTCTTGCAGTACGGGGTGAAATTCACGGCGGTAAAGCCGCATGTGGTGCATCCGTGCAGCCCGGCCTTCGTGGAGAATGTGACGTATTTCGACCGCTTGTGCCGGACGGTGAAGGCGTCGCGGAAAATGATTGTCGGGGCGATTGGCGCGCGCACCACGGCGTTTAAAACCGTGCGGATTGACGAATTGGCGCTCCAGCGGCATGGCATCACGATGGAGACGGTGGATCTGTCGGACGTGTTTGCGCGGGTGCGGGCGGTCAAGATGACGGACAAAGCAGCAAAGGCGAAGGCAAACGTGTTGAGCGCGTATACCTGTTGGAAAGGGGTCCCGAAGAAGGCATTCGAGCGACTGGTGGCGTTGGGCGTGGTGCTGGACGGTCTGGTGGAGGAGATGAAGCTGGACGCATTGGCGATCCGGTGCTGGCTGGAGATGCAGCAGCAGTTCGGCATTTCGTGCTGCGTGTTGTTGAGCGAGATGAACGAACGGGGCGTTATGGCGTCATGCGAGGTGGACGTGGGCAGCGCGATCACGATGCGCGCGCTAGGCAGTGCCTCGGGCCAAACCGCCGCATGCCTTGATTGGAACAACAATTTTGGCGAAGACGAGGATAAGTGCATTTTGTTCCATTGCGGGCCGGTGCCGCAGACGATGATGGCGGGGAAGGGCCTTGTCACGGACCATGCCATCCTTGAAAATGCGGTGGGGAAGGGCTGCGCCTACGGGTGCAACATCGGGCGCATTGCGCCGATGCCAATGACGTTTGGGAACCTCACCACGGCGGACGGCAAGATGAAATTTTACCTGGGTGAAGGCCGGTTCACGGATGACGTGGTGCCGAAGGAGTTCTTTGGATGCGCGGGCGTGGCGGAAATTCTCCGGCTGCAGGATGTGCTGCTGGCGATTGGCCGGGAAGGCCACCGGCATCATGTGGCGGTGACGCCCGGGCATGTGCTGGCGCCCCTGCGCGAAGCCTTTGAGAAGTATTTAGGGTATGAGGTGAGCGTCCCATGAGTTTGATGGGCATTGACATCGGCACGACCGGCTGCAAGGCCGCCGCATTTACCTTGGACGGTTCGTGCATAGCCACGGCCTACCGCGAATATCCCACGCTGTATCCACGGGAAGGCTGGATGGAACTCGACAGCCGCCGGGTGATCGAACAGATTTTCACCTGCATCGCGGAAGTCGCCTCACATTCCAAGCGGGATCCCATCTCGGCGATCAGCATCAGTTCGATGGGCGAGGCCATGACGCCCGTTTCCGCGAAAGGCGAGATCCTTGGCAACAGCATTCTCCATACGGACCTGCGCGGTGGCGAGTATGTGGAAAAACTTTCTGCGGAAATCGGACAGCAGGCGTTCTATGCGATCAATCCCAACATTCTCGGGCCGAATTATTCACTGCCCAAGCTACTCTGGCTGAGGGATCATCAACCAGAGATTTATGCGGGTGCGTGGAAACTATTGTTGTGGGCGGACCTGATTGCCTTCTTTTTGGGTGGTGAACCACTGACTAGCCACTCGCTGGCGAATCGCACGTTGCTTTTTGATATCCGCAAGGAAGATTGGTCGGAGCAATTGCTGGGCTGGTCGGGATTGGACCGAGAAAAATTTCCAAAACCGGTTCCAAGCGGAACCCTTGCAGGTCACGTCAGCAGCGAAATGGCGGAACGGCTGGGGTTGCCCGAGAACGTCCAAATCGTAGTGGGCGGGCATGATCAGTGCTGTAATTCGCTGGGGGCGGGGATTTTCGAAGCGGGCAAGGCCTGCTGCGGGATCGGCACTGTGGAATGCATTGCGCCGACGTATGCGCGGATTCCCTCCGCCAAAGAAATGCTGCCTTGCGGGCTGAATGTCGAACACCACGTGTTGAAGGGGTTGTATGTTTCGTTCATTTACAATCAGAGCGGCGTGCTGGTGCGGTGGTTCCGCGATACCTTCGCTTCCGCCGACAAATTGCTGCTGGAAGGCAATGAAGATTTGTATGATCTCCTGATGCGGGAATTGCCCCCGGAACCCACGCGGCTGCTGGTGCTGCCGCATTTCGAGATCACGGGCACGCCCAATTTTATCGCGGATTCGTCGGGCGTCATTGCAGGCCTGCGCACCACCACCACCCGCGGTGAAATTTTGAAGGCGATCATGGAAAGCGCCACCATGTACTTTCTCGAGAGCCTGGATGCGCTTAAGGCCATGGGCATTGATATGTCCGGGTTTGTGGCGACGGGCGGCGGGGCGAAATCGGCGGCGTGGCTTCAAATCAAAGCGGATATCCTGGGCGTGCCCTTCGTGCGTCCGCGCATTACGGAATGCGGCATGCTGGGCGCGGCGATCCTCGCGGGGGTGGCAACAAACGCGTTCTCAAGCGTTAATGAGGGTGTGGAGAACTTTGTAAACCGCGATCTCGTTTTCGAGCCCAATGTCAAACGTCATCAGCAATACCAAGAACTCTATCAACACTATCGGCAGCTTTATCCCGCGATGAAGGGTTTATTGAAAAATCTATCGGACCGATCGGTCTGATCGGGCCAATCAGACCGATCTACCGGGTCATGACAACGGTAAGTTGGGTATTCCACCGAAAAGGTAATGACTCATTAATCCAAAGAGATGACACATTTTAAGCCCGAAGGGTTTTTAACATGACAGCCCAGGGCAACGCCCTGGGACAATGGCCCCCACCATAACATGCCCTGTAAGGGCGCCACATCGCACTAATCCCAAACATATCGTTCATCGTATTCAATTTTATATCGCTTCAGAAATAGACGAAATTCATCTTGAAATGAAACCTTACGATGATGTTCCTCTTGTTGTTCGATATACTGGCGTACCCGAGGCACATGGGATTGGCTCACGGAAAACGCCCCATATCCGCTTTGCCAATGGAACCCGGCATATTCGCGGTCTTGGGTCTTAATCCATTTCGACGACCCTTTCTTAACCTCTTCTATGATCTGACATAAGGCGTGTTTTTTAGATAATATAAATAATGCATGCACATGGTCTGAATCCCCGCCAATCACAAGGGTTGGGCTATCCCATTCCCGGAAAATGCCACATTGATATGCGAATAATTTCGGGCGAATGGATGGGGTCAGGCAGGCATGGCGGTTTTTGGTGCTATAGATAAGGTGAATAAGATTCATGGATAGAGATTGTGGCATGGAATGACTCCTTGTTTCGCCCTTTCAGGGCTTTACCCTTGCCTAATCCTTGTCCCAGGGCGTTGCCCTGGGTCCCTAATTCTCCAACTGATTGAAAAAGTTTCGCACTTTATCGCTAACTTGTTGGTTTGGTTGCGGCTACGCCGCGATAGGCTGTCATGTTAAAACCCTTCGGGCTTAAGAGTTGTCAGTCTTCTGGGTTTAAGAAGCATCAGTCTTCTGGCAATATTCTTAGAACCTTTAACAAAACCGCTTCCTTATGACCATGCACTATTTTGTGTATTGGACTCGGTGCCCCAAACAATGTCATTTTTAAGCATGCTTGTCTCTGTTTAAGAACTCCGGTAATGGGTTTTGTTAGAGGCTCTTAATGGATATGTACTCTTAAGCGGGTTATCTGAAATATGAATAGAGACATCTGTAAAATCGCCCTTTTCGCATCTTGACAAATAAAAAGGCAACGATTTGGCTGTGAAATCTCAGTAATATGCCCAGTGTACGTCGATCTTTTGAGAAAAAGGGTTATTTCGCCGAAAGGGCCTGCGTCAGATTTCGGGGTTGCCCTTCCAATGCGCCAAAAATGAGCTCATTTTCGTCGTCAAACCTCCCTCATCATTGCCCATGATCACTATAGT
>JAKQOG010000157.1 GCA_029565395.1 Candidatus Hydrogenedentota bacterium | reverse complement strand
GATATAGATTTGATGGTCGTATCGCCCCGGTTTGACGGCCCCAGAGTTCGTGAGGACATCAGTACCTTGTGGTACATGGCGGCAAGGACGGACAGCCGCATTGAACCCATTGCCTGCGGCCTGCAACAGTGGAGCGAGGATACGTCAAGCGCCATTATAGAAATTGCCCGTCGCGAAGGCCAGCAAATACAAGCGGCATAAGAAAAAGTATCCTTCTTCCATAGGAAATTCGGGGGCCATCTTCATTGATTCTTTGTTCTCTACTTGTTTTTGAATACCTTCGTTCTTGGGATTTTACTTCCTCCGTTTGTTTTCTCATGGTTGCGGAGAAGGCCAGGTTATGCTATCGCGTAGACAAGAAAGAGGGAATCCCTTTGGAAACAGGAATGACGTCCAAGTAAAATGGCTGGAAATCAAGCATCGGCCAGGTGTAAGATAATGAAATATGTATTGACACGGATTTTCATTACGAGTAAATAAGTAACCTTCGGGGCAAGCATTTCCGGCTATGGACGTGTAAAGGGGGCGTATATGCGGCAAATCCCATCATGCTCTGCCGAGAAATGGACACCTATTTCAGAGAACTATGCCCTATATTTCTGTAATTAAAATCTAGCCATCACCAAAATAATCCTCAAATAAACCAATATTATGCCTGTTTTTGGGTGATTGCGACCGATTTCGCTATGTTTTAATAAATAATATTTGACTTTTAGTTCACGTTATAGTAGTATCTAGTCATGGATACAAAACAGTTCTTTCTTAACCCCGAGCAAACGCATCAACGCCACTATGAAGCCCTGCGGGCCATTCATCTCGACAACCTCACCATCAAGCAGGCTGCGCAACGATTCCACTTTTCCGCGGCCTACCTAAAAAAACTCAACGCTCAGTTTCGTCAAGACCTCATACAAGGCGCCCCAAACTTCTTCGTTTCCATGCCCCAAGGACGCCCACCGGGAAGCGCGGCACCGCCTCAACTGGCGCAAGAAATCATCGCCATGCGCAAATACAACCGCTCTGTGCCCGACATTCACAGCGCATTGGCAGCCAAAGGCGAGAAGATTTCGTTGACCGCGATAGACCGGCTGCTCAAGCAGGAAGGCTTTGCACCCTTGCCAAGACGTACACGCCAAGAACGCGCCCATGCCGCGCTGCCCGCGAGCATGGAGGCGCCAGCCAGCGAACCGATTGCCTGGCGGGACGAGTCCTTTCCCACGGAATTGGGTGGCGGCCCGCTGGTGTTTCTGCCTTTGATGGCGCAACTGGGTCTTGTCCCCGCCATCAAGCGCGCCCAGTTTCCCAAGACCAGCGTATTAAGCGATGTCGCCTCGATAATGTCCCTGCTGGCCCTGAAATTGTTGGGCAACGAGCGCTTGTCCCATGACGCGCCCTACAGTTTTGACCGCGCTCTGGGCCTGTTCGCCGGACTCAACGTGCTGCCCAAAAACGCCACCCTTTCCAGTTATTCCTATTGCGTGCGACGGGAACAAAACCTGGCGTTGCTGCACGAACTCGCCGCCCTATTCCAACCAGACGACAGCCCGTGCGACACCTTCAACATGGACTTCAAGGCCATTCCCCATTGGGGCGACGAGAGTGTTCTGGAAAACAACTGGGCGGGCATGCGCGGCAAACGCATCAAAAGCCTGCTGGCACTGCTGGTACAAAATCCGGACACGGGCATGCTGGTCTATTCCGACGCGGGCATTCGTCACCGCAACGAAAACGATGCCGTTCTCGAATTCATTGATTTCTGGCGGGAAGGACAACACAACATGCCCAAGATGCTCATCTTCGACTCGCGCTTTACTACCTATGAGAATCTCAGCCGGATTAATGGTGAGGGCATCCGGTTTTTGACGCTGCGACGGCGGGGGATAAAACTGATTACGCAAGCCAACGCCATACCCCAGGAACACTGGCAGACTGTGCATATAGCAGGCAGGCGCAAGCATCCCAAGGTGCGCGTCCACGACAGCCTTATTGAAATGCGTCACTATGAAGGAAAAATACGGCAGATTATCGTGACCGATCACGGGCATGAAAAGCCGACCTTTCTCATATCAAACGAACTAGACATGCCTATTGAGGCGCTGATCGCAAAATATGCCCACCGCTGTCTCATCGAGCAGGAAATTGCTGAGCAGATAGACTTTTTCCATCTCAACTCGCCCTCGTCCTCACTGGTCATCAAAGTGGATTTTGACCTGACCCTTTCTCTGTTGGCGCACAACCTGTTTCAGGCGATTACCCGGCAATTGCCGGGATTTGAAAAATGTACCGTTGCAACCATAGCGCGGGATGTGCTGCAAAACGGAGCAAACATCACTATCGAAAACCGGGCGATTACAGTACGCCTCAAGAAAAAAGTGCATCTGCCGACGTTGTTTGAATTGCCATGGATGAAAGAGACCACCTACCTGCCGTGGATGAATGCCGCCATCAGCTTTAACTACGCCTCGGTATCATGAAGTAGGGTAACCTCGTTACTGATAATGAAAATCCGTGATTGACCAAACACGCTCAAAAGGTGCTGGAAGAACGCGAAATTTCACTCGAATGGCTGGAACGGACCCTCTTCGCACCGGAACTTATCTTGCCTGAACCGGATGACATCTTGGTGGAACGTTGTTTCCGGCGCATTCCTGAATTCG
>JAKQOG010000027.1 GCA_029565395.1 Candidatus Hydrogenedentota bacterium | reverse complement strand
CACGTTCCCCTGTCAACGCTTGCAGCACGGCCTCTCGGCCATACCGCCATGACTCGGGGCCAGTGTGACTCGCTATGTCTTCACTGTTCAAGACTTCCACTCTACTACACCTTGCCGGCTTCGCCCGGCGCTGTCTCCATCCTGTCCATTTAGTCCATAGTGTCCATAAAATCCCCCAAGCCCTTCCCTTCGCCCTAAAACATAGCGCATTTCAATCTTAAATCCGTATAATGCATCCAGGCCATTACCTTAATGGAGGGAAATACTATGACTGCCGCCCTGTTGATTGCCGGATGCCTTATCCTGACACAAACCACGGGAGAATCCCACACAAACCTGCCTATCGAAATCTCCATTGATGCACCGGCGGTGATCTCTCTCCACATTCCTTCGTGGGATACTTTTCGACTGGAAGGACTGCAGCCAGGCCTGACCATCGACCAGCAAACGCTCCAGCCGGAAAAAGCATCTGTCACCGGCGAAGGCCCAAATAAAAACATCCTTTATTCGTTGGGCGGGAATGTTCAGTTACAGGTGTCCTTCGAAACAGTGGATAATCATGTGCTGCGGCTGACCAGCACCCTGAAAAATACGGCCGCCAATGCAGTCACGCTCAATGACGTGCGCCTCCTGGACACGGCGGATGCCGCCCCCGGCGCGTGCTTCAGCAACGACATCAAAGCCGTGCGTGTTCTCGAACAGGGGAATTACTGGGGACGCGTGGTTCCCTTACTTTCCTCCACCAAGAACGGAGGCGAAAGCGCTGAACCCGGCAGCCAGCAGGCCAGTGAAAGCCATGGTTCTGAGTTCGTATCCCTGGCGTATGACCGTGCCTCAAAACTGGCGTTCCTGGCGGGATTTGAATCGTCGGAACGCTGGGCGGGCCGTATTGACATGGAAAGCCGTACGGATACCGGGGCATGCCGCTGGCGCATAGGTTTTGACGGCGGAGACCTCCTGGTAAATCCGGGGGAAGAAATCTCATTCGAGCCAGTGCTTTTTCTGGCGGGTAATAATCCTTGGCATCTGCTTGAACACTACGCGGATCTTGTTGCGCAGAAGCATCCCGTGCATTTGCCTGCCGAGCCGCCGGTCTCCTGGTGCAGTTGGTATCCCTACCGGCTGGGGGTTACCGAAGATCGCGTTCTGGATACCGCGCGTATCGCATCGGAACGTTTAAAGCCGTTGGGGCTCAGCGTTCTCCTCATCGACCTCGGCTGGCAGGATCGGCAACTCCCCAGCACCTACGGGGAAAATCCCCAGTTTTCCAAAGGCTTGAAATGGCTCTCGGAGGAAGTGGGCAAACTCGGCTTCAGCCTGGGCGTGTGGAATGCCCCCTACTCCATCAGTGAATTCGATGCACTAACAAAGGAACATCCGGAATGGCTGATTCATGAAGGCAACGGTCAATTGGCCAAGCAATCCGACTGGTTCTGGGTGCCCCACGGCGCAATTTATATCCCCGACCTCACCAACCCGGAAATGCAGCACTATCTTAAAGCCAACATCGAAAGCCTGTATGCGCGCGGCATTCGCTACCTGAAGTCGGACTTCATCGGCAGCGTGTACGATGGCCGCGCCAAGCGGAGGTATGATGCGCGCATCGTGGCGGGCGGCGGCGTGGAAGCGGCGCGGATCGGCGCAAAGATTATTCGCGAGGCCATGCCCGACGCCCTGCTGCTCAATTGCGGGGGACCGGAAATGCCCGGCACGGGACATTGGCCCCTGCTCTACACGTGCAGCGATACCGGCAATACCGGTTTCATCAGCACCACGTTCCAGGAAAGCAATTACCAAAACGTCGCCTGCCATTTGTTCAAGAACCGGCGCTGGGGCATCCTGCAGCCTTCCTGCTTATGCGTGGGATTCCCCGGCACGCTGGAAGATGCACGCCTCCGAGCCACCATCGCCTTTCTCACTGGCGGGCAGGTGGATATCGGCGATACGCTCACCACGCTCCCCGAAGACCGATGGGAAATCCTTACGGCCACCTTGCCGCCGCTGGGGATCACCACCGAGCCGATCGATCTTTTCGAGGGCATTACCGCCCCCGCGGACTATGGTTACTCCTCCACCTGCGCGGATGGTCCGCAAAAGCAGGAGAAACGCAAGGAATACCCCGCGGGTTCCGTCTGGAAAACACATGTAAAAACCGATTGGGACGAATGGGATCTGATTGGCATCTTTTGTTACGAAAACACGCTTTCGCAAAAGGACACCTCAATCAGCCGGTATCAGATTCCCTTTTCCCTGCTGGGCTTTGCAGAAACCGATACCTTTCACGGCTACGAATTCTGGTCCAGGCAATGCCTCGGAACTGTTCCTGGCAGGCGCACAAATCCCAATGGATACGAACATCCCGGCGATATTCAGGATTTACAGGCTGGAAATACACCAGGCTTGCTCGACATCGCTTTCTTCGGGCCGACCGTAAAATTGCTCTGTCTCAAGAAGCCACGTTCTCATCCGTGGATAGCCGGAACAAGTTTCCACCAAAGCTGCGGCGCTGAACTTAAAGGCGTCGCATGGGATGAATCAAAAAAATCTCTAGCCGGTGTTGTGCAACGGCCGGTGGGCGAAATCGGATACCTCTTTATATCAGCCGGCGGAAAAACGCCTGTGGCGGCCGAAGTAAACGGACAACCCGTTTCCCTGCAACCTGCCGCACAGGGTGCATGGCGCTTGCCGATCCAGATTTCCGTTACTCCAACTTCCTGGAAGGTTATGTTCAAATGACAAAACAATCCATCAGCCGCCGTCAATTTATTCAACGAGCCGCGGGGATTGCGGCGTTCCCTTCGCTTATTCCAATTAGTGCGCTGGGCAGGCCTGGCATCATCCCTCCCAGCGAACGCATCACCATAGGCTGCATCGGTCTGGGCGGCATGGGCCGGGGCGATATGAACGCGTTCATGGGCTCGCCCAATGCACAGGTGGTGGCGGTATGCGATGTGAAACCGGATGCGCGCGCCATGGCCCGCGATATGGTAAACAAACATTACGGAGGCGAGGTCTGCACGGAATACGTGCATTTTGAGGAACTCGTGGCCCGCGATGATATCGATGCCGTGCTGATTGCCTCCAATGATCACTGGCATGTGTTGCATGCTTTGGCGGCGGTGCGATCCGGTAAGGATGTTTATGTGGAAAAACCGCTGGGCATGAGCATCGAGGAAGTGCAAACACTCCGCGCCGCCATCCGGCAGTATGGCCGTGTTTTCCAATTTGGCACGCAGCAGCGGTCTTCGCAAGAGTTCCGGCGCGCCTGTGAACTCGTGCGCAACGGACGCATCGGAAAGCTGAAAAACATCAATGTCGGCGTGCATGCGGGCGCTGCGGAACGGTCCGGTTTGAAAACCTTTACCGCAGCGCCGATCCCCGCAGGCTTTGACTATGATCTCTGGCTGGGACCTGCACCGGTGGCGCCGTTTATTCCGCAACGGGTTATCAATCCACACTGGTTCCACATTAGCGATTACTCGCTCGGGTATATTACCGGCTGGGGCATTCATCACATGGATATCGCGCAGTGGGGTCACGGCACGGAACTCACCGGCCCCATAGAAATCACCGGCACCGCGAAATGGCCCACGGATGACGCGCTCTGTGATAATCCCATTTTATGGGATGTGCACTATCGGTACGCCGACGGCGTTACGTTACACTTCACCGGCGCGGGACCCGGTCTTGAGGGTGTGCGGCATGGTATCATGTTCGAAGGCGGCGACGGCTGGGTGTGGGTGAATCGCGGAGGCTTGGAGGCCAGCCCGAAGGAACTCTTGCTGGATTCACCCGGCGCCACAGAAATCCGCTTGCCCGCCAGCACGTCCCATCACCAGGACCTGCTCGATTGCATTTATTCGCGCGCGGACACGATCAGCAACATTGAGGTCGCATCGCGATCCGATATTCTATGTCAGCTTGGCTGGATCGCGTTCACGCTGAACCGGCCCTTGCGCTGGGACCCGGACCATGAAACTTTCCCGGATGATCCCGAAGCCAACCACCTGCTCCGGAAAAACTATCGCGAACCCTGGCACTTATAGAGTTGCTCGTTCCCAAGCTGTGCTTGGGAACGCACTTGCTCTCAAAGCTGTGCTTTGAATAAATAGATCATCGAAACGACCCACTGAGATCAATCGCTCCGCCCGCCGCCGCCTTCTTCTCAAACCGCGATGCACTGATTTTCTCTTTTAATTTCGCCTCATAGGCCCGTCCGTCTATTGGCAATTCTACTTTCTGGCCGATCCAGGCGGAATACAGCATAGCATTGGCAATCTCGACGGAGTGTATGCCTTCTTCCGCCGGGGCGATGAGCGGTTTACCGTCAAGGACCGCATCCACAAAATTCTCCGTGATGTCGGCATGATTGCGCGAGGCCCCTTGAATCGGCACTTCGATATTCCACACCGCCGGACGATCAAATCCGTTGGCGGAGGTCTTGTTGAACTCCGATGCGCTCACTTCGTTGCGGATGAATATAAGCTTGCCATCTTCGAATACGAGCTTGCCGCGGTCCCCTGCGATTTCCAGGCGATCCGTGCCCGGCGCTTCCCCGGTTGAGGCGATAAACACCGCGGTAGCGCCGTTGTCATACTCGAAATAGGCGGTTACTTCATCTTCCACTTCGATGGTGTGATACTTGCCGAATCCGCAGAAAGCCTGCACGCGCTTGGGCTTCCCGCAAATCCATTGGAACAGGTCGAGGTTGTGGGGACATTGATTCAACAGCACGCCGCCGCCTTCGCCTTTCCATGTAGCACGCCAGCCCCCCGATGCATAATACGCCTCCGTGCGGTACCACGCCGTGATAACCCAGTTCATCCGATGGAGCGTCCCCAATTCTCCGGATTCGACCAGTTGCTTGATTTTCTGAAACTGGGGATAGGTCCGCATCTGGAACATGGCGCTGAAAATCTGTTTTGGATTTGTATGCGCCGCAATCAGCTTTTCCGCATCCGCCTTATGCACGGAAATCGGTTTTTCCACCAACACATGCAAGCCCTGTTCCAGCGCATCGATGCCAATCGTCGTATGATCATAATGCGGCGTGGCGATGATCACCGCGTCCACTTCTCCCGACCGGATCAGCGCCCGGCTGTCCGTATAGGTCTTCAATTCACCAAAGGGTTTCATGCGGGCCGGGTCGATATCGCACACCGCCACCAGTTCCCCCCGCGCCACATCACCCTTATTAAATACTCCGGCATGCGCCGTGCCCATCCCCCCCACGCCAATTATTCCAAAACGAACCTTGTCCATTGAGTAGTTCCTTTCCTTACGACGAAAGACAAAACAATACCCCTGATTCATACCGTGACGCAAATGAAAAATGAGTGAAACGAATCCGTGTATGGGCGTGAAAGTGCGAAATTAGACCGGTTTGGCACAAATATTATTTGAGCCGGAAGAAGAACTCTGTGAATGATTGTCTATACTTTTTAAATTGAGATTTACACTATTCAGGATGTTTATCCCCGCTATTTGGCCGCCAGACTTTCTTGGGTCAAACATTCACGATACCATACGGCTACGGGGTCGTTTGAGGTCTTCAATTCGCGCATCATTCGATCTGCGACCTCTTGATCGGGCAGACCTGCAAATTCACGGGCATGCTTCTCTTGTATCGCCTGTTTCATTTCTACACAGTCGAATGTCTTGTCTTTTTTCATATCAAACCGCCTCTTCTGAACATTCATTCTGTAAAACTTGATCGAGGGTTTGCCTGCGGCGAACCAGTACAAGTTTCCCAGCATGGGTCAAGAGCACTTCCCCGCATTCGGGAAAAGAATTGTAGTTCTTGGAGGACATGGCAGCGCAGTAGGCGCCGGCGCCTTCAATGACGAGTGCATCGCCGATGCGGGCTTCTTTCAATACCCGTGGTTTGAGTTGTTCCGGATTGCCGGGTTTTGGGGTAAGGATATCGCCGCTTTCGCAGCAGTGTCCCACAACGAGGTATTTTGCGCTTTTACGGCGCTCCCGGACCTGCGGCACGACGATAATGGGATGCTGTGCGCCATACAGGCTGGGCCGCAAAATTTCGGTCATGCCGCTATCCACCTTGATGAAGGTATAGCCTTTTTCGCCGGTATCGACAATATCCATGACACGGCAGACAAGCGCCCCCGCATTCGCCACAAGATAGGTGCCGGGCTCCACTTCCAGGTGGAGTTTTCGTCCATGCTGGTGGGCGAAGGATTCAAATTCCGTCTTTATTTTTTCGCCAATCGTCTGGAAGTCGGCAGATACTTCGTTTTGCATCCGCGCCACCTTAAATCCGCCCCCCAGACTAAGCCGGGTCACCTCTGGCATCCGGGCCGCAATCCCAAGAGAAAGCTGCGCGCAATACACCCAGATATCCGGATCGGTTCCGGAACCAATATGCGTGTGCATACCGGTAATGTGCAGCCCAAATTCCTGCGCCACGGCAAACACCTGGTCCAGGTGTTCATGCCAGATGCCAAAACTGGCCGAAGGCCCGCCGACATTGGTGCGGTTGCTGTGCCCGGAGCCTAAACCAGGGTTGATGCGGACGGACACGTCCCGTCCGGGATAATACTGGCCAAAGACGCGTAATTGATGAAGCGAGCAGGCATTGAAGCATACGCCCCGGTCGACGATTTCCTGGAGGTTGCCGGGCAGTTCCTGGGCGGTGAGCTGGATGTGTTCTGGGGGCACGCCCGCGCGCAATGCGCGTTCCACTTCATAGGCGCTGCTGGCGTCGATATGCAGCCCCATGCGGTTAAACGTGCGGATGATCGCAGCATTGGGCGAGGCTTTCATCGCGTAGCGGGCTGTGAGGCCAAAGGCGTTCGGGAAGGCCAATACTTCGCTTGCGCGGCGTTCCAGGGTGGCCTGGTCATAGACAAAAGCGGGTGTACCGAATTCACGGCACACGGCGAGCACCTGTTTCTCATTCAAAAATCGCAGTTTTTCCATCAACATCAAGTTCCTTAAGTACGTACCCAAGTATACTTTGGGAACGGGTGGATAACGTCCCAAGAGTGCTAAGCGTATCATGATACGCGGGTTTTTTTCACCCATTGGGAGGGATATCGTGTTTGTCTTCAAAATTATGCATACACAACAAAGATCCGAAAAACACCGTTTTGAAGATAAGTGCATTCAAAAACAACACTTAGGAAGAAGGAGCAATTATACGTATTTTCACTTTCTCCTTGACAAATTCGCAGACGAACCCTAGACTTTTTATAGGGATGGGTAGGTGTTGCGCTATGTTTGAATGCAGCTAAAAGACAGGAGGTAGACGGCATGAAGTTTTATAATCACCGGCAACGTAATACGTTGGGGCTTGTATTGGCATCCGTCTGCCTATTGGGGGGAATAGCGGCTTCCGCCCAGGAAGACCACACGGTCTCGCTGCCCGGCACCCCTGAGGGCCCTGTGTCGCTGACGTTGAATGAAACAGGAACCTTCACAAGCACAGGCGCGACGTGCAGTCTGGGCCACACAGTGGTCTATGTATTTATCTGGGGAGACGGCACGTATAGCGAGTCTATATTGAACACGCCGGAAGACAGCCACAGTTGGAGCACCGCAGGCAGCTATGCCGTGGCCGTGGTGGCGGTGTGCAGCGAAGATCAATCCATCATGAACACTTCGGAGCCATTAATGGTGCATGTGGATCACACAGTGTCCGCGCCGGGGGTGCCCACCGGCCCGGTGACGCTGGCAGTGGATGAATCGGGAACTTACACGGGAGCCGCAGCCACATGCAGCCTCGGCCATGCCGTGCAGTACGTGTTTACTTGGGGCGACGGCGCCTATAGTGAGTCCTTTTTAAGTGAACCGACGGACAGCCACAGTTGGAATGTGGGGGGTAGTTATGGCATTTCCCTTGTAGCGGTGTGCAGCCAGGATCAAAGCGTGATGAACATTTCCGAGCCATTGTTGGTACATGTGAATCACAGCCTGACGACACCAGGAACACCCAGCGGCCCAGTCTCCCTGTCCGTGGATGAAGCGGGGTCATACATAAGCACAGGCGCCACGTGCAGCCTCGGTCATGCGGTACAATACGCCTATCAATGGGGTGACGGCACAGTCAGTGCATCATGGCTGGACACGCCGGAGGACAGCAAAAGTTGGAGTCTTGCGGGGAGCTACGGCGTGACACTGGTGGCCGTGTGCAGTCAAGATCAAAGTGTGGTGAGCCTTTCCGAGACGCTTTTAGTGCATGTGGACCATTCCCTGTCCACGCCGGGAATCCCGGAAGGGCCAGTTGTATTGGAAGTGGACGAATCGGGAACGTATGCGTGCACCGGCGCCACGTGCAGCATGGGCCATCCGGTGCAGTATTTATTCCAGTGGGGAGATGGGACCATGACTGAATCGTGGTTGAACGATCCCACGGATACTAAAAGTTGGAATCCCGGCGGCACGTACGGCGTGACGCTGGTGGCGGTGTGCAGCCAGGATAACAGCGTCATGAGTATTTCCGACATGCTGTTGGTGCGCGTGGGACACACCGTGACGGCACCAGGAACACCGGCAGGTCCCGATTCGCTGGAAGTAGCCGAATCCGGGACCTATACGAGCACCGGGGCCACGTGCAGCCTGGGGCATACGATGAATTATGTGTTTGTGTGGGGTGACGGAACCTATAGTGATGCATGGTTGACCAATCCGTCGGACAGTAAAAGTTGGACGCCCGGCGGCAGTTACGGAGTGACGGTGGTGGCGGCATGCAGCCAGGATTACGGCCTCATGAGTGTTTCCGAGCCGTTGATCGTTCACGTCGGTCATTCGGTGACCTCGCCTGGCCCCATTACCGGTTCCACCATATTGGAGCCAGGCGATTTGGGTATCTACACGGGCGTGGAGTCCACCTGCAGTCTGGGCCACACGGTGGAATATGCGTTTCAATGGGGCGATGGAACCGTCAGCGATACCTGGTTGACCAATCCGGAGGATGCCAAGAGTTGGGATGCCAACGGCATCTATGGCGTAACATTGATAGCGGTCTGCTCCGAGGATCGTAGCGTGGTCAGTGCTTCAGATCCACTGATAGTGAATGTAGGGCACGCAATATCGGTACCGGGAACGCCCGAAGGCCCCTTAAAGCTGGATGTGAACGAGTCCGGGAATTTCACCAGCGCCGGAGCCGTCTGCACCCTTGGCCACCCTCTGAAATACAAATTTTACTGGGGCGATGGAACACACACCAGTACGTGGTTGGATGAACCCGCAGAGAGCAAAAGCTGGGATACACGGGGTGGCTATAATGTGACCTTACTGGCGGCGTGCAGCATAGACTACTCCATCTCCCGCGTTTCGGAGCCGTTAGTAGTGATCGTGGGCAATGAATATAACGCCGATCAAAATGATGATGGCCTGATCAGCCTGTCTGAGATGCTGCGGGTGATACAGTTTTTCAATTCCAATGGGTTCCACTGTGAAGCGGATACCGAAGACGGGTATGCGCCCGGACCGGGGGATACAACCTGCGCCACCCATACGAGCGATTACAATCTGCAAGACTGGCACATCAATCTCTCTGAATTGCTGCGGTTGATCCAGTTCTTCAACTCAAGCGGGTACCATGCGTGCCCGGGAGAAGGCACGGAAGACGGTTTCTGCCCGGGACAGACGTGAGGTCTGAGACCTGAGGCGTGAAGAACGGATATACAGACCAACACGGACATTGAATCACCCAAAATCCTGTTGGAAGCATTGCGGCAGGTTGGTTTCGTGTGATAGTCTGAGCGCGGGCTTACAGAAAGCAATAAACGAACGGGGACACAACATGCCGAAGGAAAAAACCACCTATGTATGCCAGAGCTGCGGCGCGGTATCGCCCCGCTGGCAGGGGAAGTGTCCGGCATGCGAAGAATGGAACACAATTGTAGAGGAGGTGGCAGAGGAGGAAGGCCCGCACGCACGCGCCAGCATCGTATCGAGTGCCGAACCGATTCCGATCACGGAAGGTTCGCTTGAGTTGCCCCCGCGGGCCTCCACGGGTCTGGACGAATTCGATCGTGTTCTCGGCGGGGGGATTGTGCCGGGTTCGCTGATCTTGGTGGGGGGCGATCCGGGGATTGGCAAGTCCACGCTGATGTTGCAGGTGTCGCATTATCTTTCGCGGGTGAATGGGCGGGTATTATATGTATCCGGCGAGGAATCCTTCGACCAAACCCGTCTGCGCGCGAAGCGGCTCGGCGCATTGCACGACCACCTGTTCATGCTTACGGAAACGTCGGTAACGTCCATTTTAAAGCATATCCGCAGCGGGGACTATGCCTGCGTCGTGATCGATTCGATTCAGGCGGTATACACGCCACAGTTGGCCGCGGTGCCGGGGAGCATCGGCCAGGTGAGGGAATGCGCGAGCGAATTCATGCGCGTGGCGAAAGGCATGAATCTTCCCGTATTCCTGGTGGGCCATGTCACGAAAGAGGGCGCCATCGCGGGTCCGCGTCTTTTGGAACATTTGGTGGACACTGTTTTATACTTCGAGGGTGAAGGCCGTCAGGCGTTGCGCATTTTGCGGGCGGTGAAGAACCGCTTCGGCTCGACCAACGAGATTGGCGTGTTCGAGATGCGCAATACGGGCCTGCATGAAGTGCCGAATCCGAGCGCACTCTTTTTAAACGAGCGCCCGGAAGGCGTAAGCGGATCCATAGTGTATCCGAGCGTTGAAGGCACGCGCCCGCTGTTGGTGGAAGTGCAGGCGCTGGTGGGCGAGGCGCATGCGGGTTCACCCCGGCGCACGGTGACCGGGCTGAATCCGAACCGGATTTCGCTCCTGCTGGCGGTGCTGGAGAAGCGCGCGGAGCTGCACTTCGCGGATCGCGATGTGTTTGTAAACGTGGCGGGCGGTGTGCGGCTGGACGAACCCGCGGCTGACTTGCCGGTGGCAATGGCGCTCGCATCGAGCGGGCAGGATCGTCCGGTGGCGCCGCATGTAGCGGCCTTTGGCGAGATCGGGCTGGCCGGTGAAATCCGCGCGGTGGACATGGTCCGCCAGCGGGTGTCGGAAGCGGCGAAGTTTGGTTTTACACGGTGTATCGTGCCCATGGCCTGCGCCAAGGACGCGGAAAGCGCCGGAGCGGCGGTGATCCCGGTGACCCGGCTGACAGAGGCGATAGAACTGGCATTGGAGACCTGATACGTGAGCAGGAAGAAAAAACAGAGTCTGGAAGACATCTATCATCAGGCATTGTTGATGATCGCTCCGGGCACTCCGTTGCGCGAGGCGCTGTCGGCGATCATTCAGGGCGGAACCGGCGGTCTGCTCTGCTTCGGCGATCCCGCCAAGCTGGCAGACCTTTCCGAAGGAGGCGTTAAATTGGATGCGCCCGTGACCCCGCAGATTCTTTATGAACTGTGTAAAATGGACGGGGCCATTATCCTGAACAGCGACGGGACCCGGATCTTTTATGCAAACCGGTTCCTGAAACCCACCGCAAAGATTCCAAGCGAAGAAACCGGCACGCGGCATCGTTCCGCGCACCGCATGGCATCCCAGGCCAAATGCGTGGTGATTGCGGTATCACAGCGGCGGGCGGCAGTCACACTATACGTGCATGAGCGGCGGCATGTGCTCGATTCCATCCCCACCCTCGTCAATAAAGCCTCGCAGGCAATTCAGACGCTGGAAAAATACTTGAGCGTGCTCAATCAGGCCATGCAGGACCTGACCACGCGCGAATTCCAGGACATGGTGACCATTTTCGACGTGTGCCGCGCCGTACAACGCACCGAAATGGTGGTGCGGATCGCTAATGAAATCGAACCATATATTATCGAGTTGGGAACGGAAGGACGCCTCTTTGACCTACAGTTAAAAGAGTTGATTTTACCAGTGAAAGAAGCCTCGCTCGCCGTGAGAGATTATTACCGGGAGAAGGCAGGATTAACCTATGAGGACGTACTAGACCGGATTGCGGAAATCCCGCAACAGGAACTGCTTCAACTGGGGAGCATCAGTCAGGCGCTGGGCTATGGGCCCAATCCCCGGTCCATTGACAGCTACCTGACACCGCGTGGTTACCGCGTACTTACCAGCACGCGGCGGATTCCCGCGGCCATTGTGAATAACCTTGTGGAACGTTTCGGCGCCCTGCAACAGATCATACGCGCACCCAAAGACGAGTTGTGCGATGTGGACGGCGTGGGAGAAGTGCTGGCGGACCGAATACGGGTCAGCCTGAACCTGTTGCGCAACCAGTTGGCGCTGGATGATCGGAGATAGTCATGCCCTGGATCGCCGATTGCCCGATTACCTCCCATCAGGAAGTGGCTCCAGGCCACTGCCGGATGGTGATTCATGCGCCACAAATTGCCAAAGACGCGCAGGCGGGACAGTTCTGCATGCTTCAGGTACAAGAAGGCCTGTACCCCTTTCTCAGGCGGCCAATGTCTGTTGAACGGATCTTTGCCGACGGCTTGTCGTTCTTGTATAAAATCGTGGGCGAAGGCACGCGCTTGTTGTCACGAATGACTCAAGGCGAGACCATTAATGTGCAAGGACCGCTCGGAAAGCCCTTCCCCATTGACCCATCCTTCGACCGGCATATCCTGGTGGCGGGAGGGATCGGCATTGCCCCCTTCCCCGCTCTGGCGGATGCCATCAAACGCACCTTGGGCAAGACCCCGGAGGTCATTATCGCGGCACGCACGGAACAGGCCTTGGTGGGAAATCGCGATTTCCGGCAGATGGGCTGCAAAGTGCATCTTGCGACGGATGATGGATCCGCGGGAAAAAAAGCCTTCGCCTCCGAGATGCTGGAAAAACTCAGGCCGGGTCCCGGCACGGTGGTGTATGCCTGCGGTCCCATGCCGATGATGAAGGCCACCCATGCGGTGTGTGAGGCAGCAGGCGTTCCATGTTTCACCTCCCTGGAGGCGGAAATGGCCTGTGGCGACGGCGTATGCCTGGGATGCGCCGTGGAGGCGAATGTGGAAATTGAAAGCGAGCGCATGGTCCGGGTCTGTAAGGACGGCCCCGTCTTCGACTCAAAACTCATTCATTGGGAAAGTTATTGAGCCATGAGCATCAATTTACAGGTGAATGTAGGCGGGCTGGTGATGAAAAACCCCGTCACCGTAGGATCGGGCACCTTCGGCTACGGCCAGGAATATGATCAATACTTTGATGTTGCCCAATTGGGCGCGGTGACCGTAAAAAGCCTGTCGCTCAAGCCACGCACGGGTAACAAGCCGCCCCGGCTGGTCGAAACTCCAGCCGGAATGCTCAATGCCATCGGCCTGCAAAATGTCGGGCTCGATGCTTATCTGCGGGACAAGCTCCCCTTCCTCCGGCAAAAAGGTTGCACCATCATTGGCAATATCTACGGTCATTCCATGGAAGAATATATGGAATTAGCCAAACGCCTGGAGGCGGAACAGGGGGCGGACGCCATTGAGGCGAACCTTTCCTGCCCCAACGTGCATGATGCCCGCACTGCGCGCGGGTGTAAATTGGTAGCGCAGTCTCCGGAGCGCGTTAAAGAGTATACACAAGCAATCAAAACATCCACGAAGCTTCCGGTGTTCATCAAGCTCACCCCTAATGTCATGGATATTGTCGAACCTGCTTTGGCAGCGGAAGAAGGCGGCGCCGATGGGATCTCCATGATTAACACCCTCCTTGGGATGGGAATCAACCCGGAAACACGGAAACCTATCCTAAGCAACATCGTCGGAGGATTGAGCGGACCCGCCATTCGCCCCATCGCCGTAAAAATGGTTTGGGATGTGGCTAAATACGTCAAAATCCCCATTATCGGCATGGGGGGAATCTGTAATGCCGACGATGCCATGCAATTCATCCTCGCGGGAGCTACGGCAGTGGCGGTTGGCTGCTACTCCTTCCGGCAACCCGATGCGGCATCCAAGGTCATCCAGGGATTGGAAGAATACTGCATCCGTCACGAAATCACCGATATCAATAAACTGATTGGGGCCATGATGGTATAAATATATTTGTTTACATTTGTTTGTGTCTTTTTTGGGGCACAAACATTACGTTCCGAGTTTCTTTTCTCGTAAAAGAATAATGAACTTTATAAAAACGGTTTTTGGGTGTATTTGTATGAAAACAGAACTTATCGTCGGTTTGGATCTGGACGCGAGAGACCAAGCACTCATTGCGGTCGACGCATGTCAGCCCTGCGAATGGTTTAAAATTGGCTCGCAGTTATTCACCCGTTGTGGACCGGACATCGTCCGGGAAGTGCGCGATTTGGGCAAAAACGTTTTCCTGGACCTCAAGTTCCATGATATTCCGAACACCGTGGCTAAAGCCGCCAAAGCTGCAGCAGGCATGGGGGTGAAGTTGATCACCCTTCACGCTTCTGGAGGCCGGAATATGATCGCCGCCGCGCGCGAGGCAGTGGAAGGAACCGAGACGCGGATTCTGGCGGTTACGATACTTACTAGTCTCACCGACGAAATGGTGCGTATGGAGATCGGGATCCCGGAATGTGCGGCGGAAGCCGTGCCCCGCCTGGCGCGGCTGGCGGTGGAATCCGGCGCACACGGAATTGTGTGTTCCCCCCAGGAACTCCAACCGGTCCGGACAGCAATAGGTACAGAGCCACTCGTGGTGACGCCGGGAGTGCGTCCGGTCTGGGCCAGCAAAGATGATCAGGCGCGCGTATTGACCCCGCGCGAAGCCGCACAATTGGGTTCGAGCATGATTGTGGTGGTGCGGCCCATCCTAAAACACCCCCAACCAAGCGAAGCGGTAAGGCTGATTTTGGAGGAGTTGAACGTATGAATAGCGAACGGGTGATTGAACTGTTTAAAAAAGCGGGCGCCTTGTTGGAAGGGCATTTTATCTATACCAGTGGACGCCACGGCCGGCAATTCCTTCAAGCGGCCCGCGTGCTGCAATACCCCGAATACACCAACGAATTATGCCAGGGCATGGCCGAACTGCACCGGGACAGCCATGTGGACCTCGTGGTGGGTCCCGCCACCGGCGGCATCGTGCTGGCCTATGAGACCGCCCGGCATCTAAAGTGCCGCGCCGCCTTTTCCGAAAAAGACGGCGCAAGCGGCATGGCCCTCAAGCGCGGCATTGCCCTGAAACCCGGCGCCCGCGTGCTTGTTGTCGAAGATATTACCACCACCGGCGGTTCCGTAAAGAAAACTGTCGAACACCTCCGCCAGCGCGGCGCGGAGATCGTGGGAATCACCGTACTGATTGACCGTAGCGGCGGCGAAGCCACCTTCGACTGCCCCTTCAACGCCCTCGCCTCTCTCGCCATGGAAAGCTGGCCCCCCGACGCCTGCGCCCTCTGCCAGCAACACATCCCCCTGATCGAACCCGACGATATTATTATTTAAGGAGAATTCAGGATTCAGATTGCCCCAATCGCAAGCCGAATTCCCCCTCGTTTTACGAAGACGTCACCCCCTCCCTTCGTTTCGTTTTCTTCATTACGTTGACTGAGAAAGGCAAATCCGGTACACTGCCTCTTGCTGCGGGAATGCGGCAGATAAAGCAGCCAGAGAGGGCATAAGGAATCGATGGAGACGCCCATTTTATCATTTGTTTTGCCAGCGTATAACGAGGAAATGAACGTTGGGCCGGTGACGGAACGGTTGATCGCCATTGGCGAACAACTGGGCCGGCCGTTTGAGATCGTGTGGGTAAATGACGGCAGCCGGGACCGTACGGCGGAACACCTGGATGCGCTTGCAGCAAAGGAACCGCGGGTGCGGTTGGTGCATTTGTCCCGGAATTTCGGGCACATGTCCGCCCTGACCGCAGGGATGGAATGCGCACGGGGCACGGGCGCCGTTGTGTGTTTGGATGCCGACGGCCAACATCCGCCGGAATTGATCCCGGAAATGGTGGCACGGTGGGAATCCGGAGTGGACATTGTACAGACCGTGCGCAATTATGGTCCGCAAGGGACGGCCATGAAAAAGCTGACCTCCCGAGCGTTTTACAAGGTGATGGATTATCTGTCGGATGTCGATCTCCCGGAAGGCGCAGCCGATTTCCGGCTGATGGACCGGCAGGTGGTGGACGCCTTGAACAACCTTCCGGAGCGGGTGCGTTTTGTGCGTGGTTTGGTGCACTGGGTAGGGTTCAACCGGGTGAATCTCCCCTACGATGCGCCGCCGCGCCTTAGCGGAGAAACCAAGTACAACTTTCTAAAGATGATGGCCTTCGCGATGAGCGGGTTGACCAGTTTTTCCGTGCGTCCATTGCGTTTGAGTTTCTTAATGGCAGCCTTGGTGGCCTTGGCCGCCGGCTTGTATGGCATTGTGGTAACGCTGTGTCTGGTCCTGGGCGTTCCGCTGGTGAAAGGCTGGACCAGCACCATTTTCGTCATGCTGATGCTGGGCGGAGCGCAACTGCTGGCCATAGGCATCGCCAGCGAATACCTGGCCCGTCTGTTCGTGGAACAGAAGCACCGGCCTGTTTATCTCATAAAAAAACAGCGCACGGAGATACGCGCGCCCAAAGAATCCGAATAATATTATGGAAGATGCCATGGAAACCTGTATTTGTTGCGAAGGCGGACGTGTATCCGGCTATCTGGAAGGATTACGGCGATGCGATGCCTGCGGCCATGTATGGGCGGATATTCGTTTATCCGACGAAGAAATGCGCCGTATCTATTCCTCCGGCTACTTCAAAGGTGAAGAATACATGGACTATGAGCGGGAAGCACCCGCATTGCGGCACAATTTCCGCGCACGGGTCCGGGAGCTTGCCCGGCGGCATCCCAAAGGCACACGGCTATGGGAGATCGGTGTCGCATATGGTTATTTCTTAAGTGAAGCGTCAACTCATTTTCAGGCCGCGGGATGTGACATTGCTGAAGCGGCCGTGGACGCCGCAAAAACAAAACTGGGACTGAACGTGGTGTGCGGCGACTATCTTAGCCTGCCTCCGGCCGAGTCTCCCGATGTGATTTGCCTGTGGGATACCGTTGAGCATCTTCGCGAACCTCACCGGTATTTGGAAAAAGCGGCGAAGGAATTGCGGCCCGGAGGCACACTCGCATTGAGCACGGGCGACATCGGTTCATTCACCGCGCGGCTGCGCGGAAAACACTGGCGGCTTATTCATCCGCCCTCGCATCTGCACTATTTTTCCGCCCATTCCATGCGAACCTTGCTGACACGTCTGGGATTCGAATCCATAGAAATCCGGTATTTGCCCCACTGGCGGAGCGTGGACGCGGTCACCTTTCAACTGCTGGGCCGGTCCTTGCTCCTGAAGAAGATACGGCTCTATGAATGCCTGCATGCCATGGGCGTGCTAAATTGGTATTTTCCATTGAATCTCCGTGATTTGATGACTGTCTACGCGACACGATGCGGGCAGCCCTAATGAAAAGCAAGCTGCTCCTCATAGATGACGACGATGCGAATCATCTCCTCTACCGCCACATGATCGAGCGGCGATTGCCGGAATGCGATTTGTATGTTGCCGGCACCGCGGAAGAGGGCATGGCCCTGGCGCGGGAGATTCTACCCGATTGCGCCTTGCTGGACGTGCTCCTCGGCGATGACAACGGCATTGATCTCTGCCGTGAATTCAAGAAACAAGAGGCCACCGCGCATTTCCCCGTGCTCTTAATCACGGGGATGGCCATGAATGACGAGTTGCGCATCAATGGGATGGAAGCCGGGGCCGACGACTTCCTGCAGCGCCCCTGTGAAGAAGTGGACCTTGTTATGAAGATCCGCGCCATGCTCAGGATCAAACATGCGGAAGACGAACTGCGCGCGGTCAATAAGCGCCTGACCGAGTTGGCAGTGGAACGATCCAAGGCCCTCTATGAATACGATGAACGATACAGGCTGCTATTTGATGCCTGCAGCGATGCGGTGCTTGTCTTCGAACTCAATGAAGACATCGGTACGGGCCACTTCGTGGAAGTGAATGACGCTGCCTGCCGTTTATTGGGCTATGGCCGGGAAGAAATGCTTCAGTTGCGCATGAAGGACTTGGTTCCCCCCGACCGGTTCTCAGGAATCCAGGGCCGTATCGAAAGCATTGTCAAACATCAGCAAGCCTACTTTGAAACCATGCTGTTGCGCAGGGATGAGCATCCGTTTCCCGTGGCCTTGCGCGCCCAAGTATTCGAGCGGGAGGAAGGGCATGTCATTGTGGCCATACTGAGGGATCTCAGCCATACGTCTGTAAAGGGCGAGGCAGACCGGGATTACCGGGTGCTCGCCGCGCATACAGGCCAGATGATATACGATTGCGATTTGCGCAAAGGCGATTTCCAATGGGGCGGCGCCGTAACGCAGGTAACCGGCTACACCATCGAGGAAATGGCCGTCTTCTCCTGGTATCAGCTTATTAATGCAGTGCATCCGGAAGATCAAAAACAGGTATTGCGGACGTTTCGCGAAGCACTGGACGCCGTTAGCACGTATCAGGTGGAATGCCGGATCCGCCATCGTTCCGGCGAATACCGGCACGTGGAAAACATGGGGGTCGTATTGCCGGGCGAAGATGGCCGCGCGTACCGCATCCTCGGCACCATCAAGGATATCTCAATGCGGGTGTATGCCGAGGAGGAACGGCAGCACATCGAGCGCCAGATGCAACACTCCCAGCGCATGGAAAGCCTGGGCGTGCTCGCGGGTGGCATTGCCCACGACTTTAATAATATTCTCACGGCCATCATCGGACTGACTGACATGGCGTTGCAGGACATCCCAAGCGATTCCCCCACGCATAAAGATATTAAGGAATCGTTGCAGGCGGCGCATCGCGCGAAGGAGTTGGTCAAGCAAATCCTGATGTTCAGCCGCCAATCCAGTGAAGAACGCGCTCCCCTCCTGCTCCATATAGTCGTGCGTGAAGCCCTGAAGCTCCTGCGCGCCTCCCTGCCTCCCACCATTGAAATCATCGATAGCGTGGATGTCAATTCGGGGGCCGTATTCGCCAATGCCGCGCAAATGCATCAGGTGGTGATGAATTATTGCACCAATGCCGCGCAGGCCATGAATAGTGCAGAGGGCCGTTTGGAAGTGCGTCTTTCAGACATAGAAGTGGACGAGCGCCTGGCCGCCATCCACCCCAGATTACATCCGGGCCCATATGTATTGCTGAGTGTGTTAGACACGGGCCATGGAATGGAGCCGCACGTCATGACACGCATTTTCGATCCCTTTTTCACCACCAAAGGCCCCGGAGAAGGAACCGGCATGGGGCTGGCCGTGGTGCACGGGATTGTGACCAGTCATGGAGGCGCCATTGTGGTCAACAGCGTGCCGGGAAAGGGAACCACCTTTCACACGTACCTCCCGCGGGTAGTGGGCGGCGTCATGCCGGAAGAAGTGAAGATGGAACCATTGCCCGGCGGCTCGGAATCCATCCTCTTTGTCGATGACGAAGAGGTCGTGTTGCGGTTTGGTGAAGCGCTTCTTCCCCGGCTCGGGTATACGGTGACCTTTTGCACCAACGGCGTGGACGCCTTGAAGGAATTCCAGAAAAGACCTGTGGAATTCGACTTGATTATCACTGATCATATGATGCCGAAAATGACCGGTGCGGCGTTGGCAGAGGCAATTCATGCCCTTCGCCCCGAAATCCCCATTATCCTCTTCACCGGTTTCAGCGATCAGTACACCGACGAAGAAATCCGCTCTTTAGGTATTCAAGATGTGGTGTTGAAACCGGTGATTGGCGCCGACCTTGCACGAAAAATCAGGACCGTTCTCGACCGCCCCGCCAACGGGACGTCCTAGCCTGGGTGCCTCAACATCCCTCCTTTACACCTGCCATTGGCGGGCCACCGAGTGAGAACATTCGGAATCCCTTCCCCCTTAATGATAGGCGTGAAAAATTATTCCTTTGCCACAGGTTCTGCGTTGTGCTTTTCCTGTGCACACTGCGGGCATCCGCACATTTTATGCGCCGGATAATTGGACAGCGGGCTATCCAACACGCCATGAGGAGGTTGAGGAAAACCTGTCAACTCTATGCCGCCCGGAGTGCTGGCCTGGGTTTGCTTGTTGTCTTTGATCGCCGGATACATATCCACCGTAAGCTTCATAATGGGATACAGAGGGCCGCCAAACAGAAAATCAGCGGTTTCTTTGCATTTCTCGCGTTCTTCCAAGGTCTCATTGACCCGTCCGAACTGCCGTAGATTGTTCTTAGGCGGAAGCGGGGCAAAAAGAACTCCGTGTTGCAGGCTTTCTCCCAATTCGATATTCCCCTTGCGCAGCCCTCGTCCAATTTCACTCATGCCCAGCACCGGCGTCTTCATGTTTCCATGCTGAATACTCTCTCCTGCGTAATACACCAGAGACTCCAGCCCATGCCACAACCATTTATAGGGACGCAGGGCAGGTTCTTCCGGGTTTCCAAGGCGGCCCTCATAACTCGGTTCGACCGCGCCCGCGCAAACGGCAATTAGTAATAGACCTGTCAAGGATGCAACAAACGTTCTTGCTTTCATGGCTTCACCCATTCTGTTGTTGTAACACAACCTGGTTCAAAGCAAACACCTTTTTCCACCGCCTTATTATATGAACCCTTGGTTCCCGTGTGCAAGACACAAGAACCAAGGGTCAAAACCTGCTGAAAAGCTGTTTATTTCCTGCGGCGGCGCACGACAATCAGGCCACTGACCGCACTAGCCGCCGTCAGCACCAGCATGCCGCCCAGACCAGTCACCGGAACACCGGTCTCCAGCATCAGATGACTGGTCTGGGCGGCATGCTGGTGC
>JAKQOG010000008.1 GCA_029565395.1 Candidatus Hydrogenedentota bacterium | reverse complement strand
CCCCCCCCGTATACGGAGCCGATATTAGTTTGCAAATTCAAGGGGATAGTATTGTGGATGAAAATGCCACGATAACGGGGGAGCTTACAGTAGGCGGTCAAATTACAGCGGGATCAGGGACAAACGTGCTCACGAATGCCGCCGGACTCGTGGATGGGGCCAAGATTCAGACAGGGACGGTGGGTTCTTCACAACTTGCCGCGGGCGCGGCAGGGGAAAGCGCGCTAGCCACGGATGCGGTAACCGGTGACAAAATCTCCGCAAGCGCGGTTAGTTCAGGAAAGCTGGCGGAGGACGCGGTGACCGAGGCCAAGATCGCGAATGGTTCCGTCAGTACGGACAAACTGGCCAATGGCGCGGTGACCGAAGCGAAACTGGCCACTGGGGCCGTAAGCGCGGATAAACTTATGGCGCAAATAATCAATGCGGAGAAATTGGCTACTGGTGCGGTGACCGTAGAGAAAATTGCGGATGGCGCGGTAACCGAGGCAAAAATTGCCGCGGGCGCGGTGACCGCAGGGAAAATCGCGGATAATGCCGTGACCAGTGCGAAGATCAGTGATGGGCAAGTGGCTGCGGCGGATCTTGCCAGTAACGCCGTCACAACAGAAAAAATCACAACCTACGCGGTGACCACGGATAAACTCTATTCGAGCGCGGTAACGGCCGCTAAAATCGCGGATAGCGCCGTGACTAGTGCGAAGATTAGCGATGGTCAGGTGGCCACGGCGGATCTTGCCAATAGCGCAATTACAACCACAAAAATTGCCGATGGCGCCATCACCGGCGCAAAGATCGGCGATGGTCAAGTGTTTACAGCCGATCTTGCCAATGATTCCGTTATTGCCTCAAAGATTTACAATTCTGCCGTTACCCCAGCCAAGCTCAATAGTGACAGCACATACTATGTTGGAAAATTGGGCGTCAACACCACCTCTGTTCCGCTGAACGGCGTGGGGTACTGTAAAATGGCAATCCATGGCGCCACGGATGTTTTAAATTCACCTTTTTCCCAACTTACGACAACGCAAGACGACCATCCCATTATGTTAATCGGCGGCAGCGAACATAACAATATGGGCATTCGCTTTGATTGCTATGTGGGTCCCGCCGGTCAGGGTGTCACGTGGCAACGCAGCGCGTGTGCATCATCCAATGCCATGATGGTGAAGTACGATGACGCACTTTCCTTGTGTTATGCCAGCGGTGTTAATCAGGGCAGCAGCTTCTCTTGGACTACTGGCTTTCAAATGAGTTGCACTAATGGTTTGATCATGATGCCACAAGTTTATAACAATTCACTTCAAGTGCCTATCGGACAACGGCGTCAACTCTGGATTACCGATACCGGTTTACTTGGATATGTCTCCAGTTCGATTCGATACAAGGAAAATGTCCGAGATACTGCTGATTCCGATACTAGGTTCATTTTTGCGTTGCGGCCTGTTATGTTTAATTACAAGGATAACCCCATGGGCGCCAATCAATGCGGCCTGATCGCGGAAGAGGTAAACCAGGTATGCCCGCGCATTGTGTCGTATGAACGGCAGGTCACTTACGAGCAGCCTTCCGATCCCAATGATCGGTCCGATGTGCTCAAACCAGTGGTTACCACCACAAATGTCCCTGAAACGGTGAATTACGAAGAATTAATTGTGCCCATGCTCGCGGAAATGCAGAAACTCAAACAGCGGGTGGACGAACTGGAAGCACGGCTCGCCGAACTCGAACCCCCAAAACTATAATCTATCCATTTGCCCGGTTTTCGTTTGCAGAATTGTTTGGTTAAGCATTACCACACATTATGAGGTTTAAGCCATGAATGTAAAAGCCTTGCTAATAATCACAGTGGGATCACTGGCACTAACTGTAGATTATGCTTTTTCTGACACATCTGAAGAGGAAAAAGCGGCAATAGCTCAAAGTGTTGGTGAACTCATAGATACTATGGAGATGACACCTGAAAGTGAAAACCTGCGTTTAGGTAAAATGTCCAATGGCGCTGTACGTTTTTTAGGCGCCCCGCCGGATGCTCATGCTCAGACAGATGTAACGAAATCTGGTGCGGTAGCGAAAGCCATAGATTTTTTGCAGGAATATGCAATGGCTTTCGGTGTTGGTAGTGCAGAAAAAAGTGTTGGTATATCAGATTTTTGTCTTACCCGGGATCGGGCTGTGGAAGGCAGACATTATATCCGTTTACAGCAATATTATCGGGATGTTCCTGTTTTCTCAGGTGAAGCCATAGTACAAATGGACTCTGTTGATAAAATTGCGGCAGTTGTATCAGGCTTGATGACAGATACCGATAATTTAGACGCTCTAGGCGAAAATGCCGTAATTCCAACCCTTGGAACGGCCGAGGCTGAAGAGGCCGCTATCGATTTTGCTGTTGAAAGCTTCGAATTGGCTGCGCAGGACGCAGGTGTGACCCTTACTGCTGAACAGATTGAATATTACCGAGATAGTCTAGAAATTGCTGAGGGAGCTACGCTTTGTATTTATGATCCTTCATTGCTTCATTCAACAGGTCTGCCTACTTTAGCGTACCAAGTGAGCATTGGCGGTGAAAATAATCCGGACTCTGCTCAACTTATGCTCATAAACGCAGCTACGGGAGATCTTCTATTGAACTATCCTCTTATATACGAAGCGATGGATCGCAGGATACGTGACCAAGAGAATAATTTGTTGTTTTGGCCCTTTGGTTTGTCAATTCGTGATGAAGGTGATGCCTCCGCGGACGAACCAGAGCGGCATCAAGTAAATCTTGCATATGATTATCTCGGATATACATACAATTTTTATTCATACTTTCATGGACGTGATAGTATAGATAATAATGGCCTGCCATTAAAAGCCACTGTCCGTTTTTGCCCAAGTTTCCTTGTTCTAATAGGGAAAGCAACATGTCCATTTGAAAACGCTGCTTGGACCTCAACAATAGGTCTAAACAGAATTTTTGTAGGTGATGGTTTTGTTACGGATGATATTATTGGTCATGAATTTACGCATGGGGTAACAAATATTGAATCCGGCTTGAAACCCTTTGGACAATCTGGTGCTATTTCAGAATCTTTGTCGGATATATGGGGCGAATTCATAGATCAAACAAACGGATATGGAAATGATTCTGATTTGGTAAAATGGTTGATAGGGGAAGATATTAGTATAGGGGAAACAGAAGGGGAAACAGAAGGGGAAATAGAAGGTGAAGGAAGTTCCCTGCCTCCAGGTGTCGGTAGAAGCATGAATAATCCGCCATTATTTTCGCAACCAGCAAGACTTAATAGCATTTATTTCCAACCTCCACCATATTCATCAAATTCAGAAGATAATGGAGGTGTTCATATCAATAATGGCGTTAATAACTTTCTTTGTTATTTACTTACTGATGGCGATACATTTATGGGGCGCACTATATACGGAATGGGAATGAATCCTGTTCTTTCGCTATATTATGAATGCCAATGTAATCTTTTAACTTCCAACACTGATTACTATGCTTTGTACTATGCATTATCACAAGCGGCTATAAATTTGAACTTTTCTGTATCGCAACGCAATAATATTGATGAAGCATGCAGGGCCGTTGAGATTCGCCCAACTACATGTATAAATTTCTTAGATTCTTCTGGTGATCCAGTAATTCAACTCACAAACGCTGGTGACTTAATTATGTGTCGGGGTACAATCCATGAAAATGCAACTATTACACCTAATCCTGCTTTATCACAATATGTTTTAAATGATATAAATGGAAATCCTCTTGCGCTTGTTGACGGTGATACGGGTGACTTATACATCATAGGACAAGTATACGAACAGGAAAATACAGCTATTTATGTTTATTCACCTTCACTAGTGGTATTGGGTCCAGATACATATCCAAATCAACCCGCAGAACCAGTGATAGTGCTAACATCAGAAGGTTATTTGTGCTCACTATTTGGTTGCTTTAGAGATCCTGGAAGTTTAGTTCTAGCGGGCACAGTAATATATCCAGATGATAACGTATAAAAAACGAATGGGAGATCTTTAAAATGACAAAACATTTAACGCCCATAAGCTATCCACGGTTGGCCTTTAATCCTGATGAAGACATTTTTCTGGATATAATCCTGTTTATTCCAGTATTAATTTGGGATGGTTTCCAATGGATTGTCTGGTACTCATGGACACACAAAGTTCAGACTTGAAAATAGCGGAGAAAAAACAAATGAAGCACAATAGATATATTTCGCGCAAGGCTCCCCCAAAGGCATTTCTCCCGGTAGAACCACCTGATTTTCTCGTGCCCCGGATGATTACAGCGATCAGGCTATATTTTCAAGAACTTTTTGGGAAGAGTAATGCTGATGTGTGATGTGGTGGAAGTCTGGCTATTTATGGAAAGGGATTCATGGGAAATGATCCAGTAAGTGTGATTGCTAATTTAACACATCAAAGCTTTATTAATTCCTGGAGATAGATCAATGAAAAATCATCTAAATAGTGTATCACGACAAAAAAAAATTCCTCTGGTCTTAGCTGATACATATAAAGAAATCCATCTAAAAATGTTGATTTCACAGTGGCACCAAAATCTTTGTCATGGGCAATCATATTCAAAGAACTTACAATAGAACTGAACCTGTTGCTTACTTAGCATATGGGAGGTGATCCGGATAGGTTATCAAGCCATGGATATGGGCCATGAATATAAGTTTGTACTTTTATAGAGATACTATGATCGTAAAAATGTGCTTATATAAAGGATGAAAAATGAAACACTTGAATACTGTTTCAAAACCACCACGAAATATTATGCCTGTAGCGCACGCATCTACGGAAAGACGCAATCTCAAGACTTGTGTTTCTCACTGGTATCAGGTTTTATTTTTCGATGAGCCTATATCAAAAATTTCACGATAAGTGTGTCGTTACAATAAGTCGAATTGATTTCAATAGGTGATTGACTATCATAGGAGATAGTTGAAATGAAAACACATTTGAAAATTGTGTCATGGCCAAAGACGGCAAATGCTTGGATATCGACTGGAAACTGCTTATGGAATTATTTCTTTATATTCCGGCATTAATTTGCGTTGAAATTGATCAGATTGTTTCTGGTATTTCAACGGGCAAAACTGAAGCTTAAAGAGACACACATTTGCCCGCTTACGAGATCCTGGAAGTTTTATTCTCACGGGTACGGAAATATAAGGTGATCAAAAAATAACATGCGACAACATTTAAAAGAAATATCAACAGACAGAGAACTTCCTGCAAAAGCAGATACGTTTACAAATCCGAAAGCCACATATATTGCATATATTTTTTCAAATCCTGAGCAGATTATTCTTCATCATTGCAGCGCGATACAAACGCTGAAGTCATTTTCATCGGTAGAAATGCCGCTATACGAGTGGTAAACATAAGACGTTTAGAACATGAAGGTAGAAATATGAAGCATATATTGTCCCTAAGTAAAGCTGAAAGCATCCTAAAAGTCGATATAAAAATGGTTCCCCAATGGAAGATGGCTCCAATTTACTTATTCGATCAAATTTATTGCCAGATTTCATACAAATGTGCATAGCGGTTTGTTTTTAATTTCCATATCTATAGCCGGGGCAATTAATCCTCCAACCTTCCACGGCATTTGGTCCAAAAAATATCACTATGGGTATCGATAGCAGTACGCTTTTGAAAGATGCGTCTTACCAAGTATACTTAGGCGAGGAGTGATAACGAGCAAGGAGCATTTTAATGATTGATGTACACGTAATATTCGCAGTACTGCTTTTAGCCATCTTTTTAATCCTTCCCGCGTTGACTGGCGCATGGGCGGCGGAGAAATCCTCTGATCGGGAGTACAATGGTCCGTATACGGGCGAGTATCTGAATCGCGTGGCGTTCCCGCTGGGCGGCCTCGGCGCGGGCATGATTTGCCTGGAAGGCACGGGCGCGATCTCCCATGTATCCGTCCGCAATAAAATGGACGTATTCAACGCCCCCTGCATTTTTTCGGCTATATGCGTCAAGGGTGAAAAAGGGAACATTGCACGGGTTCTGGAAGGGCCGATCCCAGATTGGAAATATTTTGGCATGCCCGGCACGGGCAACGGTGCCTCCGGCGCCAGCTTTGGCCTGCCGCGCTTCGATGAGGCCGTTTTCCTCGCGCGGTTCCCCTTCGCCACGATCACGCTTAAGGACAATGACATCCCCCTGGAAACAGAGATCACCGGGTGGAGTCCCTTCATCCCCGGCGACGCGGATAATTCCAGCCTGCCCGTAGCCGGTCTCGAATACCATTTCAAAAATCCTTCCTCACAACGGATCGAGAGCATTTTTTCCTTCAACACGAAGAATTTCATGGCCGAGGGGAAAGGTCACAACACCATAACGTCCATGGACGATGGTTTTGTCTTGTGGCAGGACGGGGACGATGCACATCCGGAAAAAGAAGGCGGTTTTGCCGCGTGTGTGTTGGGGGACAAAACCGTGGTGGACCATTGCTGGTTCAAGGGCGGGTGGTGGGATTCCCTGACGCTCGCGTGGCGGAACGTGCAGGAAGGCATTTTGCGCGACAATCCACCGGTGGAAGGCGAGTGCCCCGGCGCCTCGCTGTTTGTCCCCTTCGCCCTGAAGCCGGGCGAGAGCAAAACCATTCGCCTGTTGTTCACCTGGTATGTGCCCAAGACCGACCTTCATATCGGCAAGGATCCCAAATGCGATTCCAAAGATCCCAATTGCTGTCCGAAACAGTATCATGTTCCCTGGTATGCCGGACGTTTTAAGAATCTGAAAAAGGCCGCCCATTACTGGCGGGAACACTATGGGGACCTGCGCGAGAAAAGCGCCTTGTTCCGCGACGCGTTTTATGATTCCACGCTGCCCCCGGAAGTGATCGAGGCGGTTGCAGCGAATCTCACCATCCTGAAATCGCCCACGGTGCAGCGCCAAGCCGACGGACGGCTCTGGTGTTTTGAAGGCTGTTGCGACAACAGCGGCTGTTGTCATGGCTCCTGCACACATGTGTGGAATTATGCCCAAGCCATTGCGCACTTGTTCCCCGATCTGGAGCGAAGTCTCCGTGAAACGGAATTCACCGTGAGTCAGGATGAACGCGGTCATCAAATGTTCCGGTCCAACCTGCCGATTCGCCCCGTCGAACATGATTTTCATGCCGCGGCGGACGGGCAGCTCGGCGGGATTATGAAGATCTACCGGGAATGGCGCATCTCCGGCGACACGGAATGGATGACCAGCCTCTGGCCCAAGGTAAAACAAAGCCTGGAGTATTGCATTGCCACATGGGACCCGCGCGGAAAGGGAGTCCTCGAGGAACCTCATCATAATACATATGACATTGAATATTGGGGGCCGGAAGGCCATTGCACCAGCTTTTACCTGGGCGCGCTGACCGCCGCCATTAAAATGGGCGAGGCCGTTGGCGAAAATGTCGATACCTTTAAGGATCTTTTACAGAAAGGCCGCACATTCTTGGAAACCGAGCTTTACAATGGCGAATATTTCTATCAAAAAATACAGACCGACGGATTGAACGCGAAATTTACCCCCATTGATGCATCGTCCAACGGAAAAGGCTATGGAGACATTGTCAAGTTGCTGAACCAGCAGGGACCCAAGTATCAATACGGCACCGGCTGTCTGTCGGACGGCGTACTGGGATTCTGGATTGCGCGCGTTTGCGGCCTGCAGGATCCCATTGCCGATCCCGTTAAAGTGAAGAGCCATCTGGCCTCTGTCTATACGTACAACCTCCGCCGGGATTTATCGAGCCATGCCAATCCCCAGCGGCCTTCCTATGCCATGGGCGATGAAGGCGGACTCTTGCTGTGTTCCTGGCCCAAGGGCGGCGCCCTCGCCATTCCATTTGTCTATAGTGATGAGGTCTGGACCGGTATTGAATACCAAGTGGCCTCTCACTTAATCCTGGAAGGCATGACCGATAAGGGTTTAGAGGTGGTCCGGCTGTGCCGCGACCGTTACAACGGCATTCGCCGCAACCCATTCAACGAGTATGAATGTGGCCATTGGTATGGGCGGGCATTGTCCAGTTTTGGGCTGCTTCAGGCGCTCACCGGGGCATATTACGATGCCGTGGACAAGACCCTCTACGTGGATTCACGCCTGGGTGCGGATTTCCGGAGCTTTCTCGCTACCGCCACAGGCTTCGGGATCGTGGGAATGAAGGATGGCGAACCGTTTGTTGACGTGAAGAGTGGATGCATTAAGGTTAAGCGGATATGCAAGCGCGGGGGTTGAAATTAGTAAGGATTCCTATTACTAAAATGCGATATTTAAATGCAACATAGTCATGGAAAAACCGGCAAAAAAGTGTTATGATATGGATATACGTTTGGGGTGTATGAAGTCGAGGCTGAAGTAAGCGTATCGGCTGCTTTGGGGCTAATGGGCGAACAGTCAATGAGGAAGAATAATGCCCATTATTTTTGGGTGAGAAGGAGTGTGGAGAACATGCATGCAAAATCTCGTTTGATGGCAGTTGGTGTGGTACTGGTTTTAGGGGCGTTTCTGTTGAGCTTTGTGTCTCTTGATGCTTTGGCTGCGCCGAAGGCGCCGAAACCGCCGAAGCCCACCCCGCCGAGTCATACGGCGCGGCAGGATCGTCCGATTCAATTGGGAGTATCCGGCGGCATCGCCTTGGATCTTGCCAATGGGTATTGCTGTGGCGGCACATTAGGTTCTCTCGTAAAAGATGCGAGCGGCGTCCAGTATATTCTGAGTAACACCCACGTGTTTGCCGGGGATATCGACGACACCGACGGCATTGTTTCCACGCCGGGTGATCCGGTGGATCAACCGGGTTTAATCGATGTGGGATGCAGCAATATTCCAGCCGACTATGTGGCCAATCTGTCGAATTGGGCAGTGATTGTTCCCGATGGAATCAGTGTAGTGGATGCCGCCATTGCCCAAGTTATCCCGGGCATGGTAGATCCACAGGGCAAGATTCTTGAGATTGGAACGATTTCTGCAACACCCCTTGCGGCCGCGCTGAATCAGGCGGTGAAAAAGAGCGGGCGCACCTCTGGCCTTACGACAGGCAAAGTAGTGGGCCTGAATGCCACCATATCGGTTCTTTATTCGACGGAATGTGCAGGGACGGATTATGTTTCTACATTAAATGGCCAGATTCTCATATCCCCTGGTAAATTCCTGAAAGCGGGGGATTCCGGTTCCTTGATGGTGGAGAATGTGGCGACAAATCCACGTGCCATTGGGTTGTTGTATGCGGGAAGCTCCAAAGTGGCCATTGCTAATCCTATTCAGGACGTGTTGAACTATTTTGGCGTCAGCATGGTTGGAGTGGCTACGGCGGCTTCGAATGCTGCTGCGGCAAGCGATACGGTAAAAGCCTCTAAAGCCAAGGAAAACAACAAAGGCAAATTGATGGCAGTGCCCGGTGCTGTAGGCCATGCGGTAGGCTTGGCAACTAATGGGAAGGCGGTTGTCAAGGTGCTTGTTGAAAAGATTACCCCTGAAGCCAGGGCGGCAGCCCCGCTAGCGGTGGACAATGTTCCGGTGGAATTGATGGAAGTGGGTAAAGTGGTTGCCTTTTAATTAAGTTGCAGATTTATCTATGGCCCGCCTCCTGTGTACGAGGCGGGCTGTTATTTTTCATGGGGGCGCCTGTCAAAAAAAAGAAGCTTGTT
This sequence comes from Candidatus Hydrogenedentota bacterium, assembly GCA_029565395.1. Lineage (GTDB taxonomy): Bacteria > Hydrogenedentota > Hydrogenedentia > Hydrogenedentales > CAILVY01 > CAILVY01. The sequence continues at coordinate 29,496 of JAKQOG010000008.1, read as the reverse complement.
AGACGGCGGTTTGTTTCGTATAATACCTTTTTTGTGATTGTTTGTGCTCAACCGCGTGCGGGAGAGTGGGGATAGCTTGGTATGGATAAGATTTTGACGGTTACGGATGTCGCGGAAGTGTTGAAAGTAAAAGAAATCACCGTCCGGGAAATGTTCCGGGAAAAACGGTTGCGCGCGTTCAAGATGGGGAAAGCGTGGCGAACGACCGAGGTGATGCTGCAGGAAGATATTGCGGCACTGGCGCGTGGCGAGATGCCTGCAGCGGCGCCGGATCCTGCGTCCAAGAATGATCCGCCGAAGGCCTTGCCCGCCAAACGGGGGCGCAAGCCGCGTGTGGAAAAACTGGAGGTGGATCCCGACACGATCACTTCCCCGCCGAAAAAAGAAAAGGTGGATGATCTGCAGCAGCTCCTGTTTTAACATGGCTCTCTCACAAGCATAAATGAAGGACGTGTTCACGCGATCATGGGCCGGCACGGCGGCGGGAATCCTGGCGATTCTTTTCTGGGGCACCAATATTGCCTTTTCACGCAGTGTGATGGAGCAGTTGGGCACGTTTACCGCAGGGGCATTGTCCATGTTAATTGCGGGGGTGGCGTCGATGGTGTATTTAGCATCACAACGGGGCGCCTTCCGTAAAACCATACAGTTGCCGAAGCGGTACTTGTTCATCTGCGGAGGGATTTTTGTGGCGGAGATGATGGTGATTGTGGCGGCCATCGGGTTCGCTTCGGATCATCAACAGTTAATCGAGGTCACCATCATCAATTATCTCTGGCCAAGCCTAACCCTGGCGTTTGCAATGCCCATCCTTGGACGGCGAGGTTCGATGCCGTTGTTGGCGCTGGGAGTAATCCTTGCCTTCGGGGGGATCGTTCTTGCGCTGAGCGGCGGCACGGTTTCATTTAGGAGCTTTTGGACCCATCCCGCGCCGCATCTGTTGGCACTGGCCGCGGCGATCTTGTGGGCGTTGTACAGTAATTTGAGCCACTTGTGGACCAATGAGACCGAAGGCTGGGCCACTCCATTCTTTTTCCTTGCAGCCGCGGCGGGATTGTTTGTCTTGCTTCCCTTTGCACCCACTTCTCCGCAGTGGAGCATCCGATCAGTAGTAGAGTTATTTTATCTTGGGCTGGCGCCAACGATGCTGGGGTACATTTTATGGGATGTGGCTTTACGCCGCGGGCGCATCATCCTGGTCGTGACGTTGTCGTATTTTATTCCGATTCTCTCCACCTTGATCAGTAGTCTATATTTGAGTATACCTATCGGGGAAGCTGCATGGCTGGGTTGCATTATGGTGGTGGCGGGCGCATTACTGTGCCATCGCTCCCTGCCATGAATGATATTCAAGTTTTTCCGGCCGCCTATGCCTCGAATGCATGGAATAAGGTTAAATTTTAGTCTTACTGGAAAATATGCGCTATTTTTCATAGAATTACAGTGCAAATGAAACGATGTGGAGGGTTTTGGGTCGTGAACACTACAACCATGCAACGGCTAATACTGGGAATGTTCCTGACAACCGCTATTATTCTGATGGGATGGGGGATGACCCAAATACCGGCGTTATCGCACCCCACACGCACGCTGGCATCGGCAACCCCTGCTTCACAAGCATTTCCGGACTTGAACCCAGCACCGGTTACACCGGACATGCCGCAGCCTTCCACACCCAATATGCAGGCCGCCTCCGTCAAACGGAAGGCTTCGGATATTCCGGCTAAAGCGGATGCTTTGCCGGATAGCGACTGGTCCCGTTCGATCCAGGACAATATCCGAAAATCGGAATACAACATTACCCGGCAGGATCGTTGTGTGATTGACGGTGAACCCGGCGGACTCCAGGCGCCCAACCGTGCACAGAATCTCCGCACCTATTTCCGTAAAGACGGCGTTCAAATAACCGGGCGGGAATCCGCCCACCCCGAATGGAACCTCAAACTTCGCCTCTCCGAATGGGGCCGTGAAGACCAGCTTCAGACCATCAGCCCCGTGGAACCCACCCTGGACAAAGCAGAGAAAAACTCCCCCTCCAACCGGGTCGTATATGACCATGGCACCCTAACGGAATCCTATACAAACACAGAAAATGGCCTGGAACAAAAATTCACACTCAAAGAAGCCCCGGAAGGCGATGGACCAGTCCTCATTCAGTTGAACCTGACTGGAGAAAATGTGGAGACCATTCTTGGGGAACAGGCTAATGAGAAAGAAAACGCATCAACACGAATCTCCTTTAAATCCGCTGGCAATACCATGTTCCAATGCGCCCAGATCAAGGCCACTGATGCCAATGGAAAAGATGTCCCGGCACACTTCGAAAAATCCAATACGGGTCATGCAGTGGATCTCCTGGTGGACACTGGCAACATCGAAGTTGTTTATCCCATTACACTGTCCATGTTGTATGCATCCGAAAGCAAATGGTTATTACCAACTTCCAGCGGCCTCAATCTAACTTTTAATTCCCTCGTTGAATCTAACCAAACAAATGGGCAACTAGGCGCAGTCGCTTGTGCGGGTGATGTAAATGGCGATGGTTATGACGACGTCATTGTTGGAGCACACTGGTATGATAATGGCCAAATAGACGAAGGTGCCGCATTTCTATTTTTTGGTTCCCCGTCCGGGCTTGTAGGTAAAGACCCCAGCACGTGTGCTGCCATATTGGAATCTAATCAGGATGACACGGAATTTGGCTGTAGCGTATCTGGGGCAGGGGATGTGAACGGAGATGGTTACTCTGACGTTATTATCGGAGCGGATCATTATGATAATGGCGAGATAAACGAGGGGGCAGCGTTCCTATTCTTGGGATCACCATCTGGATTGATAGGCAGAGATCCGTCTGACTGTGCGGTCTTATTAGAATCCAATCAGGAAAGTTCATATTTTGGCTGCAGCATCTCTGAAGCAGACGATGTGAATGGGGATGGGTATGCGGATGTTATTGTAGGCGCGTATTATTATGATAACGGAGAAACAGATGAGGGAGCTGCTTTCGTTTTCCTAGGTTCTCCATCGGGCTTGCTTGGTAGAGATCCGTCCACCTGTTCGGCTATTCTTGAATCAAATCAAGCAGTTGCTTCTTTTGGTGAAAGTGTCTCTGAGGCGGGCGATGTGAATGGGGATGGCTATGCGGATATTATTGTCGGCACATCGGGATACGACCATGGAGAATTGGGGGAGGGATCAGCGTTCTTGTTCATGGGTTCAGTACAGGGTATTGTAGGCCGAGATCCCTCTTCTTGTGCTGCCTTACTGGAATCTAACCAAAATTACGTAAGTGGTGGTTGGGATTCTCCCCCTAGGTTTGGTAACAACGTATCAGGAGCGGGGGATGTAAACGGGGATGGGTATGCGGATGTTATTATCGGTGCACCTGGATACGACAACGGAGGGGTAGATGAAGGAGCTGTTTTTTTATTTTTGGGTTCAGCCATGGGCTTGATAGGGCAAGATCCCTCCACATGTGCAACTATATTACACTCTAACCAAAGTTCCGCCAGGTTTGGATTGCACATATCTGATGCCGGGGATGTCAACGGGGATGGCTATGCGGATATTTCCGTGGCTGCCAATTATTACAACAATGGAAACACGATGAATGAGGGGGTGGCATTCTTATTCCTAGGTTCTGCATCAGGAATTATTGGACATGACCCAGATTCATGTGCTCTGATCCTTGAGTCCAACCAGCAAAGTGCTATTTTTAATTCTGTCTCTAGCGCCGGAGACGTGAATGGGGATGGATATTCGGATGTTATTGTTAGTGCATCATTATACGAGAATGGCCAGCAAAGTGAGGGGGTTGCATTCCTATTCCTGGGCTCGGCTTCAGGATTGAAAGGCAAGGATCCAAGTACGTGTGCCGCCCTGCTGGAATCTAATCAAGAGTTTTCAGGTATTAATAGTGTATCCGGAGTAGGCGATGTAAATGGTGATGGCTATGCCGATGTAATCATTGGGTCTGAGGATTACGATAATGGTCAATCAGATGAAGGTGCCGCGTTTTTGTTCTTAGGTTCGGCAACAGGTTTGGTTGGGCGAGATCCTTCCTCATGTGCGGCTATAATAGAATCTAACAAAAGCAATACAAGCTTTACTAGTGATGTTTCCGGTGCCGGTGATGTAAACGGTGATGATTATGCAGATGTCATCATAGGGTCATCCAGTTACAATAATGGGGAGCTAGGAGAGGGAGCGGCCTTCCTGTTCTTAGGGTCACCATCAGGCTTATTAGGGAGAGATCCTTCAACCTGTGCAGCAGTAATGGAATCCAACCAAGCAAGTGCATATTTCGGCTCTAGCGTCGCCAGTGCAGGGGATGTGAATGGGGATGGATATACTGACGTGATTATCGGCGCATACAATTATAGTCATGAACAGGAAAAAGAGGGCGCTACATTCTTGTTTCTTGGATCCGCAACAGGTTTAGTGGGAACCAACCCCGACACCTGTGCGGCCTTACTGGAATCCGATCAAGTAAGATCACTTTTTGGCAACAATGTATCCGGAGCAGGTGATATTAATGGGGATGGATATGCTGATGTGATTATTGGTGCAGAATGGTACGATAATGGCCAGGAAAGTGAGGGTGCTGCCTTCCTGTTCCTGGGTTCGGATTCAGGTTTAATAGGCCATAACCCTGCCACCTGTGCAGCAGTACTGGAATCCAACCAGGCAAGTGCATATTTCGGTTCAAGCGTCGCTAACGCAGGGGATGTGAATGGGGATGGTTTTGCAGATATAATTATTGGTGCAAGTGCGTACACAGATTATCAAAATATTGTTGGTGGAGCAGCATTTCTGTTTTTGGGTTCAGTTGACGGTTTAATAGGAAGAGATCCCTTAACCTGTTCAGCCGTCGTCACTTCAAACCAACTAGGTTCCATGTTTGGATCCCATGTATCTGGAGATGGCGATGTAAACGGAGATGGTTATTCCGACATCATTGTTGGAGCACCAGATTTCAAAACTAGTGCGGATTCATATGGAGCGGTATTCTTGTTTCTAGGTTCTGCCTCTGGATTGGTTGGAAAAGATCCTGCCACCTGTGCTTCCATACTTTCTTCTGATTCAACATCTGGAGAATTTGGATCAAGTGTATCTGGTGCTGGAGATGTAAATGGAGACAATTTTGCAGATGTAATAGTCGGCGCATATCAATACGATCATGGCCAGGGGTTTGAGGGTTCCGCATTTCTCTTCTGTGGAAATACAGATAGCCTGTGTGTTAGGCCACAACTAATGAAAGAAGAATTACCAATTGTAACCCCTGGCATAAATCTTGGAAGTGGCGATGTGCGCCTGAGTTTGTTTGCTCATTCCTCCGGTGGCCCGCATGCAGTTCGTCTGGAATGGGAAATCAAACCCTACGGTGTGCCGTTTAATGGGCAGGAAACAGGTGTCTCGGAGTGGTATGACTCCGGGTTACTTGGGTATCAATTTGATGAACAGGCAACAGCGATAGGGGAAGCCAATGGATTTCATTGGCGGATGCGCACGCAGTATGCCCCGTTGACTTTATTTGATGCGGGAACACCATTGTCCTTAAAACCAGGCCTTGCCCTGCCACCTAATCCCGCCCACGGCCGTTGGTATCAACCGCAATGGGCTACTGTTGGTCCATCAGACTTTCGCACCTCCGCCTACCTACCGCCAACAGATCCAGACGGGGTGGAAGTATCTTCCGGACCCTTAACAACCGCGGATAATATTGTGTGCACTGTAAGTGAACAAAGCACTTCCCCGGCAATCCCACCCCAGCAAACGATTCAATACGAGTATCGCTGGTCCAACGGAAGCAGGACGATCATCCACGGACTGACAGCAGACCTGACAGACACTCTCGCTGCCTCGGAAACGTTAAAACACGAAACTTGGACCTGTTCAGTATATGCTTGGGATGGACTCTACTATTCCCATTCAGGCCTTTATGATTCCACCCCGGAAATACAAAACGCCCCCCCCGAAGCGCCCGTATTGTCTCTCCCGTTAGTGCGGCCGGATGCTGCCGATCTGGTCTGCCAGATTACGGCTTCCAGTGAAGACCCGGATGTCGACGAATTGACCGATTTCCTGCGGTACAAGTTCGACTGGTATGTAAAACGGTCTGGAGACGCCGATTTCGCACTGTTCCGGGATGGTGCTCCAACGCCTGCCATCTTCAGCCAAATCAATGACAACGATACCCATCCGGGGGATCAGTGGTATTGCCTGGTCACCCCCTTTGACCAGGAAGGGCCAGGCACGCCCGCCACTTCCACTACGGCGCGCATCAATCAAGGTCCTTCCACACCGGAAATTGACGTCACACCAGACTCCGCGCCGGATACCGCCCCCTTGACCTGCACCGTGATCGTCCCTGCCGTCGACCCGGATGAAGATCCCGTCACCTATATTTATTCCTGGTATAAACTGCCGGATACCACCACGCCGGTGCGTGTGAATGTCACGCCAGCGCTTTCTGATCTGTTGAATCCCACCCTGACCATCCCCGGCGAGACCTGGCGGTGTATGGTCCTCGCATCCGATGGATGTGAAGTCAGCCCGCCCGCCCAGGACACGGTCACTATCCTGGGCATGTCCACCATTACCTGTTCGGTGCAGCCGCTTTCCCTGACCTTGGGAGATCCCGCTACGGTATCGGGCATAATCAGCGCCTCCGACGGCTCGGGCACGATTGTCTCTTTCCTCTCCGCCTCCCCGTCAGACGTTTTAGATCCAAACTTCCCCACCGCCGTGGCCACCGGTACAAGGAATTTCAGCCGGATGTTCTATCCGAGGGAAGCCTCCGAAGGGCGGTCCCCGTGGCGCATCCGGGCCATGTGGCCGGGCGACAGCCAATATGCGGAGGCACAGAGCGACCCCGTGCCCTTTGAGGTGCAGAAAGCCCAGCCCGCGCTGTCCCTGTCCTTATCGCACACCTCGGCACTGCTGAATCTCGCCGGCGCAGAGGATTTCCAGATAACCGCAAGCTTGGAGGCTGCCGGGTTTCCTCCGGAACTCCTTACGCTGCTTTCAGGCCGCACCATCCGCCTTTCTGTTGCCGATCCGCAAAACCAGACCCTCCAGAATCCCCTCGAAGCCACCACCTCGGAAGAAGGCGCCGCCATCTTCGATAAAGAGGCCTTTACCACGGCGGGAATCTTGTTTGACCAGACCGGGCGCTGGAAATTCAAAGCGGAATTCCCAGGCGACGATAATTTCAAACTAACGGCCACCCCCGATTTCGATGCCCTGACATCGTGTCTCACCATCAAGGAAGGATCAGGCTACGCCATCCTTGTGCTGGGCCGCCTCGATGAAGCCGCGGAAGGCCATGCCGCGCACGCCATAACCACGGAGTACGCCTATGACACGCTCATTGCCCGCAATTTTGATCCCGAAGACATCTACTACCTCCGGGAGTACTTGCCCGGCGAAGAAGATCGTGGCATCGCCGACGCCGCCGCGACCAAGGAAAATTTCCAATACGCCATCGAGACCTGGGCGAAAAATGCCATGCTGGCATCCCCCGCGCCCTTGTACATCATCATGGCAGGCCATGGAAGTGTGAATAAATTTCATTTGGACATCGGCGGCACCCCTGAACAGGAATACCTCTCGGCGGCGGAACTCGGCGATTCCCTCAACCTGCTCCAAATCAGCCTTTCCGGAAAAGAGGTTTCCGCCAGTGACCAGGAAATCGTGGTGCTCTATGGCGCATGTCATTCCGGCAGCTTCATCCCCGCACTGACCGGAGAGAATCGGGTGATCATCACCAGTTGCACCGGGGAGGAAGTCTCCTTCCGGGGCGTGGACACCACCCCGGAGGACGAATCCGCCGTCCGCGACGGGGAATTCTTCTTGATGGAATTCATGCGAAACGCCGGTGCGGGGCAGACACTGGCCCAGGCGTTTGAAGCCGCCAGTGAATCAACCTTCGATTACACGGCGCCTGCGTCCGGAGGAGAACCCGCCCAGCATCCACTGCTGGAAGACAATGCGGACGGTATCGGCTCCACCAGTCCATTGTCCGCGGGTTCTGGCGAGGATGGATACATTGCTCAATACCTCGACCTGGGTTCAGGTTCGAATGCCGGCAATTCCATAAGCTGGTTTACCGTTTCGCCGCCATTATTCCTCTCTGTGGGCGGGCAGATAGGCAGCCTGATCGCCGAAACCACGGGCCGCGCAGTGGAGGAAACGGATAAGGCATGGATCGAAATCAAAACACCCACGTATTCCGACGAACCTGCCGCGCCGGGCTATGAAGCCTACCAACTCGCCGCCGTCATGGCCGGGCCAATCCTCCCCTCCGGCTCCGAGATCATCGGCGAAGACAAATACCGCTTCTCCTGGGACCAGGCCGCCCTCGAAGCCACACCCTCTTTCCCTGGCTTCACAATTCCCGGCACCTACCGGGTCTATTATTTCTTGAAGGATGGGAATACCGGCCAAGTCAGCGCGTACCTGGTCACCAACATCTATGTTTCGAAAGAAGAAGGACAGAACAATCCACCCGCCCCCGTGACGCTGCTGTTTCCAGAGAATGGCGTCACCACAAACACCGCAACGGCGTTCCATTGGTCCCCCAGTTCCGATCCGGATGGCGATAGCGTCACCTACCGCATCGAACTGGCCACCGACGCCGGCTTCACAGAAGACCTCATCATAAAAGACGCCATCGCCGAAACCTTTTCTCAAGTGGAAGGCCTGGTGGATGGATGGACCTACTTCTGGCGCGTCATTCCCGTGGATCCCTACGGCGCAAGCCCCACGGAGAATCCGGTGCACATCGTCACCTTCGATAATACCAATTCCCCCCTTACCGCCTCGCTGTTTTGCAAAGTAATTGACGCCGGGGCCAGCGGTCATCCCGTGATTACGAACGCCTCTATTTCTCTCTCCCCCTCCGGCCTCACCGTCAGCCAGAATTACAGTGGCGTTTATGCCTTCCCCTCCGTGCCCGGCGGTCCCTGCACCATCTCGGCCACCGCGCCGGGGTATGAAGAGTATTCCGTAAACGCCACGCTTATAAACGGACAAATGCTCAACCTCGAACTCCCCATGCAGCCCTTGGGGGGAGAAGACGAAGGAGAGGGAGAAGGCTCCGGAGAAGGAGAACCCGAAGGCGGTGCCGCCGAAGGAGAAACGGGCAGCTACACCGCAGACCAGGACCACAACGGCCAAATCAGCCTCTCCGAACTCCTCCGCGTTATCCAGTTCTACAACGCCGATGCAATCCATTGCGATGCCGCCAGTGAAGATGGCTACGCCCCCTATCCCGGCGATACGACGTGCGATCCCTACGACACCGATTACAACCCGCAAGACTGGACCTTAAGCCTCTCCGAACTCCTCCGCGTCATCCAATTCTACAACGCCGGCGCCTACCATCCCTGCGAAGGAAGCGAAGACGGCTTCTGCCTTGGCTAAATCCAATCAAAATACAAAAACAGGGACACTACATCTTGCCCCTAAACTCACACCCTTGCTGCAATCCGTGTTTATCCCATGAGTTGCTCTTGCGGGGTCAGTCTCTTTTTTAGTTGTGCAGATCAGTTTTCTTTGGGGATGTGGAGTTGTGCGTCGAGCGACCACTTCATAACCGGTTCGGTGGCGAGGTTGAGCACGATATAGCCAGAGCCGTTGCCGCGGGTCAGTGGTGCGTCGGCGGTGGAGATGGCCTGACGCTTGGCGAAGAGGTAATTGACTTGCACTGTGATTAACACAGATGACCGGGGCAATTGCGCCAGCACCTCCGGGGGGATCGTATAGGAACCGTCATCCACCGCTTTACACACGATCGCGCCAACGCGCACAGGCGTGGTTGTCGTTTCGATGACCAGGGTTTCGAGCATAAGCGTGAGATAGGCGCCTTGCCCTTCGGTATCCCAGGTGATCGTCAGGCCATTCTGCAGCGTGTCCTCGTCGAAAATAGTGGCCAGTGATGCGGGGGCGGTCAGCGTGAGCCTGCCGGGGAGTATGCCGGAGGCTGTAAATGCACCGATATCAAGACCGCCAGGCCAGGAATACGTGACGGTGTCGCCGTTATCGAAGCCGGAGGCGACAAACCCTTCCTCGAAAAAGAAGCCGCCCATCCAGGCTTCGAGGGCGTTATACCCAAGATCTTGAAGGGAACCAGTGCCCGAAAAATCAAAGTAATAATCGAGGGGGCGTTTCATGGCCACCGTGACAATGGAATTTGTGAGGGAACCGGGCGACCCGGCGTCCAGCGCGCCAATCTTATCGAAGGCGGGGGCTTCGCCGTCCTGGAGCTTGAACATCGCGTTGACGTTGAAATTGAGGCCGAACAGCGTATTCACCGCGGTGTCATCGGTCCATGCGCCGGGTTGTGTTCCGCCGGTTTGATAGGAGGCGGTATAAATCCTGCAGGTATCCAAAGGAGCATCGGCGTCAAAGGGATCAAAGGCATCGCCTTTAAATCCGGAATAGAAGAGCGCCATGGAGGTCATATCCTTTCTTAATCCAACGAAAGGAATTTCCCTGGTGCGCAAGGTGCCGAAAACGAATCCGAGTCGGTCTCCATCCGCGGGATAGTAGACGGAGATATTCGCCACCGCGCCATTCCCCGATGCGCAATCAGCGGTTTCCGGTGTGAGCGCTACCACAGCCGGACGGCCCAAAACGTAGACCGCGACATACGTGGAACTGGGTGCGGGGATGCAGAAATAACCTTCATCATCCGTCACATCCGAACCACCAGTGGATGAATATACACGGACATCCTCGATTGGGGTAGTTCCGTTTTCTTCAGTGACCTTGCCCTGGATGCAGGAGGTGAACGATGCACTCAGGTCCTGGTTCGATGTGGTTTCACCGGGATTTCCCGAAGCGGCGTTTTTCCAGGCGCAGATGTAATAAGCGCCGGGCAGAACGAGTTCCAGGCGGACCTGCGCATTGGGTTTGACCCACACGGAGTAGGCGCCATCATTATCACTGATCCCCAGGGTTACCGCATGATAATTCTGTCCCACGGCAAAAATCAGAGCCTGGGCGGCGGGTTGGCCGTTAGCATCGTAAACGTGTCCTTTGATCACATGGGGATTGGGGATTGTAATGGCCACACTCCACCAGCCGAGGTATGATACGGTGGCTTCTACATACAATGCACCCCCTTCTTCAACAACCGTTCCGGTTCCCACTTGGACCCAGGTTCCGGAGGCAACGTTAAAATGCCACAGCGGCACGGTGTCCCCCGCTTCCAAAGGCGTTCCCGCAGGCAGTTTTATCGTAATCGTCACGGTGGCATCGGCGGTCAATTGCAAGGTTTCGCCATTTTGTGTGATTTCGAAGTTCGCGGCCGCATAAAGGTCCAATGATCCCGTGCCGCCGCCGGGAAATGATGCCAATTCATCCCCCATGTTGAGCGCGGTGATATGAATGTCTACCGTGCCCGTAATAGCCTTTTGATCGGCGGATTTCAGGGCATTAGGCGGCAAGGTGATGGCGTTTCCTTCATTTTCCACGGCGCCTCCGTTCGCCGCATTGGCCAATGCCTTGGCGGCATCCATCCGTTTCAACGTAACACTCATCGTGGCGGTGGTTCCGGGGGAAACCTGGATCACTTGCGTGTTGGAGGCATAGCCCGTCAACGCAAAGGAGACAGGGATGTTTTCCTTCGTGGTAATGGGGTCAAAGGAAAACAATCCGCCGCCATCCGTGTGGGTGGTAACGCCGTTCGCAGCCACTTCGACGAAGGGCAGCGCCGCTCCCTCCGTATCACTGACCCAGCCGATCAGTTTTCCCTGCTTGTCCTTGGGCGGGCATCCGCACAGCGAAACCGCCAGCAGCAACAGCATCCCGGATAAAATAACCTGTTGGAACTTGATCGTATTCATCGGACCGCTCCTTGTATCACGCGCACCGCGAGTCTATAGTTTCCCTTATTAAGATAATACCATGAAACAAGAATGTTACAGCATATTTTTACAGGCAATTGCGAAATAGCCTTTTTTCTCATAAGCACACCGTATACAGGGCAAATTACCAGCATTTCACGCTAAAAACGGCTCCTTTTCAACCAACCCGAAAAGAAAAAGGGCTATTTCGCAAATGCCTCTTCTTCTTTAAATGAGAAAATGAGCGGTCTTTTTTGCTATCCTTCGGTTTTACCGGACAGGAGAGGAGAACCGTGCGTTTAGGAAAGCAAATGCTGCCATTGCTGGGCGCAGTAGTGGGGCTGTTGTTGTTATTTCGATTGTGGGTGCCGAATTTGCTGGCCCCGGAGAATTTGCTGGATCTTACCCAGCAAATCTCGGTGAATGCGATTATCGCCTTCGGCATGACGCTGGTGATTCTCATTGGTGGAATTGATTTGTCGGTGGGGGCGTTGCTGGCTCTGGTGGGAACCTGCACGGCCTACGTGCTTACGGTGAGCCTGCCTGTGGCGCAGTCCGGTTGGTGGACGTTGGTGGCCGTGCTGGCGGGATTGTCCGTGATGGCGTTGTTTGGGGCATTCAACGGTTTTTGCGCCGCAAAGAGCAAGATTCCCCCTTTTATCATTACGCTGGCAACCATGCTGGTGGCCCGTGGCGCGGCCTTGGGGTTTAATGAAGGCCGCCCAATGGCCATACCAGAGACCAATACCCTGTTTCTGTCTCTTGGAAACGGGCGGGTGATGGGCTGGCTGCCAATCCCGGTGCTGATAATGCTGCTGGTATTTGCCGTAACCTCGATTCTGCTGCACTTCACCTTATTCGGACGGCATCTCTACGGCATCGGCGGCAATTTTGAGTCCGCGCGCCTGTCCGGCATTCCCATGGTGCGCAACACCATCATTGTGTACATTATTTGCGCGGTGCTGGCAGGGATTGCGGGGCTGATAAACACCGCGCAGTTGTATTCCGCAGAACCCGCCTCCGGAATTGGATTTGAGTTGAACGCCATCGCAGCGGTGGTGGTGGGCGGCACAAGCTTTTCAGGGGGTATCGGCGCGATGCCGGGCACATTAATCGGAGCGGTTATTATTGGAATTCTTGATAAGGGATTGAACCAGGCGGGTGTGCATTTTTCATTGCAGTATGTGGTAAAAGGGCTGGTGATTTTAGGCGCGGTGTATATGGACGTGATTCGCCGCAAACGATAAAGGAGAACAGTATGAGGAAATTGGGAGGCTTGTGGCTGGCGGGAGTTTTGATTTCATTCGGCGTGATGGGGGAGACTCGGGATGCGGTGATGAAAAAAGCACTTGCCCATTGGACGCTTGGCGATGGCGGAAAGAGTGCTGCGGCCCCACTTGCGGCAACCGGGAAAATTGAATTTGGCGTGCCCGCGGAAGGCGGGGGAGCAAGAGCGGGGGCCACCGTGGCCCGCATGACCGACGCCTATTTCGATGCGGGAAAAGATCTGAACGTGCCAGGGCAGGGCATTACGGTGTATCTGCGCGCCCGCGATCCGCGCGGCTCATGGAACTATGCACTGCTCAACAAGCGCGGCACGCATGATATCCTGAATTTTAACCTTTTCGGAACGGAGTTGGGCGGGGCGCACGGCACGGAAATCGGTTTCGAGATCCACACGGACCAGGGATTTGTGATGATCAATTTCAACGTCGAGCAAATTGATCCCAAAGCCTGGCATGATTTCGCAGGCCGGTATGATGGCAAGGCGATAGAGCTGATTTGTGACGGCAAGGTGATGGTGAAACGGTCCTGGCACGGCGGCAACCTGACTCAGAATTCCGAACCGTTGTTGATTGGCGCCGAGATGGATCATGGTAAGGTTGTGCGGCCCTTTACGGGTGAGATGGAGGAAGCCGCGGTGTGGAATTGTGTGTTGAGCGATGACGAACTCGCGCAAATCATGCGGCAGGAGAAGATCATGCCGGATGAGAACTATGCAGAACCGTATTTTTCCCCCATTCATTACCGGCCGGTTGAGGGCCGGCTCGCCGATACGATCCCCTTCTTCTGGAATGGCGAATACCACATTTTCTATCTGCGTGCGATTAGCAAGGTGCCCTGGGAGCATTTAGTGTCTACGGATCTCATGTATTGGAAGGAATTGCCGGCCGCATTGCGCTCCGATGGTGCCGCGGACGGCCCCGACGGCCTGCACATGTTCACGGGTTCAGTCACGGAGCATGATGGAACCTTCCACATTTTCTATACAGGATGGAATCCGGCGAATAAGGAAGGGCGCGAGAAAGTGATGCATGCCACCAGTTCCGACCTGATTGCCTGGACAAAACATCCGGAACACGGATTCTTCGGGGATGGCATACATTATCAAAACAGCGATTTCCGAGATCCCTATGTGTTCTGGAATGAGGCGGCGGGAAAATTCTGGATGATTCTGTGCGCGCGCGATGCGAAAACCGGCAAGCCGGTGCAGGGCGTGGCGCAATCCGGCGATCTTATTCAATGGGAGCAGCTTGATCCATTGATTCTGGACCCGCCGTTGGGCGAGGGCACGCCGGAATGCCCGGATGTATTCAAGATTGGCGATACATGGTATTTGATCCATTCTCCCAGCGCGGGCACAACCGATATGCGGTATGCCAGTGATTTGCGCGGCCCGTATCGCATCCCGGAATCCCCCACCATCGACACGCCGATCCTCTATGCCGCGAAACGAATGTTTGATGGCCAACGCCATATTATTACCGGCTGGATCCGGGATTTAAGCGGGGAACGCGATGGCGGTAATTTTGAATGGGGCGGGGATCAGAGCGTGCCGCGCGAAGTATATCCCGGCCACAGCGGCATGCTGTATTTCCGGCCAGTCCCGGAAGCATTGCGGCAATTTACAAAGATGGAGAAAATGGTGGCGGGGGTTCCAACAAAGACCATTCAGGCATTTGCCATGCCGGACAATTACTTGCTGCACTGCCGGTTGAAAATAGATCCCGAAGAGGAAGTATGCATTACAATGCGGGAGCAGAAAGCGCCAGATTCCGGATACCGGCTGATTCTGCGGCCTAAAAAACAAGAGGTGGAAATTGCCGGGAAAACATTCAGTTACCCAAGGAAAGTGCGGTTAGATGCCTCGCAGCCGGTGAACATCACGGCATTTGCGCAGGGATCGATTATCGAGTGCTTTATCAATGACGCCTACCCGTTCAGTTGCCGCGCCTACGAATACCGGAAGGGCGGATTAAGCATCCTGCCCTGCGGCGGCGAGGTGGAAATTCTCGAAATGAGCGTGAAAACCCTTGAAACAGGAGATACCGGAAAATGAGAGCATGGGTAAGTGTATTACTGATTGTGCCTATTGCGTGCAGCGCGGCCCCGGATATCGTCATAGCGGATTTCGAAGGGCCGGACTATAGCGGATGGACCGCAACCGGCGACGCCTTTGGACAAGGCCCTGCAAAGGGCACGCTGCCAAATCAGATGGCGGTATCCGGTTTCGAGGGCGGGGGATTGGTGAATAGCTATCTCAACGGCGACGGCACACAAGGCACATTGACGTCGCCTGAATTCAAGATCCAGCGGAAATACATCAATTTTCTTATGGGCGGGGGAAATCTGCCCGATGCCGTCTATATGAATTTGCTGGTGGATGGCAAGAAGGTCTATTCGGCAACAGGGGGGAATGAGGAGCGGTTGACATGGCGCAGTTGGGATGTGCGGAAATGGAAAGGAAAAAAAGCCCGGCTGGAAATTGTAGACAAAGCCACCGGAGGGTGGGGGCATATCAACGTCGATCAAATCATACAGAGCAAACAATCGAAGCAGGAGCAAATCATGGCCACCAAATTATATGATGAGATGTATCGCCCGCAGTTTCACTTTTCCCCCAAGAAAAACTGGACCAACGACCCGAATGGCCTGGTGTATTACCAGGGTGAATACCACCTTTTCTTTCAGCACAATCCCCTTGGCATCAATTGGGGCAATATGCATTGGGGCCATGCCGTAAGCAAGGACTTGGTGCATTGGGAAGAACTGTCCATCGCACTGGCGCCGGATGAACACGGCACCTGTTTTTCCGGGAGCGCCGTGGTGGATTGGAACAACACGTCGGGGCTTCAGACGGGCGCGGAAAAAGTGTTGATCGCTTTGTATACCGGCGCTCCAGTGCCCGAAGTGGAAGGCGGACCCAAGTTTTCGCAGTGTCTCGCCTACAGCAATGATCGCGGGCGCACCTGGACCACCTATGATAAAAATCCGGTGCTCGCGCATATCGTGGGGGGGAATCGCGACCCAAAAGTGTTCTGGCACACGCCCACGGGGAAATGGGTGATGGCACTGTATCTGGATGGAAACGAGTTCGGATTTTTCGGCTCCCCCAACCTGAAGGAGTGGTCCCTGCTTAGCAAAATCACTGTGGCAGGCTCCAGCGAATGCCCCGATCTATTTGAATTGCCCATAGACGGCAATCCAGCTTCCACGAAATGGATCTTTCTGGGGGGCGATGGCAATTATTTGATTGGAACCTTCGACGGCGTCACGTTTACTCCGGAGTCCGAAAAGCTGGAGGCGGATTGGGGCGCGCAATATTATGCCACACAATCGTATAGTGATATTCCCAAGGAAGACGGACGCAGGATACAGATTGCCTGGATGAACGGCGGTCAATATCCCCGCATGCCCTTCAACCAGCAAATGAATTTCCCCTGTGAACTGACCCTTCGCACATTTCCAGAAGGGTTGCGCGTACGCCGTTTGCCCGTGCGTGAAATCACGTCCCTCTACGATAAAAAGCTCTCCTGGGCGGATGTGACCGTCAATCCCGGCGAGAATATATTAAAAGGCGTCAAGGAAGAGTTGGTGGATGTTTCTCTGGAAGTGGAACTTGCCGGGGCGGAGGCATTTAGCCTGAAACTCCATGGGGAGAGTGTTCAGTATTCCGTTAAGGATAAAACCTTAACCTGCCTTGGGAAAACCGCTCCTGTTGAAGCTGTTGACGGACGCATTAAACTGCGGGCGCTCGTGGACCGGGCATCCATTGAGGTTTTCGCCAACGATGGGAAAGTGGTGATGTCGTCCTGTTTCCTTCCTGAACCCAAAAACAAATCCCTGGAATTTTTTACCGTGGGCGGTCCGGTTAAAATTGTTGTTATGGATGTGAACTCGCTCAAATCATCCTGGAAAAAATAACGTGGGATCTTCAAGAATAATATATGTCCTCCTTTTCTTGTGTGTGACAGTGATCGCCGCCGCGTACCGGCTGCCGCATCTTTCCGATCGCCCCATGCATGGAGACGAGGCCAATCAAGCGGTAAAAGCGGGCATGCTATTCGATAAAGGCATCTACCACTACGATCCCTATGAGCATCACGGCCCTACTCTGTATTATTTTACGCTGCCATCCCTCTGGCTCAGCGGCGCGAAACAATTCAAAGACACCAACGAGTGGAGTTACCGGATTGTGCCGGTCGTCTTCGCGCTGGGGTTGCTGCTATTGTTTTGGCCGTTACGGAGCGCCCTGGGGAATGGCTCCGTCTTATGGGCGGCGTTGTTGTATGCGGTATCAAACGCCATGGTTTTTTACAGCCGCTACTACATCCAGGAAACACTCCTGGTCTTCTTCACCGCCGTAGTCCTGCTATCGGGTTGGCGCTATGCCGCAACGCGAAAGGCCGGTTGGGCCATTGTAATAGGGATAGGCCTGGGGATGATGCATGCGACGAAAGAGACCAGTATCATCCTGATCGCCTGCATGGGCATGGCATGTATACTCGCCTGGTTCATGGCACACCTATGGGACAAAAAGCCACTCTTTCCCGAAGAAATCCCTGCATGGCATTTACTCTGCACCGTGTTCGCCGCCATACTTGTCTCGGTGGTGCTTTTCTCATCGTTTTTCACACATGCACGCGGTCCTTTTGATTCCGTTCTTGCCTATGCCAACTATTTCTATCGCGCGGAGGGGGCGGGCAGCACCGCCACCCATGAAAAGCCCTGGTATTACTATCTGCTTCTGCTGATGTACACTTACCGCACCGCCGGGCCAAGATGGAGCGAAGCGATCATCCCGGGTTTGGCCCTGGTGGGCGCCATTCCGATCCTCTTTCACAAAAAAGTCTCGGAAAACTCAGACGACACCCCAGCCACCCGCATGGCACTTTCTTTTCAGCGGTTCATCTTGTTCTATGCCATGCTGATAATCCTGGCCTATTCCCTGGTTCCCTATAAGACCCCATGGAACGTATTGGACCTGCTGTTCCCCATGTTTCTGCTGGCGGGTATCGGGGCCGCGTGGCTCGTGCGCGTAGCGCGGTTTTGGCCGGTGCGGACGATTGTGCTCATCCTCTTGCTGGGAGGCATAGCCCAATTGGCCGATCAGACATGCCTGGGTAATTTCCGGTATCCCGCCGATCCGCGCAACCCGTATGTCTACGCACATACCAGTACCGCCCTGATGCGGCTGGTTCACCGCGTCGAAGACATCGCAAAGGTTAACCCAGATGGGAAAAGTATGTACATCAGCGTCATTCGTCCTGATGCGGATTATTGGCCGCTCCCCTGGTATCTCCGGCAATACGATCGCGTGGGCTATTGGCCCGGCATCCCGGAGCCTTCTGACGCGCCGATTATCATTGCCGACCCCCACCTGGAAGATGCCCTGACGAAACTCCTTAAGGCTCATTACCAGGTAGAAATACATGGCTTGCGGCCCGGCGTATTTTTGTTGGCCTATATCCGCCAAGACCTATGGGATGCTTTTATGGCCGCCCGTAAGTGAGGGCAAACCGTTTCCTCCAGTCCAGTTTGATACCGGCATACAAGTTCTCCCAGAATAGGTGGATGCATATCATGAATCCCAATGCAACCATGCGAAGCCGATGGAGAAAAATATTCCCCTTTTCCGGGATGGCGGCGTGCCTGGTACTTGCAGCATGGTTGCGCATCAAGGGGCTGTCTCTGGAATCCGCGTGGTGCGATGAAGCCCTCACTCTACTGCATTTCCCGGCAACGAGTTTATCCGATTTTCTGCACAGCGCGTTCGAAGAGGATACACGGCTGATCGTGTCGCCGGTGTATTACGTGCTGGAATACGGGTGGTTTGCCATGTTTGGGACCTCGCTCGTGGCCATTCGGATGCTATCCGTCACCTTGGGACTGATGAGTATCGTATTGATTTTTTTAGTGGCGCGGCGGTTGTATAACGCAACGGCGGGCATCCTGGCCGCCTTTCTGCTCGCTACATCGCTGGTGAACGTATATTATTCCCAGGAGGTGCGGTTTTATGCGCTGATGGGGGTTTTCGCACTGCTTTCCATGTATGCGCTGATCCGCTTGCTGGAATCGGGCGGATTCAGATGGTGGGTGCTGCATGGAATCTGCAATGCGTTTATGCTGTGGACCCATGCGTTCGCCCCGGTGTTCTTTCTCGCGCAGGGCGTGTTTTTGATGGCGGCGCACTATCGAACACCCCGGCGCATTGTCATGTGGGGCTTGATGCATGGCCTGATCCTGATCCTGTTCGCGGGTTGGATGAAGTTTCTGCAGTATGATTTCGGAACGCACAGCCAAGCCTACAGCGACGCCGCCCCTACTTTCCACACCTTGGCAAACGTGATGATCGTGTTTGCCGGAGGACGCTTTTCCAATATTAATCCCCGGCCCTATATGCCATGGGGGATTTCTCTGGACATGGTGATGGCAGGGATGTGTGCGGCCGCCGTGGCCGTGGCGCTCGTACTCCCGTGGAAAAGAAGAGCATCGGCGCCAACGCGCGGGGCGTGCCTCCTGGCACTGTGCTGGTGGCTTGTTCCCATACTGGCGCTGTATCTCATTGCCTTGTTGTGGCGGCCCTGTTTCTTCGACCGGTATGTATTGTATGCCGCGCTGGGATTGTACATACTGGTGGCGGGCGCTGTTTCCAGTCTTCCTTCAAAAAGCCTCCGATACATGGTCATGGCGCTGTTCGCCGCGGTATATTTGTACCAGAGTTTTGCACTACCGCGTCCGTTCCGCCCGGATTACCAGAGCGCCGCACGCGCTATCGCGTCAGATCCCAATCCGCACGTTGCCGTCCATGTTTTAAAACTATTTAATGCGCTCGGTGTACGTTACAGCAAACCCATTTCTGAAGATCGCATTGTTACGTTTGAGGGATATCCGGAGTTATGCGTGGAGACATGCCGCCTGGCGGAATCGGGAACGTGCGTGTGGGTTGTGTTTTACCGATGGGACCGTCTCCGGGAGTTTGAGCAGCAGATGCACCAGGCGCGCTTCTCATGTGAGTGCCGAGAATTCGGGGGTATGCCCCCGCTCAGTGCCTGCCGGGTGACACGTTCGCCGAGACCTTAAATTTCCCGGTAGATATCCATTTCTTCCATAGCTTCCTCGGGCCGCCTCGGAATCATGACCCGCTCCGTCGACAACACCGTGGGCCGCTTTAACAATACCGTTTTCAAATGCGGCAAGGTATCCACCGCCTGGCGGGTCTGCGCATACTTACTGATCAGGTGGAGGGTAAGCAGGAGCCGGGCGACACGGTACTGATGCGGGTCGTTGTAGTATACGCCAAAACCGCGTTCGCAGGCATAGGCGATTTTATCCGCGCACGCATCGGGGCGGTTGGCATTTAATTCTGACCAGGAGAACAAATCGAGGTCATCGGGTTGCCGGACATAGGTCTTGGAATCAAAATCCACGTCAAGGCGTTCATACAATTCCACTACTTTGTCCAGCCAGTAGAAAATGGAACGGTACCCTTCCTCCATCAGATCCAGTTCGATGCGGGCGCTATCCACGGTATCCAAGGTTTGTTTGCGCAGATAGGCTTCACGATCCTCGTTTTCGTCGGGCACCATGCGAACCCGCATTTTCTCCGCGGGGTCGCCATAATTAAAACTCTCCAGAATGGTGGCGATGGTAAACTTTCCATCGGATAGCAGGGCGCACTCGCGGAGCAAAGGCGCAGTGATCGTATCGTTGAATAAGGCCTGATCCAGTTCCGGTGCGGCTTCAAACAGATCAATTTGCCAGTCGAACCACATGTCGTGGAACAGATTCACCAAAGCGCGCCCGCATCCTTCCGGGGAAGGGCCTGCCGCCTTGTCCACCAGTTCCATAAATCGCTGTTGCAGCCGCCATTTCGTGCGCCGCAGGATGTCATGATCGAAAAGAAAGCGGATCACTATGAGGCGGTCCAGTGCAAGGCTGGCCTTTTCCTCCGGGATACGTCCGCGCACGGCAAGGTGGTCAATCCAGTGCTGGCACCATTCGCGCAATTGCCGGGCCACCATGCTGCGGGGCTGCCGCCGGATCTCCTCCAGGGAGCCACGCTCCACATTCGCCTTTTTCAGCACGGGGAGAAACTCGCGGTTGAATGTTTTGGGATCATCCGCGAAGAGCAACAATTCGTCTGTCCGTGCGTCGTATAAATACGAACGGTATAAATCGCTGATCAACACATAATTCACATTGACCGTCCGCGCTTCGTGGACAAGTGCACGGGTCGCCCCGCAAAAATCCAGACCCCGTTCCACGACTGCCGCCGGCGGCTCCAGCGTTCCCGGCATGACAAAGAACGTCACCACGGCGGTCTGTCCGCCCGCGCGCAGCAGATACGGAGCGGCCGACATCGCCGCCGCGGCGCCCTTGGCCGAAAACGGGATGGGCTGATCCCAACCCATCAGACGCAGCAATTCTTCCGCATACCGGTGTTGCTCCAGTTTTGTTGAATCGGCCAACCGTCCCCACCAGGATTCACATAATCGAGAAATTTCCACGGATGCATCTCTCATGGAACACCTTCTCCCTTCTGAACGTTATAGCCCGCCGCTTCAATATGACGCCAAAGAACGTCCTCGCGGCGGCCCAAGAGATCCAACCCACGCACTAAAAACGGATCGAGTTGTTCCTTGCGTTCTCCCAACGCTCGAAGGAACTCCTCGTTTGACATCACTTCTAAGGCCAACGGACCTTTCGAGGGCAACGTCACTCGCCGGCCCGAACGGATCACCGCCAGCACACGATCCCGCGTATCCGCCAAAAACAGCAACTGCACGGCATCTTCCAGCGCCAGTGTGCCGCGTAACGCATCCACATCGTCCGAGGCCTTTAAAATCATCCCGCGCAGTTCCGGGAAAAGCGGAAAATTCATGTCTACCTGGTAATACGTGCGGTTGCCTTCTGCACGCCGGTAGATCAATCCCACGGAACTCAACCGCTCCAGTTCCCGCTGTATCGCGCGAATCGGCAGACCCGTCGCCATCTCTATTTGGCGTTGGTAATAGCTCCGGAGCGGGTCGAGCAGGAAGACACGGAGGACGGTTACCCGTGCTGAAGAGGTAAGCAAGGCGAACAGCGCTTTCATGCGCATCTTTTGACTATAATCTATAGTCGCCACTGCCTGCATGGAATATATTATTCTCTTTTATATAGTCAATATTTACAAAAAATAAAATTAAACACCTTTTAAATATGTCATTAATATATACAAATTGAAGTCGAAATGTCAATGCTTTTCGTCAATAATGGTATTTTGAGGTGTGAATTAAGATAGACTACGTCTCCAGAGAGGTAGAGCAAACGCTAATAGGATCCGGCCTATTTTCCGGAAATGCCCATGGCTTTGCCGATGAAACTAAGCCCGGGAATGTCCCACCCCATGAGCGCGGCGCCCACAGCGGCAAATAAAATGATAAGGATAACCGCGACGATAGCGGCGGTTACTTCACGTGTTTTATTCCAACTCATGGCGTATCTCCCTCCGACTAGTTTAAAGTCCGGTAAACTACCATTATCTTTCAATGGATGACAGACTAGGCGTTGAGCGCTTCCACGATCCGCTTGAGACGCCGTCCGTATTCCACATAGCTCTGGTAAAGGTTTTCCTCGTTGTCGGCTTTCTGCCCGGTGTGAATGATCGCAGCCAAGTGCGGTTCTATCGAGAATCCGCCGTCATACCCTTTCTTCAGTAAGTCCGCGACAATTTCTTTCACGTATCCATCGCCCTCGCCGCAATACGTATACACTTCCTTGCCATCGATAATTTTCGCGTCCTTGATGTGAACATACACAATGCTGTCGAAGACGGCCTGATAATACTCCCAGGCATCCTGACGATACGTGACGGGATTACCGGTGTCAAAGACGACTTTCAGCGCGGGGCTGTTGACTTCCCCCAGCAAGATATTGCTGTTTTCCGACGAAAGGCCGCCCCAGCCGCTGCAATTCTCGTGAGCAAGGATAATGCCGGCGTCCTCGGCAATCCGCGCCATTTCCTTCATGCGGCGGATGGCCTCTTTGCGCCATTCGGGCTCAGGGATGGGGCTCTTGGGATCATTCGGATAACTCATGACCCGGATAAACGGCGTGCCGAACTTTTTCATGCGCGGGATCGCGCCCCTCAGATCATCCAAATCAATGTTCGGGTCGCAGGTGATGGGCCGCGCCCAGTTCGCGATCGCGCTTCCGAAACACGACACGTTCATCCCTGCCTCGGTGACCTTTCGGTACACCTCATCGAAGACGTCTTCGGGAACCTGCGTCAGGTTCGTGCCATTCACCAGGCGAAGCTCCAGATGTGTCCATCCTAATTCCTTATGGGCTTTTATTTGCGTCTCGATCGCCTGTCCGGCCTCATCGCTGATACCCGAAAAAAACATCGTTTATCCTCCAATCCATGTCGTTTCAATCATTTTACACCATCTCCCCAAACGGATGCGATAGGAAATATGCAGCAAATACCGCTTGCGCTGGCACACGTGCGTTTTTCAATATTGATCCGCCGGAGGATCGGCCATTAGTATGGCGTACAACCGTGATGGAAGAAGAAACCGCTGACTTCACGGCGTTTCCCGTATCCCTGGTGCACATTAAACAAGAAATGGAAACCGGTACGATGAAAAAACTCATGAGCATTGCTCTCCCGCTGATGATGAGCACCCTGGCCATGACGAGTGGTGCAACAACAAATGCCCGGGTGGACGATGCGTATGCCCGGATAGAAGAGGATGAACAACACTGGAGCATTGGAACGGACGCCGTGCAGATGCAATTTGGGATTGAAAACGGTCAGTTGCAATGGACTCATTTTAAGAATTTATGTATGCAACCCGCCCATGAGTATGTGATACACGGCGCGCCTTTTGCCCTGGAGCCCCTGCCCAATGCCGGAACCTATTCCTTTGGTTCCGTATGGTCAAAATCCCTTGCCCCGGAGGGGTCAGCCAATCTCACGGCGGATGCACTGCCTATTCCCGTCAAACAAGGTGACTTAATCGGATTTGGCGCGGTCACCTTTGCCGACACCGGCGTCGCAGAGGTGCATTGGATAAACACGGTCGAGTATGAAGACGGTTCCGTCTTTTCATCCACGGATGACCCGGAATTAACGCAAGGCCCGGTCTGGTATTTCTACTCACACGCCATGGGAACGGGCTATATGGATTTACTGGATGAGATTCTTTCGCCTGCGGAGCCGGACAAACCCAAACGGCGCGTGCCCGCCGGATATCGCGCGCCGGGGGAATGTTCCAGAGTAGACGGGGTTCAGTTTAAATTGATGAACGCGTATGAGCTTCTCCGGGTATGGAAAGCGCCCAAGGATGGTGCAGTAACCCTTCGCGGCACGGCCAAGTGTACAAAGGGCAACACACCGGCAACTCTCAATATATATCGAATCCAAGAAGCCTCCCCCTCCGTTAGTGAAAGCAAACCGTGGATAGTGCGTTCTTGCGCGGCGAATTACGTGACCGTAGGCGGACGTTCTGTTGTTCAACTCGATCTTGTGTTGACCCGGGAAGCCTTGCAGGTCTCCTATTATCTCCAAGCATATCCGGGAACTTCCGTGCTGCGGCAGTTGGTAAAAATGAAGAATACCGGGGAAGCGCCAATCACGTTAGAAACTGCCGCACCGTTCGCGCTATGCATGAAAGAAGAAAATCTTGCTTCATTAACGCACTACTGGATGTATGGAGGAACCAGCCGGCCGAACCAGGGCGTATTGGACCATGCGGAATTGAAGGAAGGCTATCATCGCGCATTGCTGGGAGAAAAGAGCGACAACTATGTGCCATGGCTGGCGCTGCAACGAACGAATGAACCTGCGGATGGTCTGTTCGCCGCATTGGATTATCTAGGTACGTGGACCATGAGCGTAGATTGTGGAGAAGACAGCGCGATGGTCTCCGCAACGATCCCTTCCTTTGCGGGATATACGCTGGCGGCAGGAGAAACGCTGTTGCTGCCAATGGCTACTTTCGGCGTGTTTCAGAAGAATCTGGACGACATGGGCCGCCGTCTCTACGACTGGCAGTATGAATACCTCTGGGATTACACCAACGAGGATTTCTTTGCCCGGACCAAATGGGTGACACCCTGGTTTTTCTGTTCCCGGAATCTTCAGGAACAATTCGCCGCGCGTCTGGCCAATCTCGATATGGGCGCTGACCTGATGCGCACCATGGGCATGGAAACCCTCTGGGACGACGCCGGGTGGTCGAAGTATCCGGGCTGGCCGATTCCCGACTCCTATTCGGTTGTGTTTTCACCGTCGAATGAAGGCCCGGATTATGGCGAAACATTGCGATATCTTGATAAAATGGGCATGAACTGGCTGGTGTGGATGGCGGGCCGAACACCCGAAGGCGTGATGGACACTAAGGTGGGTTCCTGGGGCAATTTTCAATGGCGCACCGACGGCTTTGGCAAATTCACCCACAAGGACGATGCCGCCATCCGTGTACAACTGGAACACTTCCTTACGGCCAATCCGCGATGTTCTTTTCATACCTGCGACGGCGGTAGCCGCTACGCGCATCAATTCGAGATACAACGATTCGCCGATGTGAATTATCTCTCGGATTTAGGGCGCGGCCCGGAGACTAATCATTACTTCTCCTACCTGGAGGTTCCGGATAAATGGCTGGATATTCTGGACGCCATTCTCCAACCGGGCAGCGCGTATAATCCCGCCACGACACCCGCCATGCTGACCATGGCGCCGGGATGGTATGCCCACGCAGCGGAAGCGGATCAGGAATCGTTTCGCCGCCTAATGGAAATCTACCGCTATCTGCGGCGGGAAGGCGTGGCAGGGCGCTGGTCCTACATGATGCATCCTGTCGTGAAAGGCGATACGGACTATTTTTATGACCAGCGGATAAATTACCAACATGACAAGTCGTGTATCATCGGGAAACATCCCGCCCCGGAGGGCACGGTGCTATATCCACAGGGCCTGTTGCCGGAACGCCGCTATAACGTTGCTCTTTTCTCGCAAAAAGAATCGTCCGAGCGCAGCGGAGCCGATCTGATGGAAAATGGCATTGCCCTCAGCAATCACAGTTCGGCGGAGTTGATTTTTCTTGGGCTCCCAAACCGGCCCGGCTCCGGAAACGATACGGAGCCGCCAAAAGCGCCTGGAAATGCACATATTCGGTTTGAAACGAATTTGGGACATAGCGGTATCGCCGTATATTGGGCCTCGGCCTTTGATAATCAATGGATCAGCTATTACGAGGTGCAACGTGACGACCAGATCATCGGCAAGGCAAGCGTAGGCGCGTATTATTTTGATCATAGCGCCGGTTGGAACGCCAAAAGCCGTTATGCGGTGCGCAGTGTGGACGGCGATGGCAATGTCAGTGATTGGACTCCGGTGCAGCCTCTCCCTGAAACCCAAAACGCTTATGCGGCATTGGGTGGCCACTTTTCGGAGGCCGGACGCGACGGATGGCAGGCAGAATCCACCACAGACGGCCAAACCTTCTCCGGCATGACCTGGGTTCCCCCCGCAAAGAATCCCGCGGGCGATTTCGGCGGAACCCCGAACCAACCCGGTGGCGTGGAAGGGTATTGGGAAGGTCCCGGTGGCGCGCGCGTGGGCCGGGGCTGGCAACAAACTTCCACGGAAACCATGTGCGTGCGCGCATGGACCGCGCCCGCCGATGGCGTTGTGCGGATTCTGGGCCGCGCCATGAAGGAATGCTATCACCAAGCCATGGGCGAACCTCTGCGCGTTCACATTCTTACGGGAACCCAAAAGATCTGGCCGGAGACGGATTGGGCGGAAGTGCCGCCTAATAATCTGTTGGGCGTTATGCATGATCTTTCAATCGATGTCACTGCGGGCAATATTCTTCGTTTTGTACTCGACCGGGGGACATCACCAGAGAACGACCTCCTCGCTTGGATGCCGAGAATAGAATATAAATTGCCGCAATCCAATGAGGAGGGCAGTGTGGTGCGCATTCAGTGCGGCGCGGAAGCGCCTTACACCGATCACACCGGCAATACATGGGAGCGTGATCAATATTTTAATGGGGGCGTCCCGTATAGCACATCCGTTTTCATAAACAATGCACAACCCACTACGGACGATCAGGCGCTGTACCAATTTTCCCGTTTGGGCAATGATTTCACCTACGAAATCCCCGTGACGCCCGGCTTGTATAGCGTCCGGCTGAAATGGGCGGAGACCGCCTATAAACAGGCGTTTGAAGGTCCCATGAATGTGGAAATCAATGATCGGCTGATGCTCCAAAACTTCGATGTCTGCCATGCCGCGCGCGGTCCGCAACAGGCCTATGACCATGTATTCCGGCATATTGTGCCGAATGCCGAGGGCAAGCTGAAACTCCGTTTCACGGGCGGCTTCGAGCCGAAACAAAAAACCTATCAGGCCATGGTGCAGGCCATCGAAGTGCTTCCTGAGGCGAAGTCCCTCGTGCGGATTGATGCGGGTTCCGAAACCGAATTCATCGATTGGAACGGCCATGTCTGGAGCACGGACGCCTTTTTTGACGGCGGCACGATCCTCCGCGCGGAAGTTCCCGTGAGCCACGCCTCGCCTACCCTGTACGATCAGGCCTTGTATCACACCGCGCGCAACGGACCATCGCTCTTGTACCAAATCCCCGTGCGGCCCGGCATCTATGGGGTTCATCTCAAATTCGCGGAGCTTTGGCTGAAAGAGCTGGGGCAGCGTCCCATGAATATCACTATCAATGGACGCCGCATTCGGGAGAACTGGGATCCGGCCACCGCCGCCGGACAGCTCAACATGGCCGCCGATATCCGCGCGGAAGACGTCACCCCCGGCAGCAACGGCATGATCACCCTCCAGATCCAAGCCACCGGCAACAATGACGCCATCTTGCAGGGCATCGAGATCGAATAGTCCACGTCCGTCGGCGGCAGTTCGTGATAGCGCCGTCCGTCCCTATCCGTCCATCCTGTTCATTTCGTCCATCTTGTTCATTTTCCCCTGCTCTGAAAATTCCCCGTACCCTCCACCCATTTTCATGGTTTCAGTGGGAATCTACGATTCATGTTTTTGCCTTTTTGCCCTTTTCGTCTTCAAAACACGGCACCTCCTGTTCCGTGTTCAGCATTGGGCGCCCTCCCTCCAAAAACCATTGCGTTTTCCGCTTTAATATGACATACTGAATGTAAGGCACAACTAGTTAGGAGACGGGGTATGTTTACCGTGCGTTGGGGTCATTTAACAGATTTTTCTTTTCATCCTTTGCGGTTATCCTCTTCGATACCCATCTCATTCATTCAAGTCTTACACCCTAAACCCCAAATCCTGTTTTCCCGCTCCGCAATCCTAACGCCGAAGTCGGCAATCCGTTCCTTTCTTCTTCCCTGTCTTTTCCTGTTGTTTTCCGGCGCCGCCCTCGCCGCACCCATCTCCATCACTTCCATCGAAGACCTCCAAAAAATAGGTAACGATCCCGCCTATCCCCTCGATGGCGGCTATATCCTCACCCAGGACGTCGATGCCGCTGAGACTGCAGGATGGAATGGCGGGGCGGGATTTAATCCGATAGGTAAAGATACGCTTCCCTTTACCGGTACTTTCAACGGTCAGGCTCACATTATCTACAACCTAATGATTGATTTGAGGGGCAAAATAGACGTCGGTCTGTTTAGTTATGTATCTTCGGAAGGCCGTGTAGAAAACCTTGGACTAGTCAACGGATCAATAGTAGGCTCTTCTGATGTAGGCGGGTTGGTGGGTGAAAACAATGGCAGTATTGAACGCTGTTTTACATCGTGCACAGTTTTCGGTAGTTTTCGTGCCGGTGGGTTAATAGGTATGAACAGTGGCAATGTAGAACAATGCTATGCCACAAGTGCAGTTTCCGGGCATTCCGACCTCGGCGGATTGATGGGATGGAACGGCGGCAATGTTCAGCAATGTTATGCAACGGGTGCGGTAACGGGAAACATCTCGGCTTGTTACGTTGGGGGATTGATAGCTCAGAACACAGGTACGGTAATGCAATGCTTTGCCACGGGGAGGACATATGGGGGGGATACTTTAGGAGGGTTGGTTGGAACAAACTATGCTTCCGGTTCCGTGACACAATGCTACGCGAGGGGTGCTGTTTTAGGAAGCATACATCTTGGAGGACTAGTTGCTTATGCAGAGAATGACCAAGTATATGCCTCATTCTGGGATACCCAAACATCGGAGCAAGCCCTATCGGATGGAGGTATTGGGATTACTACAGATCAAATGCTGCAATCTACCACTTTTACCGAAGCAGAATGGGATTATTCTCAAGTCTGGACGCAGACAGATGGAGAAACTATCCCCTATTTTTTGTTTTCTTCCGCCCCTGCA
>JAKQOG010000149.1 GCA_029565395.1 Candidatus Hydrogenedentota bacterium | reverse complement strand
TGAATGGCGGGGCTGTGTTTCAGGGACGTTCTATGTGGGGGTGTTGACAAGACATCGAAAGTTGCTCCCCTGTATGGTGATGATCATCTTGATGACATTCGCCTCTTCAATAGCCTCATCTCAAGAGGCCGGAGTTCCCCCGGTGCCGGGAACATCAGCGGGAAGCATAGACGCTGATGTACAGGAAGATGAAGCGTTGGTTTGTCCCGGAGATAAAACGGTTCAGAGCCGTATTCGTGCCACGGATCTCGTCCAGGCTGATTTCCTGCCTTCCGCGCTGCGTTCGAGTATAAGCGCCCAAAAGGCAATGACGGCAGACGCCAAGGCAGTGCGGCAAGCGGGGGTCCATGCGCTGGGCTTGATCCCGGAAGCGCCCTCTATGCCGTCAGCGGCGGGAAAAGTGGTTGCGGCCCGGAAGCAGGCTAAAGAAGGGTTGCCTGGTTCCTGGGATAATAGCAGCGGATTGCCGCCGGTGGGTGATCAAGGGGAACAAAGTTCCTGTGTTTCCTGGGCCACGGGGTACTACATGAAGTCTTACCAGGAGGCTAAGGAACATGGGTGGCCGCTTACTGACCCCGCAAACCAGTTTAGTCCACGGTTTTTGTACAACCAGACTTGGATTCCAGATATATACGGGAATGAGGGTGGGTCAACGTTTGAAGACAATCTTGGGATTCTCATTGACCAAGGCTGTGCCAGTGTGGCCTGTGAACCGTACGATGTCAGCGAGTATATGTTGTATCCCAAGGCAGAGTGTTTCAAAATGGCGATTCCCTATCGGGCACAGTCCTATGAATATCTGGGGAATGGTGAAACATCCGATATTTTTGAGGCAGTAAAGACCTTGCTGGCGGACGGCGAACTTGTCGGAGTCGGACTCCCCATCTATCGTCCCAATGTCTCTATTCCTGGCCGATTTGATACCCTCACATCAACGGACAACGAGTACCAGGTGCCGGCCCCGGAAGACGTGTACCTTGCTGGGTATCATGCCCTAGCGATAGTGGGATATGACGAATCGCGTTTCGGCGGGCAGGGGGGCTATATGATCATCAACTCTTGGGGCACCGCTTGGGGAAACCATGGTTTTGCCTGGTTGTCTCAATCCTTTCTCACATCGTTCGGTTTTGAGTTCTACACGATGGCCGACCGGATCGGTTACCAACCCACCGGCATGGTCCACTGGAAGGTATACCATCCGTTTTGGGGCTGGAACTACGACAATGTCACCGTCACAGTGGGTGTTGGAGCGGCAGATTCGCCATTATGGTCGAAAGTCATGGTAACAGGACTGGAGCGTGAATCCCTCACCATTGAAATGTGGTATGACATCACGGATGCCTCTGTTTATCTTCCCCCAGACTGGACAAGTCGATGGTGGATTTCCGTTGATGACAGCTTTTTCGAAGACGCATCGTCGATGACTGTCGCAGAGATCGAATGCCTATCGACGATTCAGTCTGCGGATGTAGTCATGCCGCTACAGGGTCCGTCAGGGGGAACCCTCTATGTCTACATCCCCGCCGGAGAAGCGGTTGCAGCGAATTACTATGTGAACGGCGATTATACTCCTGAGTCAGACAGTTACTGCACAGCCGCTGGCGATGATGCGAATGACGGCTTGAACCCGGCCGCCCCGAAACGCAGTGTTCAGGCAATCGTAGAGCGGTACACGCTCAAGGCCGGAGATATTGTTTGGGTGGACAGCGGTACCTATGACTTGACCGAAGATATTGTACTGACCCAGCTTGATCGTGGAACAGACGGAAACCCGGTACGTTTCGTGGGGAACTTGGGCGTCAATGGTGAACCGCTCACTATTTTCAACCGCATGGGAACGAGCGGGGCTTGTTTCAACCTGAATAATGGCAGCAGATTTATCCAAGTGGAGAAAATGGGGTTGCGAGGCGGCTCTAACGGCATTTCCTTCGATGGGAGTTGGGACTACTTCTGGAAAGAAGGACTCACCATCGATAACGTGCGCATAGCGACCACCTCAGGCGATGGCATATCCCTCCATGAAGTCAATGGCGCTGTAATAACCGGATCCTGCGTGTACGACTTTGGCGGTCACGGTCTTAACATATCGCACAGCAGCCTGGAGCTTTATCAATGCTGCTTAGCTGCAATACCGGGGAAAATTTGTGTCTTCCTGAGATCTGACTCTTCCGGTAGCAATTCCTATTTTGCTTTATCCAACTCTATCTTGTCCGTATCGGGTGCCGCAAGCTGCGTCAACGTCGGGAGCTACTCGTACATTACTACGGCCACCTATAACAACTTTTTTGTCACAGGGGGCGCAGGTATTGGCTTCACCCCTAATGATACGAACCTCCAGACGGATCCGTTGTTCGTCAATCCGGCGAACGGAGATTTTCATCTTCAGTCCACGGTGGGACGTTGGGATCCTGCCGCGAATGGCGGCGCGGGAGCATGGACCACAGACGCTGTGGATAGTCCGCTGATTGATGCCGGTGACCCGTGGATGGATTGCACTTTGGAACCTGCGCCTAATGGTGAACGTATCAACATTGGTGCATATAGCAATACTCCCTATGCATCCAAGTCTGGTGCTCTTCGAATATTGACGATGAATCAACCCGAGGCTGGAAAAACCTACGCGGGCATATGCCCCATAGCGTGGCGCGTGGTGGGATCGGGTTGGCAATCGGGCGATACCTTGGCCGTCGAGTATTCCGCCGATGGGGGTGCCACCTGGCAACCATGTCCAGAAGGCAATACGATATCTTACCGAGCACTGGCATGGGATTGGGATATTAACGCGATGCCTCCTGGTTCCAATTACACGCTCCGCTTGATGTGTAACCAAAACCCGGAAGTATTTACCGCGTTGACTGGCACCTTCACTATCGGCACAGCGCAGCGATACTATGTCAATAATGCCTACGATCCGGCGAATGACATATATTGTTCCGCAGCGGGCGACCCGGCACATGACGGTCTCAGCGCCGCCATGCCCAAGGATTCTATAAAGGCTATTCTTGATACTTATGATCTCGAACCGGGAGATTTGGTTTATGTGGACACTGGTGTTTATTATCTCGAAGCCAATGTGATTGTGGCGGCGGAGGATGGGGGATCGGCGTCAGGGTGGGTTCGGTTCCATGGGTCGCCTAAAGGTACAGTGCTTGACCGACAATCACCTGTAACAGGGACGCTTTGTATGGATGTACAAGCCGACTACGTTTGGATACAAGGCTTCTTGTTCAGGGGGGCTAACAAAGGTCTTTCTTTTAGTGGCAGTGCGAGCCACAACGCAACGGCCGCGAAAAATATTTTTCAGGAGAACACGAATACTGGTTTGTACCTCTCGCTTGTGGGAAATGGATCAGGCACAATCACAAACAATCTGGTCTATGGTTCGAGTTACGGCATGTCTTTGGCATCCGGTGGCAATCTTGATATAGCAAACAATACTATCTTTGCGGGTTCCGGGATCGGTTGTTCATCAGCAGCGGGAAAGACTCTGTTGAGAAATAATATTATTGTATGTAGTGGTTCGGGAAATCGATGCATATCTGATTCGGGATATTCAATCGGCGCCTGTGATTTTAATAATTTTCGCTATGAAAATGGGGCAACAATGGCAAGAATAGGGGATCAATACTCACAAAATTATTATACGACGATGCAAGAGTGGATTCTCCAAACAGGATTTGACAGACATAGTATTAGTTTTGATCCTTTGTTTGCGGATCCGGCGGCGGGTGATTTCCATGTGCGATCTACGGCGGGCCGCTGGGACCCGGCCACGGATTCGTGGGTCACGGACGCAGTGGACAGCCCATGCATCGATGCGGGTGATCCGCAGTCGTCCTGCACGGATGAACCGGCGCCGAATGGTGGACGGATAAATCTGGGCGTGTACGGCGGCACGCCATATGCCTCCAAGACGCCTATAGGCCGTAACCTCACCCTCGTTTCGCCCAATGGCGGCGAGGTCTGGAGGAATACGCAAAAGGTTCGCTGGGCAACCTCTGGGCAAGGCTGGCTCGCGGGGGACATGGTAAGAATCGAGTTCTCGGGCGATAGCGGTATGAGTTGGACCGTGCTTGCAGGGGCGGAGGAACTTGCCTATATA
>JAKQOG010000241.1 GCA_029565395.1 Candidatus Hydrogenedentota bacterium | reverse complement strand
TATCATATGCGCCGATGGGGTAGGGAAGGCCTGTGTCTATATCGGGCCGGATGTGGCCGGGACGATCGATTACAACACGTATTATGTGACGGGTGGCGCATCGATTGGATACACCGCGGGAGTGTCTAGGGCAACTTTGGGTGAGTGGCGCACGGCTACGGGGCAGGACATGAACAGTCTTGCAGCGGATCCACTATTTGTGGACGCCGCCAATGGCGACTACCATGTGCAGAGCACCGCGGGGAGCTGGCATGGGGGGGTATGGATGGCGGACGGAGCGGACAGTCCGTGCATAGATGCGGGTGATCCAGCGGACGCGGTGGGCGATGAGCCCGAATCCAATGGCTTGCGTATTAACCAGGGGGCCTATGGCGGCACTTTACAGGCAGCCAAAACATCAACAAGCCGAAATCTTGCACTGGTCGCGCCGGTTGGAGGAGAGATGTGGAACGGCACACAGAATATCCGCTGGAACGTAACAGGAAGTGGCTGGCAGGCGCCGGATACATTAAATGTCGAATATT
The DNA here is from genome assembly GCA_029565395.1 of Candidatus Hydrogenedentota bacterium. Classification (GTDB taxonomy): domain Bacteria; phylum Hydrogenedentota; class Hydrogenedentia; order Hydrogenedentales; family CAILVY01; genus CAILVY01. Next base: position 2,811 of record JAKQOG010000241.1, on the reverse strand, counting down.
CGGAAGATGGTGGCGTCACTTGGGCCGGGACTGTGCCAGAAGGTGACGTTGTGCCGTATGCGTTGGGCAGTCTTGCCTGGGATACGACGGCGGTGATATCTGGGCCTTTGTACAGGATCCGCATTACCTGCAACCAGGATTCTGGTGTGCAAGATATGAGCCGGTCAAACTTCAGGATTCACAACGGCAGTCTAAACTTTTACGTGAATGATGAATACGACCCGGTGGTGGATGTGTACTGCACAGCGGCAGGGAATGATGCGAATGACGGACTGACATCGATGACGCCGAAGGCGTCGGTTCAAGCCGTTCTGAAAACCTATGATCTGGAACCCGGTGATACCGTCAATATAGATACAGGGATATATAGTTCGGACAGCGACATTGTGGTGGAAGGCGCAGATAGCGGCGATGCAGAAACTCCAGTAACCTTTCAAGGGTCGCCGCGTGGCACCTATCTTCATCGAAACGGTACGGGCAATACGAATGTTATCGCTTTGCAAGCGTCGTACGTGGTGGTAAAAAACCTGACCTGTTCGGGGGGCTTCAATGGGATTTTTGTAACGGGTCAAAACAATATTTTCACATGGTTGGTTTTTGACCACAACACCGAAGATGGCCTCGACCTGTATAGCTCTAGCAACGGAGCTAGGGTGATGAATTGCCTGTTTGTTCAGAATACACGGTCCGGGATTTGCCCATCGGGATCTCCAAATGCGTGTGAGGTGATGAACTGTACATTTGTTGGGAGTCAATATGGTATTTATGCCTGGATTGTATCCGCACTGACTATCAGAAACTGTATTTTTATTATTGATGGCGCATCTGCCTATGGGATATTCATGCAGGCCCCTAAATATTTACAGGTATCGGATTATAATGATTTTTGTATAGTGGGCGCCGGGAAGGTGGGGTATTATTATGGTGATCACGTAACGCTGGATTCGTGGAGAACAGCCTCGGGAAAAGACCTGCATAGCATTTCTGCCGATCCATTGTTTGTGGATTCGGCGAATGGTGATTATCATGTGCAGAGCACGGTAGGGAGCTGGCATGGGGGCGCATGGACGGCGGATGTTTCGGACAGCCCATGCATCGATGCGGGCAATCCGGCGGATGCGGTGGGAGATGAACCCGAACCCAATGGCCTGCGTATTAACCAGGGGGCCTATGGCGGCATTACACAGGCTTCCAAATCGCCGCGCATGCTGAGTTTGAGAGAACCCAATGGAGGCGAACGCTATACAGAGTCAGCAGTTATACGTTGGGGTATCAACAACACCTTGTGGAATGCCAGCGATACGGTATCCTTGTTTTATTCGCCGAACAGTGGTGTGGACTGGTATCTCGTTGCCGGGGCGGCCGGTTTGCCGGAAGGCCAAACCGAGTTTGTATGGGATGTCACTGGATTGACACATGGAAACCAATATATGATTCGGGTGCAATGCGATCAGAATTCAGCATTTCAGGCTACAAGTCTTGTACCGTTCTCTATTGGCGGGCGGTTCTATGTAAACGATGCGTACCAAGAGGGTGATCACTATTGTACAGCGATTGGGGATGCAACCCATGATGGCATGACCCGCGCAACACCCAAGGATAGTGTCCAAGCCATACTCGATGACTACGACCTTGAACCGGGCGACATCGTATACATCGATGCGGGAACGTATGCCCTTAGTGCCGACATTGTGGTGGGTTCGGCGGATGCGGGTTCGAGCACGGATCTGGTACGTTTCCTGGGTGTCAAAGGAAAAACAGTCTTTGATCGTGGGGCAGCAAATACGACAGGAACAACCTGTTTTCTCATTAATAACGCGGATTACATATCGATGGAGGGAATTGTGGCCACAAATTCGTATACAGGGATCCAAATTACGGATGCAGATTACTGCAAACTCGCCGACAACGTGGTCAAAGTCTGCGGTAAGATGGGTATTATGCTTGATTATGCCCGGTATAGTGAGGTAAAAAACAATTCCATTAGTCTGTGCAATGAGCTTGGAATTTGTGCGTACATAAGCTTCAATTCAATAATAGATCACAATGTTATAAGCCAGGTGTATGGAGACAAGGCTGTAGTTATTAACTGGTATGCAGGAGAGGGAATCACTGTATCTGAACCATGTATAGTTTCGAATAACACGATCATGGCAAAGAATGCGAATGGCATTGAAATCTGGACAACAGGTGGTCTCACTATCGAGAATAATATTATCGTAACGAGCGGAGAGGGTCGTTTCTGCCTTTGCGCACGAGATGTAAGAGCCATTAACCGATCAAATTACAACGATCTGTTTGCGGTCGACGGGGCAAATGTCGGAAAAATCTATCAGTACATCGGCATTACCCTGGCGGACTGGCAATCGGCGGCGGGCTGGGATGCCAACAGTCTGAGTCTGGATCCTTTGTTTGCGGACGTTGCGGCAGGAGATTACCACCTGAAATCCGCAGCAGGCCGATGGGATCCCGTTGCGGAAGCCTTTGTTCTTGATTCAGAAACAAGCCCATGCATTGACATGGGCGATCCTTATGATTTGGTAGGCGAGGAAACATTGCCGAATGGCAATCGGATCAATATGGGGGCTTACGGCGGCACGGTGGAAGCATCAAAGTCGGTGGAATCGGCCCGTTCATTGATCCTGGGCGTTGTGGGCCGTTCAAGTGTGTTGCATGCTTACGAACCCATCAACTGGTTTGCCAATGGTTCGTTATGGCAAAGCTCGGATACGGTCCGGATTGAGTTTAGTCCTGATGCGGGTTCCACCTGGATCGGCATCGCGGATGCGACAGCGTTGGAGTACGATGCAC
>JAKQOG010000240.1 GCA_029565395.1 Candidatus Hydrogenedentota bacterium | reverse complement strand
CAATCGTTTCGGAATTGCCCTAGCAGGTGCATGTGTAAACACCTCTGTGGAGAACTGCACATTCTACGGCAATGATGTGTATGCAATAGGCGGCGCACGAGTCCTGAGTGGCAATATTGTGTATGCGGACGGAACCGACGCTCAATGCATCAGATACGCGGGTGGTGATGCAAGTGATTACAATGATTTCTTTGCCACTAACGGGGCGGCGGTGAGTGAAGTGGGGCCGGCGCTGCTCGACCGGCAACTGGCCTCTGGACAAGATATGCACAGTATCAGTCTGGATCCATTGTTTGCGGATCCGGCTGTGGGTGATTTCCATGTGCGTTCTACGGCGGGCCGCTGGGACCCGGCCACGGATTCGTGGGTCACGGACGCAGTGGACAGCCCATGCATCGATGCGGGCGATCCGCAGTCGTCCTGCACGGATGAACCGGCGCCGAATGGTGGACGGATAAATCTGGGCGTGTACGGCGGCACGCCGTATGCCTCCAAAACCCCAATAGGCCGTATCCTCACCCTCGTGTCGCCCAATGGCGGAGAAGTTTGGCGGAACGCCAGGACCATTTATTGGCTTCCAGAAGGACAGACCTGGCAACCAACCGATACGGTTACGATCTGGTATTCGAATGATAGTGGCGCTAATTGGACTGCAATCCGTGACGGTGGTGCCGTTCTGGCCAAACGGAACGAATTTGTTTGGAACGTTGCTGAATTGTCTGCTGGGACAAATTATCGGGTTCAGGTAACCTGTGATCAGGATGTTGCGGTGTTTGACATGAGCGACGCGGACTTCACGATCCAACCCGGCGGCGCCTATTATGTCAACGATACGGCCACAGCAGGTGATGTCTACTGCCAGAACATCGGCGACCCGGAAAATGATGGATTAACCGCATCAACACCAGTAGACAGCATTCAAACCATCATCGACACCTATGCACTCGGCCCGGGAGATATCGTCTTCGTCGATTCGGGAATCTATTCTCTCACAGAGGACATTGTGATTGGACCGGGCGATGCGGGGTCGATTTTGGGCTCGGTGCTCTTTCTGGGCGTCAAAGGGAAGACAATAATTGACCGTGGTGCAGCTTCTACACTCTACACAAGTTGCTTCTCCGCTAATGGAGCGCCATACATAATCATTCAAGGTATGGATTGCCGAAATGCGTATTACGGCATCTCACTTGAGACATGCGACTATGGACAAATCATAGAGAACAAGATTTCCGGTTGTGGCTCCTATGGTATAAGTATTAGAGATTCGAACCATTCGGAGATTAAACATAACTGCGTTGTACAGTCCGGGTCAGGAACTGGGATTAGCGTTGCTGCGTATTGGTATTACTATTACGATTCGCTTCTCTGTCTCGTCAAGAACAATACCGTTGTGACGGATGGCGGCAAAGGGCTTCAAATATTGGCTGACACCGGTCCCGTGATCAAAAACAACATTGTAGTAGCGAGTGGCCTTGGCAGCTATTGTGCACGTGCCAATGATACTCGCACGATCACGTATTCGGACTACAATGATTTCTTCGCAGTGAACGGAGCACGCGTCGGCAAGATCGCTGATTTCGAGGGGCCAACTTTCGAGATGCCAACTTTGATGGACTGGCAATCGGCGGCGGGCTGGGATGCCAACAGTTTGAGTCTAGATCCTTCGTTTGCTGACGTTGCGGCAGGGGATTACCACATGAAATCCGCAGCAGGCCGATGGGATCCCGTTGCGGAAGCCTTTGTTCTTGATTCAGAAACAAGTCCATGCATTGACATGGGCGATCCCAGCGACTCGGTAGCAGAGGAAACATTGCCGAATGGCAATCGGATCAACATGGGGGCTTACGGTGGCAAGGTGGAAGCATCAAGGTCCGCGGAATCGGCCCGTTCGTTGATCCTGGGCGCTGTGGGCCGTTCAAGTGTGCTGCATGCTTACGAACCCATCAACTGGTTTGCCAATGGTTCGTTATGGCAAAGCTCGGATACGGTCCGGATTGAGTTTAGTCCTGATGCGGGTTCCACCTGGATCGGCATCGCGGATGCGACAGCGTTGGAGTACGATGCAC
>JAKQOG010000211.1 GCA_029565395.1 Candidatus Hydrogenedentota bacterium | reverse complement strand
GATCTTGAAGTCGAGGAAGGGGGAATCGTCGAGGCGGAGTTTGCGGCGCAGTTTTGCGAAGGTTTTTATGAACTCCAAGCCGAGGGTGTTTTCATCCTCGCTGAGCCAGTCTTCTTTTTGGGGGATGATGTTCAGTTTCATGGTGGTGTTCTCCGAGTTTGTGTTTAATAACGCGCGTCTATTACTTAGCACGGGGCGTTTCATGAAAAGAGGGGCTAGAGGCTTGAGGCTTGAGGCTAGAAGAGGGGAAAAATATGGGGTTTTGGGGGAGGTGTAGGGGATGGGGCTGTAAAAATGGGGGTGGAGGTGGGATGGGTGCAGGAAATTGCGGGGAAATAAGGGGAATTTGGGTGGGGAAATATTTTTTTGGGAAAATTTTGGGGGTGAAAAAATGGGATAAAAAAGTAGATGCCGGAGTCTTGTTTTTCCAGATTTTGGAAACGGGGGGAGGGGGTTTGAAAAGGACAAAAAGGACCTAAATGACGGAAAGGACTGAGGGGAGGGTATGGACAGGGTGAACGGGGGGGACTGGGACCCGGCTTCGTCACGCGTGGCGCGTGACTTCGCCGTGGCAAGGCACACCTCCCGCCTCAAAGAAAAATAAGTCTTATAGGTCGTATAGGCCCTATCCACTCCCTATTTTTCAAAGCTGATCGCTCTTCACTGTTCAAGACTTCCCCTCTACTATATCTTGCCGGCTTCGACACGCGCTGTCTCCAATCTGCCGGGAGTATCTGTTTTTCCCACCCCGCCCTAAAAACAACTCCGGGGCTCCGATTGCCTCGGAACCCCGGACAGCTATTTCTTCAGATACTCGGTTTGAATATCAGGCATTATTTGAGGTCGGTGGGGATTCTCATCTTGTAGAACGAGCGCCACACGAACACCATAGAGGAAGCAAAAAACAGCACTGCTGCTATGATGCTTACGCTGACAGGAAGTTCGATGGCCAGTTCCACCGCCAGCAGGCCGAACAGTGTCGTGAACTTGATAACCGGGTTCATGGCCACGGAAGAGGTGTCCTTGAACGGATCGCCCACGGTGTCGCCCACCACGGACGCGTCATGTAGTTCAGTGCCCTTCGCCTTCAGTTCAGTTTCCACCAGCTTCTTGGCATTGTCCCATGCACCACCGGCATTCGCCATGAAAATGGCCTGGTACAAGCCGAAGATTGCGATGGAGATCAGGTAGCCAATGAAGAAGTAATGGTTCAGGCAGGCAAAGGCCAGCGTCGCGAAGAAGACCGCCAGGAAGATATTGAACATACCCTTCTGCGCGTATTGCGTGCAGATTTCGACGACTTTCTTCGAGTCCGACACCGATGCGCGATCGCCGCCGCCTTCAAGTTTGATGTTCTTCTTAATGAATTCCACCGCACGGTAAGAGCCCGTGACCACGGCTTGCGTCGAGGCGCCCGTGAACCAGTAAATCACCGCGCCGCCCGTGATCAGGCCGAGCAGGAACTTTGGATTCATGATGGACAAACCGGCGTAAATGCCCGAGGGGCCTTCCGTGCCGTATTTCGCCGAGAGCAACTGGATAATTGAGAAGATAAGCGTGGTCGCGCCCACGACCGCCGTGCCGATCAACACCGGTTTGGCGGTTGCTTTGAACGTATTGCCCGCGCCGTCGTTCTCTTCCAGGAAGTCCTTCGCTTCATTGAAATCGGGCTTGAAACCGAAATCTTTCTCGATTTCCTTGTCGACGCCCTTGATGTTTTCAATCGTCGAAAGTTCGTATACCGACTGGGCGTTGTCCGTCACGGGGCCGTACGAATCCACCGCAATGGTCACCGGGCCCATGCCCAGGAAACCGAACGCCACCAAGCCGAACGCAAAGATGGCCGGAGCCGTCATGATGGGGTCCAAACCCGTCACGCTCACGCCATACGCTATGCCCATCAGCGTTACAATCGAGATGCCCATCCAGTACGCACTGAAATTCCCCGCGACAAAACCGCTGAGGATGTTCAGGCTCGCACCGCCTTCACGCGACGCCGTCAGCACTTCGCGCACATGCCCGGAATTCGTCGAGGTGAACACCTTCACCAATTCGGGAATCAACGCGCCGGCAATTGTGCCGCACGTGATAATCGTCGAAAGTTTCCACCACAGCGAGGTGTCCCCGTTCAGATTCGGGACCAGGAGGAACGACAGCACGTAGGTCATTACAATGGAGATGCCAGAGGTCAGCCATACCAGCCGTGTCAATGGGGTTTCATAATTAAACTTCTTGGCTTCGCCAAAACTGGCCTTGGCCCATTTGCCGTTCAGGTAGTACGACAGGGCGCTGGTCACAATCATGCCAATGCGCATCACGAAGATCCACACCAGCAATTGTACTTGAAGATCCATCGTGGCGTCCGCAATGACCGCGCCCGCCGCGTCTTTCACTTTCACCGCAAGAAGAATAAAGGTAATCAGGGCCACGCCCGTCACACCATAGGTTTCAAAGCCGTCCGCCGTCGGGCCGACCGAGTCGCCCGCGTTATCGCCCGTGCAGTCCGCAATCACGCCGGGGTTGCGCGCATCGTCTTCCTTGATTTTGAAGACGATCTTCATCAAGTCGGAACCGATGTCGGCGATCTTGGTGAAGATACCGCCCGCGATACGCAACGCCGCAGCGCCCAACGATTCACCAATAGCAAACCCGATGAAGCAGGGGCCTGCCCAGTCACCCGGCACAAACAGCAGGATGAACAGCATGATGACCAGTTCCACGGAGATTAGCAGCATGCCGATGCTCATTCCGGCCTGCAGGGGAATCGCCATGCAGGGGAACGCCTTGCCGCCCAAGCTCGAGAAGGCCGTCCGCGAGTTCGCCAGCGTGTTGATCCGGATGCCGAACCACGCCACGCCGTAACTGCCGAGAATACCAACAATACTGAAGATGACGATGGTGCTGACCTTCGTGATCGGGAACTTTAAAAGGAACCCGAAGTACACCACGATAATCACCGCAATGAAGGCCCATAAGATGGCCAGGAACTTGCCTTGCGTGATCAGATAGGTCTTGCACGTCTCGTAAATAAGTTCCGAGATTTCCAGCATCGAACGGTGCACCGGCAGCTTCCGGATACGCATGAACTGAAGCAGGCCGAATCCCGCTCCGCCCACGCAAATCAACAAGCCGAACAGCAGCAGATTGTGGCCGCTGAGCCCAAGAAAGTTTACCCGGCCCAGATCCGGAATCTTCAGTTCCGCTTCACTGGCGCTCGCTAGGCCCGCGGGAAGTAAAATCGCGAGTGCGAGGGCGCAGAGCAGAATCCTCCGAAGGGACGGTGGTGATAAAACATGAGACCGACGTTGAGACATACTGTTATCTCCCTCCAACTAGTAATGGCGAACCACATAATGGCTAGATTTGTTCCACAGGTTTTTTTGCGGCGGTCTAAGACAAACCTCTGAGGCTCGCCTGGTACTTCATTGCGTTCTTGTGCCTGTCATAGCGCTTGTATCGTTGTCTAACGCCCCGCCGAAATCCGTGGAACACCGCCCGACAGGCTCCCGCACCGCATGATCAGCGATACGGAAGCGCAATGCTACTCTAAAACCATCGCCTTATGCAAGTTTTTCTGTAGTTAGAGGCATTTGCGAAATAGGCCTTTTTCTCCTCTGGGCAAATGAAAAAGCAATGATTCGGCTGCGAAATACAAGTAATTTGCTTTGTATCCGCCGATCTTTAAAGAAAAAGGGCTATTTCGCAATTGCCTGAGTTATAAGATGTGTTTTTGTGTCCGATTTGCTCTACACTACTTCTGCAAAGAATCAAACCATGGAGTATTATCATGCCCGTGCAGGTCCCGGACAAAGGTATCATTTTCGACATCCAGCGCTTCTCCATCCATGACGGGCCTGGAATTCGCACCACGATATTCATGAAAGGCTGTCCCCTGCGTTGCCGCTGGTGTCATAATCCGGAGGGTATCTCATCTCAACCCCTGTTATCCTTCCTGCCGGACAAATGCGCCGGGTGCGGGTTTTGTTTCAAGACGTGCCCCAGGAATGCCCATCGTATGGAGGGGCCCCGCCATGTACTGGACCGCGAAAAATGCATCCGATGCGGGGCGTGCACCATGGAGTGCTATTCCGGCGCCCTGGAACTTGTTGGGCGCACCATCACCGTGGACGAGGCAATTCAAGAGGTCCTCAAGGATCGGCCCTTCTACGAGACCTCCGGTGGAGGCATGACCCTCTCTGGGGGAGAGCCCACGTATCAGATAGCGTTTGCCGAGGCCTTGCTCCGCACCGCCAAACAGGAAGGGGTGCACACGTGCATCGAAACCTGCGGCTATACCGATTATGAGCGGCTCGAACGGCTCCGCCCGTATGTCGATCAATTTCTATACGATCTAAAAGAAACCAATCCGCAACGCCATCTGGAATATACAGGCGTTTCCAATGATCGCATTCTTGACAATCTGCGCGAACTGGCCGCCCGCGGCGCTTCTATCGCGCTACGGTGTCCCATTATCCCCGGATACAACGACCGCCAAGACCACTTCGATGCCATTGCCGTCCTTGCCCATGAACTCCCCGGACTCTTGGGGGTCGAACTCATGCCCTATCACACGCTCGGAGAAGGAAAACTGGAACGGTTGGGACTTGGCACTGAAGACAGGGCCCAGGCACAGACCCCTTCATCCGCCGCCATCGCCGAATGGACAGCGTGCCTCAGAGCGCAGGGCGTACATATCCTCAACGAAGAATGACTGCTGTTGCAGTCAACCAAAATCATCACCTTGCAGGCCGCAACGGCGTGAATCCTGAGCAGCCCTCGAACGTGCAGAGGTGAACCCCGCCCTGCCTGAGATACGGGAAAAACCGCCGGGCGGCGTGGAAGAAAATTTGGAAACACTCCTCGCCGTTCTCCGGGATAGTGGAAGGGGCATGCAGGGAAGGTTAACTGGGCAACATGGGATGCCCCGTCAGCTTGTTAACAAACGTGCGTGTTTTATCCGGTGAGAAACCCAAGCGAACGCCCACCTCACCAAGCCCCAAACCGCATTCATGAAAAAAACCTCAAAATCATTTGACGCTCTGCGGGTTCGTCTGATACAATTCTATTTTACACAAACGATCTGTCGCGGGGTGGAGCAGCCTGGTAGCTCGTTGGGCTCATAACCCAAAGGTCGTAGGTTCGAATCCTACCCCCGCTACCATTGAAAATAAAGGACTTGCGAAGGTTTTCGCAGGTCTTTTTTTACTTGTTGGGTTCAAGGAGGGAAGGAAACTCAACTTCATCGATAAGGCATTCCATCGACAGCACCGCATAATGACGCCGGCATACCTCCGGGGAATTGCCCATCAATTCCGAAATCTTGTAGAGACTCACGCCTTTCATCGCAAGTTGAGAACCGAAGGTATGCCGGAAATCGAGACATGACCAGGAGAGCCCCGCGGCCCGGTTTATCTCACGCAACCTTTCCGCGAAATTATCCGGATCCCAACGGCCCCCGCGGGATGATGGGAAAAACCAGACCCTGTCCGGGTCCGCAATCGCTTCATAAACGTCCAGAAATGACCGTAGCGCCGAGTTTACGGGAACGGAACGGTCTTTCCCCGTCTTGGTTTCCCAAAATTGACCAGAGACCTTTTTCGCGCGGATTCGCACCACGCCATGACGCGAAGCTTTCAAGTCAACATCGGCCCTGGTCAACCACAGCAATTCAGAACGCCGAAGGCCTGCAAAGATGAACATCGCCGCCATGGCCTTGATAACGGGATGATTTTCGAGTGCATCGAATTGCCGTTTGATATCGTCGAGCGTGAGATACCGCACGGCTGTACGGCGCTCTTTATACGGCCTGACAAACGCCACAGGATTCACATGCCCAGGCATGATGATACCGCGCTCCCTGGCGGCCCAGTTGATAAGCCTATTCAACAATTCACGAAACCGGTTGACGGTTTTCCCGGACAGCTTCCGTTCCCGCATGAGTGCATCAAGGAACCTTGAAACTGCTGTCGCCGTAATTTCTTCAAGGAATTCCGCGTCAATCCTTGGCCCGGTTTTCGGCCGCATTCCGAACATAGTCTGCAGGTACCATGCATCCACGCGAGCACCCGAGAAACGTTTTGACGCGAAGATATGCGCGATGTACTCCCGGACAAGAGAATCAATCCGCGTTTTCGTGTGAAACGCTTCTTGTTCGGGTACGACCGCGAGACGATTTCCAACGTGCGCCCATGATGGCAGTACGGGGAATCCGCATGACTGCGCTTTCGCCATCATGAATCCTTTACGCGCAGACCACGCGCACCCGTGATGCTTTGCTTTCGTAGCGTTTGAGGAAATCAAGCTCGCCCATCGAATCAAGAAGGAAGTCGATAACTTCCGAGGATGAATTGAGGAATTGAGACCCGGAGATACACGCGCCTTGCTTAAGGTTCGCAATCGCACCAAGGAGGCACCCGAAGCCTTGTTTAGCGAGTTTCACCGGGTCTTTGTATTGACGCTGGACTTTTGCCAACGGTGGCGCGTCTTTATCTTCAATCCAGGAGGCGAAGACCTCAGAAACGCGAATCCACAGAGGGTGTGCATTCAACCGGCTTTGATTGTTGTTTTCCCGGTCGGGGATTCCGTCGACGAAACGGAACCACTCCGTGAGCAGGTATTTCACCACGGAGGACCGTTTTTCGAGATAATCCGCTATGGAATCAATGCCATGTTCCCGGAGGAAATCGCGCCGTAGTTGGAACTCCACACGCGAGACGTAATCAGGACATCCGCCCCAACGTTGCTGCAGCAATTCAAACTTGGTGAAGTCCGGTTTTTCATGCACGACTTCAAAGAGCTTATCGTATACGCGCAAGTGCACGGCCCCGGCTCCGATACTCACGCCCGTGTTCCGCCGTTCATCTCCGTAGATAGTCCACTTTCGACCCCGCGTGATGTATTGACGCATCACGAAGAGATTCACGAATTCATCCATGGAAACGCCGCACACATCCGCGCAGACATCGACCCGCGAGAGTTTATCCCAGGTCACAGCCCCGCCCATCGCGCTGATAGTGTCTTTGATATTTTGCAGGACCGTGGAAACGTTGCTTTGTTCCATGAGTTCAACTGCTCCGATATCGGCCATGACATTAGGCGTCTGTTGGAACGGTTCCGATAGTTTCGCAACCGTGAAGGTGAACCCCGCGAACGTCAGCACCCATGAGTAATAGACGCCCTTACCGTTTCCGCTTTTTGTTCCGTGACCACTGACCAGGCATTCCCGACCCTCGAACTTGACCGCGATATCATGCCCTTGTTTTTGGGCGTGTTCTTTCGCGGTCTGCAAAACGTTTATCAAGGTGGGATATTGCTCTCCCCAGTCCACGCCTAGGCCTATCACTACCGTATCCTCTCCTCCGGCCTTTACCCGTGGCCCTCCTTGACTAGTATCAAGGTGGGTGATACTGGATAGCCCACCTTTTTGTTTTTGCTTACCCCCCGGATGTGATAAAATATTGTCGCTCATACACTTGGTCTCCAAGTTGTGAGTGCGTGACCCCGACTATGGTTGACCGCCTGGGCGGGGTCACGTTCTCGGTTTTTATGATTTCAAACTCACCCTATGCGCGTTATCAGCGTTCTTTTCAAGAAATGGGACTATAGCTTCCCAAACACCATTATAAACAGCATCACTTAACGCTTTCAGATTCTCACGTTTTAGAGTCAACTCCCCAAGCGTTTCGATAACTCCTAAAGACCTTTCAAGACACTCGTGAACCATCTCCGACCGCGTCATATCGAACCGTTTACACAAGCCGTCTATATACTTAATCTCCGATTTTGGTAACGAAACAATTATTCGTCCCATCTTTTTTGAAACTGTCATTTATTTTTTCCTCCTTTTGTTGTGCAATGTACACTACTGTACACTTTTGCTTTCTTTCTGTCAATACCCTAGTTTACTGTCATTTCTGTCATAAATTATTTGAATCATGACAGCTTTAAAAATCAACGCCAAAAATATTTCTTGCCCATCGCAACTTTACCCCCTCCCAGGATGACAAAACGCCGAAAAATTTACGCCGACTTTTATTTCTAGTATTCAAGATAAACCGCGCGCGCGAAGCAATCACCATGCCATCCAATCACTTTACGCGGATTCATGGCGTCCGAATGTGGTCTCGTACCTCGCCACATCCGGACGCCATGAATCCGCCTTTCCTGATTTCGTTGCCCTGGTCGCTATATCCCCTACCTGGCTTATGATCCATGACTCTGTTTTATTGATGGGGTGCTCATTGCCGCCCCCATACCCCTGGCTATCCCCTAAGAAGATGGTCTTCTTTTTGAAAAAGAAGCAAAAACTTTTAAGATGGTTCCAGGTTAACGCGCAAAAACACCGGTTGCCCTCATAACCCAAAGGTCGTAGGTTCGAATCCTACCCCCGCTACCATTGAAAATAAAGGACTTGCGAAGGTTTTCGCAGGTCTTTTTTTTACCTGTTGGGTTTTTAGGTCGTAGGAAATTCAACTTCATCCAGGAGACACTCTGGATTCACTATGATATAGCTTTTGCTAAGCTTCTCCCGAAGCACCGCGTTCTCCAATGTCTCTTCTCGATTCTTCATATCAAACATACCCGCCACTTCTGAACGCCAGCGTCTTCAACCACGATGTGGAGTCCGGTATTATACACACGTTGCCACAGTGGATTGGAGTATACTTGAGAAACATCAAGGCCCCATCAACAGCGACCCCATTTACATGGAGGCGGCCAACTGCGATACCTTAAACGACAAATGGACACTTCAAGATCCAGGCAACGGCGGAAAATACTCCCGCGATACTGGCCCATGGCGCAGCTTCAGGAGGTACTGTAAACATGAAAACGCGAGGATTTTGGCGGTACACCTGCTGTTTGATTGTCGTGTTTTTGCCGGCGCTTGGCAACGGCAAAGGGTCTTGCGCGGAGCCGGAATCGATTGCCATCAGCAAGGATGCTTCAGCGCAAGAACGGCTGGCGGCCAACGAAGTGCGACGGTACGTTTATCTGCGTACTGGCAGGTTGCTTGAGGTTGGTGAGGACCTATCCGGTGGTAGCCGTATCGTCGTGATCTGTAAGAATCGGGCGCTGTGCGAGGGCCTTGGCCAAGAACTGGAGCCTCAGCAGTTCAGGCTCAAAAGCGAAACGGTGGACGGAAATGGTGTCTGGTGGGTCGTGGGCGGAGACGAGATCGGTACGCTCTATGGTGCATACCGGTTTGCGGAGAAATTGGGGGTTCGGTTTGGCCCGGATGATGACATCTTACCGGACACATCCTTGAGCGCCATTCCCGGCATGGACGAGATTGGCAAGCCCCGTTTCAGTTTGCGAGGATTGCAGCCCTTTCATGATTTCTCCGTCGGCCCCGACTGGTGGAACACCCATGATTACAGAAATGTTCTTTCGCAGATGGCCAAGATGCGGATGAACTTTATCGGCCTGCACACCTATCCAAGTTGGAACCTAAGCGCGGGGCCAGAGGCAAACGTATGGATAGGCCCGCCCGAAGATGTTGACGAAAAGGGTGGCGTGAAGAGCGGCTACGAGGCCGGTGTGGTGACCACGCGGCGTGGTTGGGCCGTGACGCCTTTTCCGGCCAGCCAGTATGCCGCCGGAGCGGGCCTCCTTTTCGAGAACGACGACTATGGTCCGGACTACCTGCTTGACTGCCTGGAATGGCCGAAGAACGACGATGCGGCGACCGCGATGTTCAATCGGTATGGGGATTCTCAGAAAGCGGTATTTGAACATGCGCGGCGCCTGGGGGTGAAGACTTGTTTGGGGACAGAAGTGCCGCTCGGTGTGCCCAAAGAACTGGCGGCGAGGCTTGAGACACGCGGTCTTCGTGAAGATGATCCGGAAGTCATCCGAAATCTGTATCAAGGCACTTTTCTCCGGCTGATGCGGAAGATGCAGCCGGACTATTTCTGGTTTTGGACGCCCGAGACCTGGCTGGGGATGGAACCGGGCTGCAAAGGCTGGGAAATGACCACGCGGGAGAACGTCGCGCGCGATTTCGCATTAGCCGAATCGGCCGCCAAGGCAGTAGAGGCGCCGTTCAAGTTCGCGACATGTGGCTGGCGCTTGGGCACGCCCGATGACGCATCCTGGACGGACAGGCACGCGCCGAAGGACTGGGCTTGTTCGGCTATTGGAACGTCCTTGGGGCGGGACCCTGTTGAAACGTATTATGGAGCAATGACCGGCCGGTCCAAATGGGTCATTGGGTGGGCCGAGGATGATGGCACCGCGGGTGCCCACTGCTGCACGTGCTGGGATTTGCAGCTCTGGGCAAACCGCATGTTCATGAACTCGGCAGACGCACAACGCTACGGCTGTGACGGCATGATGGCGATCCACTGGCGAACCGCTGCAATTTCGCCGAACATCATGGCACTGTCCGAGTCCGGATGGGATTTCAATGGCAAGACACCGATACCTGAAGACTTCTGGGCAACCTGGGGCCGCAACCTTTTTGGTGGCGATGCGGGTGCCGAGGCCGGAGGGCTTGTCGGCAAATTCGATGGAGGGCACATCCTCATCAACGAACTCGTGGAAGGAGGCAGTCGAACCACGGATGCTGAAATGGAATCGTTCTTTGCACCGTTGGCCGAAATGGAGCGGATGCGTTCGCGGATCTCAGGCACCGACAATCTGGAAAGATTTGATTACTGGCTCAACTTCATTCGCGCAACGAGACTTCGCGTGCGCACCTGGGTACTGGCGGACCGCTTGGCAGTTCGGATGGAAGAGGCGAAGAAAGCGGGTGCTGAGAAGGTTCAGGCGTTCGTCAAAAAACAAGTCCTGCCGTTGCGGATCGAGCTTGCGCGGAGCTATGAAGAGATGATAGGAACCTACGTGGATTGCGCAAAATCGCCAGGTGAAATCGGCACGATTGCCAGCATTGAAAGCGGCAACCGCAATCGCATTCTGACTTCTAATGACGCGGCCATTCAGGAGTTGCTGGGAGGTCCACTGCCCGATGACACCTCTGTAAGCACCGCCTATACCGGCAAGCCCCGGATTTTCGTTTCCTCCCGATGTTCGCATGTGAATGCGGGCGAGGATCAGGAAATAAGGGCGTTCGTTCTGTCTGCTCAGAAATGCACGAACATTAATCTATTCTGGAGGCCATTAGGGAAAGGCGGCTATTCCAAAATTGAAGCAACACATCGCGCCCGCCAGGCCTACCGTGTTTCTCTACCCGCTCAGCCGGAAGGCGCGGTGGAGTATTATTTGGAGGCGGCGTTGGATGACGGTCAAAGTGTTTTGTGGCCTGCCACGGCACCAAAGATGAATCAGACAACCGTCGCGTGGTGAAGCATACGACAACGGCACATGCTTAGGCTAAGTGAGTCTTTTGAATATCCAAGATTGTTCTTTGCACCGTAGGGGTCCTCTCCAAGCGGAATATCACTCCGTACCGGCGATCCGTGAACGCGCATAGGCTGACGCTTGTCCCCGACTCGACTTCATTCTTGGGCTTCGTCAGGTGCAAAAATGGGCGCTTCATAGTTCTCATCATGAAGGAGTTTCGTGAGCCGTGCGGAATGAAGGAACCTGTGGGGTGGGACCGTAACGTCATGCATTTTCCTATTCGATGAGGAAAGAGATACTTTTACCTATTGGTCGGCGGTTCGAATCCTATCCCCGCTCCATTGCTTCACGGCTAGCTTGAGCACGAACCCTTTCACCACGGACCCGACCACCACGTTTATCGCGCACCTTCCCTCAAGACTGCTCGTTGCTACATGATTTCCAGATACAACGATCTCAAATCGGATGCCGTGACTTCTCTTGGATTGTTCTTCATCAGGGGATGAAAACTCGCTTCCACCAGCGAGTCCACCTCCTCGATCTTCGCGCCTGCCTCGCTCAACCGAAGCGGCAAGAGCGCCTGTCGTTTTAGAGTTGCTACCGCGTCCGCCATGGCGTCCAGATCGTTGAAGCCCGCCGCGCGCGCCAGCGCCAAGCCTCGCCCGCCCAGGACGGGCGTATTGAAGCGTATGAACCAGTCGAGCGTCATGGCGCACGCGAGACCGTGCGCAAGATGATACCGGTTGGACAAGGGAAATGAGCAGGCATGCACTGCGGCGTTCTTCGGCAGTTGGAAGGCGAGGCCCCCCAAGAGGGCTGCCAGGCTCATGCCTTCGCGCGCTCCCAAATCCCCGCCGTCGGCGAGGGCAGACGGCAGGTGGCGGAACACCAGTCCAGCCGCTTCTCGGGCCATGAGATCGCAGATGGGTTGGTGATTCCGGGACCAATATCCCTCGACCGCATGAGCCAGGGCGTCCAGGCCCGTGCATGCCGTAACGAACTTCGGCATCGTTACCGTAAGTTCCGGATCCACAAGCGCCACCTTCGGAAAGAAATTATCATGGACGAGCGGGGCTTTGATGCTTTTTTCAGGGTCGTCCAGGACCGCGATCGGCGTGACCTCGCTGCCGGTTCCCGCCGTAGTCGGTATGGTGATTACGGGAAGGTGTCGCGCGTCCAACGTCTTGCCTTCCGAGTGATAGGCGCGGGCCGGAGTGCCTTGCAGCGCGATCGAGGCGGCCGCTTTCGCGCAATCGAGCGAACTGCCGCCGCCTAGCGCCACGACTACGTCGGAACCTTCTTGTCGAATCACGCCGGCCAGAAGGTCGACCGAATGGACCGTAGGATTCGGTTCAATGTCGCTGAAGACGGGCGTGTTTCCGCCGAGATGATGGATGACCTCCAGTGTCGTGTCCTGCTTAACCAAGGTACGGTCGGTCACAAGCACAGTGCGCTTGCCGAGGGAGGCAGCGACGCCGCCAAGCTCTTGACGTATGCCGCAACCGAACCGGATTTCCGTCGGCTGTCTGTATAGCCACGAAGGCATCATGAGCGGTTGTCCCTACGGCCGGCGCGGTACACGCGGAAGGCCATTTCGTTTTCCAAGAATCTCTTTCGCCTGATCTTGTTCACGGCGTGCAGTCTCTTTTCACTTCTCGTTCCAAACCGGACATGGGTGCGGGTCCGCACGCGACGAACGCTCAAACGGTCAGAACACGCGGCACGGCTGCACCTATCCAACGATATATTCCGGAACCCAGCCATATCAAATGTCGTTCCTCCGTACGAATATGAACATCACGCCAATCCGGTATCCCGTTTGACTTGTTCGGTGTCACGATGTAGAATCGTTCCGTTCTCCGCTCGAAGGACAGCACAGGGAGTGTGTTCATGGAAAAGATGACGGGCGGCGAAGTGGTCGCCGTGATGCTGAAGAATGAAGGGGTCGAGAAGGTTTTCGGGATTATCGACGGCACGTATGTGGGTCTTTATGCCGCCTTCCGCAAGCATGGTATCGATTTCATTTCCCCGCGGCACGAGGCGTGCGCCGTCCATATGGCGGGCGCGTATGCTCGACTGACGGGCAGGCTGGGCGTGGCCATCGCCAGCAACGGGCCGGGGGTGGCCAACGTGTTGCCCGGCGTGGCCGTGGAGAATGGGGAAGGCAACCGCGTCCTGTTGATTACGAGCACGCGCCGCGTTGGTATCGGCTATCCCGATCGCGGCGGGTCCTATCAGTATTTCAATCAAGTCGGCGTGATCGAACCCATGGCCAAGTGGAGCGGCGCGGTGCCGTCGTTCGAACGCATCCCCGAATTCATGAAACGCGCGTTCCGCAAGTCCTTCCATGGCCGTCCCGGGATCGTGCACGTGGACATTCCGGAGAACATCTTCAACGGCAAGAATCCCATGGGTGCACTTCCCGACCCGAAAACCTATCGAAGAACCGCCCCCATTGCCCCCGCGCCGGACCACGTCGCGCACGCCGCCGAGATGCTGGCCAATGCGAGGTTGCCGCTGATTCACGCGGGCAGTGGAGTGACCCACGCGCGCGCCTTCGATGAGATCAAACGTGTTGCGGAATTGCTTCACGCGCCGGTATGCACGAGCTGGGGCGGACGCGGCGCTCTGCCCGAACAACACGAACTCGCCATCCCGATGGTCTACGTCGACCTCAACGATCAAGTCCGCAACGAGGCCGACGTCGTACTCGCCCTCGGCTCGCGTTTCGGCGAGACAGACTGGTGGGGAAAAGCCCCGAACTGGGCCCAACCGCCGAAGCAGCAACTTATCCAAGTCGACGTGGACGAGGAAATCTTGGGCCTCAACAAACCGGCGGCGCTGACCGTGCTTGCCGATGCGAAGGAGTTCCTGAAAGGGCTGAACGCGGCACTCGAGAAGCAGGAGGGGAGTATGCCGCTTGAAGCCCGGCGTCAAGCCGTCGCTCGCTACGCCGAGGCGAAGGCCCAGCAGCGCGCCAAGCTCGACAAGTCGCTCAACGACCTGAACACCCCGTTGGTTACCGCCCACGTAGCGAACGTGTGCCAGGAGTTCTTCGATGACGATGCCGTGTACATCATCGATGGCGGCAACACGACGATCTGGGGCATGTTCTACCACGAAGTACGCGTTCCGAATACGTTTTTGTACACGGCGAAATTCGGCATGCTCGGTGCGGGCGTTGCCCAAACGCTCGGGGCCGCCGTGGCCCGGCCGGATAAGCAAGTCTACTGCATTATCGGCGACGGCGCCATGGGTTTTAACGTGCAGGAGATCGAGACGGCCGTTCGCAACAACCTGCGCGTCATTTACCTCGTCTGTTGCGACAAGCAGTGGGGGATGGTCAAGATGACGCAGCAATTCGTCTTCCGTCCCTGGAAGACCATGATCAAGAAATCGCTCGACCCGGGCGAAACCATTAACGCGGATCTCTGCGAGATCGCTTACGACAAGGTGGCCGAAGCCATGGGCGCTCACGGTGAACGCGTCAGCGCGCCGGGCCAGCTCAAACCGGCCCTCGAACGATGTGCCGCCTCCGGCAAACCCAGTGTGATCCACGTCGACGTGGACCCTGTCAAACACATGTGGGCGCCCAATCTGATGACCTTCAAGAAAATGCATCAGGAACCAGCGGGAGCCTAGGCGCCCATGCTCGTCGACGCCGTGCGAATCGATTTCCAGGGCCATGGGCTTTGGCTGCTCAACGGCGTCATCGCGCTTATCATGTTCGGTGTCGCGCTCGATCTCGGCGTTGAGGATTTCAAGCGCGTGGCTTCCTCCGCGAAACCGGTGGCTGTGGGCCTATTCGCACAATACGTTGTGCTGCCGGCCGCAACGTTTCTCCTGATACTGATCCTGCGCCCCCTTCCAAGCATCGCATTGGGCATGCTCCTGGTAGCGGCCTGCCCTGGCGGCAATCTGTCGAACTTTCTCACCCATCTCGCCAAAGGCAACACCGCGCTCTCGATAACGATGACGGCGGTTTCGACCCTCGCCGCCATCCTACTGACGCCGCTTACCGTCACGCTCTGGGCCTATCTGCATCCCGCAACACGCGCCATCATGCAGACGATCCGTCTTGATCCGCTGCAAATGGTGCTAACCGTTCTGGTCATCTTGGCCGTTCCGCTCGTGACGGGCATGGCCTTCAATCGCCGGTTTCCTCGGACGGCTGCACGGCTTCAGTCCCCTTTCAAATACGGTTCCATCGTCTTCTTTATCGCTTTCGTCGGTTACCTTTTCGCGCGCAACTACGGCGTTTTCGTTACTAACATCCATTGGGTCGCCGTCGCCGTGTTCCTGCAAAACGCCATGGGCCTCCTGGCTGGCTACGCTGTCTCGCGGTTCATGAGCCTGTCCTCGCGCGACGTGCGTGCCATCACCATCGAAGTCGGTATTCGCAATTCCGCCCTCGGACTTGTCCTCGTGTTCGCTTTCTTCGACGGGCGGGGCGGCATGGCGCTGGTTGCAGCGGCATGGGGCATCTGGCACGTCATTGCCGGGCTCACGGTGGCCTCGTTGTGGGCGCGCCGCGCGCCTGACCTCGTTGCAGTGGAGGCGCCAGAATGAACGGGCCGCACAGACTTTCGGTACTCGTCATCGGGGCCGCCGGCTACATCGGAAGAGAGGCCGTGCGCCATCTCGCTGAATCGCGCGCCGCGGAGAGTCTCGTAGCGCTGGATGTCCGCGAGACCCCGGAAATGGAGCGCATGAAGAATGTCCGTTACCTCACGGGCGACGTACGGGACCCAGGCTTGGCCGATGTGTTGCGCGAATACGCGATTCAAACCGTCGTACACCTCGCGTCCATTGTCACGCCCGGCAAGCGCTCCAATCGCGAGTTCGAGTACTCCGTCGACGTGTTCGGTACGCGAAACGTGCTTGAGTGCTGCGTGGCCATGGGCGTGCGCCATCTCGTTGTCACGAGCAGTGGCGCCGCCTACGGCTACTATGCCGACAATCCTCAGCCTTTGCACGAAGACGACGCTATCCGAGGCAATCCCGAATTCACGTACTCGGATCACAAGCGCCAAATCGAGGAAATGCTTGCGGAATACCGCCGGACGCATCCCGAACTAAAGCAGCTTGTGTTGCGTCCCGGCACGGTACTGGGCGAGAAGACGAGCAACCAGATCACCGCCCTCTTCGAAAAACGCGTCATTCTCGGACTGCGCGGCTGCGACACCCCTTTCGTCTTCATCTGGGGTCAAGATGTGGCGGCCTGCATTACGAAGGGCGTTCTTGAACAGGCCGAAGGCATCTACAACCTCGCCGGTGACGGCACGCTGTCGCTTCGAGAGATCGCCCGCATACTCGGAAAGCCGTACCTCGCCATCCCGCCCACGGCCATCCGATTCGGGTTGCGTCTCCTGCATGCTTTCGGCCTGACGCAATACGGCCCCGAGCAGGTCGATTTCCTGCGCTACCGGCCGGTACTGGCCAACGACCGCCTGAAAGCCGGTTTTGGCTACATGCCACGCTACACAACGCGCGAGACCTTCGAATTCTACCTGGCGCATCGAGGAACGGACCGTGTTTGAAGGCAAGCTAGTGGCGATTTCCGGCGGCGCCGGCGGCATCGGCGCCGCGGTCGCGCGCGCTTTCGGTGAAGCCGGGGCAAAGATTGCCCTGCTCGACCGCAATGGTGAGGCTCTAGAGCATGCCGCCCGCTCGGTTGCTGAAACGGCCGCCGAAGTCCTGCCCTTGGTCTGCGATGTAACCCAGCCGGAAAGCATCGGCAACGCGGTCGGTAGAATCCAGGAGCATTTCGGCCGTTTAGACATACTCGTCCACTGTGCCGGCCTTACCCACGTCAGCCCGTTCATCGAGACGGATCTGGACGTCTACCACCGCGTCATGGCGGTCAACTTTTTCGGCACCGTAGCCTTTACGAAAGTGGCGCTTCCGATGCTCCTCGCACAGCGGGGCCAGATCATTGTGCTTAGCAGCGTCGCCGGTTTCTCCCCGGTCATTGGGCGGACCGGCTATTGCGCCAGCAAATACGCCCTTCATGGCTTCTTCGAGGTGCTGCGCGCGGAACTCCACGACCGAGGCGTGCACGTCCTGCTTGTCTGCCCGAGCTTCGTGGCCACGGACTTCGCCCGATCGGGACTCGCGGGCGACGGCTCCACGCTAACGTTCGAGCGGTCAACCACCGGGGCTCTGATGACGCCCGAGACCGTCGCTCGCGCTATCTTTGCCGCTGCCTGGAAACGCAAACGCCTCCTGGTAATCTCGCCGACGGGCAAACTGGCTTACTGGATTTCCCGCCTGTTTCCGGGCGTCTACCAACGCAGTATGACTCGCCGTTTCCGCATCGAACTGGAACGCCATCCACCACCCAAGCCCTAAACCGGATGGTTCACACGCCGCATGGTAAGGAAATTCAACCGAGGTTCAATACCTTGTGAGGCGGGGGGGTGAAGGTCTATTATTATCCGGGTTTTCGGGCGTGACAAGCATGGGCTAACCCCCGGGCGGACACGTGACCGGATACGTATCCGGAAGCCAACTTGTGCTATTATAAGATTCTGAATGAAGCTGCGTCCGTGACGGACGCCAAGGGAGATTGGATTATGACACCTACGAAGAATCGGACGGGAAACCGGGCGGCTTTCTACCTCGGTGCAGTTGCGTTGCTAATGGCGGTCTCGTGTATAGCGTGGGGTACCGGCCTCACGGCGGTCACCCTGTGCGCGTGTGACGATGAGGGCACGGTGATACCGGCCCACCGCTACAACTCGGGCCCCATCGACGGCGCGTGGGATCTTTTCCTGTATGAGGGCAAGGCGCCGGCCCCCGCTGGAGACGAGGTTCCTTGGCTCAACAGCGCGGGCGGCCACACGCTCGATGTGCCCTTGGCCGTGGGCACGCATACGTTCACGTTCTATCACGAAGGGCTTGGCCCCGATGGACGGGTAGGGCTTAATCTCTTTTTCAACGGCAACAACGGCAGCCCGGCTATATCGGCCATGACCCTCCGGGACACGGACGGCCCCCCTTACCCCGAATGCACGCCCAACCGGGCGGAGCGCACTATGGGCTGGCCGATCACCGATGTGCATGCCAGCGGCACGCTTTCCCGCTCGGAAGCGGGTAAAGGTCTATGGACGTTCAGCGACGACACTTCGCAACGGACGATCATGCTGAAGGACTTCCGTTACCTGGGCACGCCGGCCACCGCCCAGGATCTGGTTGGGCCGCACGAGATCGGTGCGAGTGGCGTCCCCGATTGCGTGGGGCAGTTCACGCTCGAGGTGACGGAGGGCGCTCCCCAGCCCACGGGCCTCTTTCTCTGGCTGCAAACGTGTGCAGACACGATGATGGGCGCACCCGATATGAGGGCACCGTGGAAGAAGCTGGTGAGGGACACGGGCGTTGCCCCGCCGTTTTCCTTTGTGTACGGCGGCAAGCCCTCTTCGGCCTTTATCAACGACTGGAAAGTGACGGGAACCGACAGCAGGGCCGATGGGCCGCGGATAGCCCACACGCTGGCCTATACCGATCCGGAAACAGGTCTCGAGGTGCGCTGGGAGGGCGTTGAGCATCCCGCATATAAGACCGTCGAATGGACCCTCTACTTCACCAACACCGGCAGCGGGGACACGCCCATCGTGTCGGACATTCAGGCCCTGGACGTGCACCTGCAACGGGGTACTGACAGCGAGTTTGCCCTTCACTACAATCGCGGCGACTCATGCGACCCGCCCAGCTTCGAGCCCCTGGTCCAGGAACTGGGCCCGGGCAAGGTGTTTGAGGCCGCGCCCAGTGGCGGACGCCCCACCAACGGCGCCTGGCCCTACTGGAATCTCCGCGCCGGTTCCGAGGGCGTCATCGTCGCCGCGGGCTGGCCCGGGCAATGGGCCGCCCGGTTCGCCCGGGATGAGGATCGTGGAATCCACCTTGTGGCCGGCCAGCAGTTGACCCATTTCACGCTGCACCCCGGCGAGAAGGTACGCACGCCTCTTATCGTGCTGCAGTTTTCGCAGGCGCCCGACTGGCTCGACGCCCAGAATACGTGGCGCCGCTGGATGATCGACTACAATATCCCCCACCCCAACGGGCAACAGTTGCCGCTGCCCATGTTCGACGCGTGCAGCTCCCATCAATTCGCCGAGATGACGAAGGCCAACGAGCAGTGCCAGATCGAATTCATCGACAGCTATCTCGCCAAAGGGCTCAAGATCGACTACTGGTGGATGGATGCCGGCTGGTATGTGGGCGCCGCGGAGAATGGCTGGCCCTTCACGGGCACCTGGGAAGTCGATCGCCGCTCCGACCGTTTCCCGAACGGTCTGCGCGCCATCAGTGACCATGCCCACGCGAAGGGCGTGAAGATCATCGTGTGGTTCGAGCCGGAACGTGTGGCGGGAGGCACATGGCTGACCACGGAGCATCCGGAATGGGTGCTGGGCGGGGCAGGCGGCGGCCTTTTGAACCTGGGCGACCCGGAGGCCTGGAAGTGGCTGGTCAATCACATCGACCGCATCATCACCGATGAGGGCATTGACCTCTACCGCCAAGACTTCAACATAGACCCCCTTTCCTACTGGCGTGGCAACGACCCGGAAGACCGCCAGGGCATCACCGAGAACAAGCACGTCATGGGGTACCTGGCCTATTGGGATGAACTGTTGCGCCGCCACCCCGGCCTGCTGATCGATTCGTGCGCCAGCGGCGGACGCCGCAACGATATCGAGACCATGCGCCGGGCCGTTCCCCTGTTGCGGAGCGACTACTTGTTCGAGCCCGTCGGCCAGCAGAACCACACCTATGGCCTGTCATACTGGCTGCCTTTCTACGGCACCGGCTACAACCCGTCGAACGGCGCCGGCTGGGGCTGGGGCGCGGGCCAGATCTCGTACGGCCCCTACGCCCGCCGCAGCAATATGTGCCCCGCCAACATCGGCTGTTTCGATTTCCGGCTTGAGGTGGACGACGAACTGATCCTCAAGCTCTATCACGAATGGCTCGAAATTGCTCCGAATTACTTCGGCGATTACTATCCCCTGACGTCCTACAGTCTCAATCAGGACGTGTGGAGCGCTGTTCAGTTCAACCGCCCCGCGACGGGGATGGGACATGTGCAGGCCTTCCGCAGGGAGAACTGTATCTACGAATCCGGGCGGCTCCTGTTGCGCGGACTCGACCCGGACGCGACCTATACGATAAAGGACTTCGACACGCCGGCGCCTGCGAGTGCCACCGGCCGCGAACTCATGGAGAAAGGCCTTCTCGTAACGATACCAGAGCGGCCGGGCGCGGCGACGATCCTCTACCGGAAAGAGACACATTGACGGCGGCATTGTGGTTCCTGAAAGATCGTACTTATTGACATAGAATGACCTATGACGGCAGCCCGAGACTCAGCTTATACGGGACACACGCACCCACCAAGAACTCATTTGCCTGGGGAAGGGCTTGCCGTGTTCGAGCAATTAGCGGGAGCTGTGGCAAAACACCTCCGATCATCTTGAAAACGCATATTCATTCTTGATAAAAGGGCCCGAAGCTCCCTCAATTGTCGTCACAGGAGAATGAAGAAGATGGGTCAGGATGTAGTTGAACAAGTTTGTCCAAACTGTAGGCGGTTGTTGCATATTCCTGCGCAATACACCGGTACACATGGCAAGTGTAATCATTGCGGGAAAGGATTTGATGTTCCCAAAGACGCCTCCTCTGGATTATCCCAAAAGGGATGCAAGATATGTGGAAGTCAGGAGAAACTTTCAAGCTGCATGTTTTGTGGTGATTTGTTCTGCGATAAACATGGTGATCGCATAACTTACTACGAATACGGTGATACCGCGCACAATTCTTACCATACAGAAATAGAAAAACGCGGCCCTATTAATCGTGACTTGTTTTCATGTATAGAATGTCTTGAATGGGAGCGAGAGAAGGAAAAGAGATTTTCGCGGCGATAATTCGCACGGGGATTCTTGAGGGGTATCCGGATACATCTCAGCGGAAGATGGGCTAACCGCAACTCATGCTCTCTGAACCGGTTAGGGGTAGATCTCCTGGCTAAGGGTCCAGTTCGAGCGATTCGCCCACGCGTGGGGGTGTCCACGGGACAAATATGCCGCTTTTGAACCGGATCCACTGAAGTGAGGGGTCTTCGAGCGGTTTATCGAAGGTGAAGGCCACCTTGTGCGGCCAGCCTTGTGGGGCGATCGCCCGTACCTCGGCCGACATGCCGGAGAGTCTGACAACCTCGCCTACGTTAAGGGGGTAGGCACTATCGCGCACGAGCACCCAAAGAAATCCCAAGTTGGACCAAACCACGATGGTCCTCTCGTCTTCCCGCGTCATGGAAACCCGCCCCGGCAGGAGATTGGCGGGCCCCAAGTTGCGCATATGCATCGGGATCGGTTTAGCCTCGAGTGCGCGCATCAGTGGAATGTAGTACATGAAGAATGGATTGGGCGCATTGATGGCGACAACGGTTCGATTCGAGACGTCTTCGTCGATCGGGACGCTGTCGATGCACGTTTTCAAGGTGTCGCCGAACAGGGCGAACCCAATGATTCGCGCGGGAAACAGCATTGGGGCCAGAATCAAGTGAAGCGCGATCAGACCCCAGCATAAGGTGCGTATGGCCCGCGGCGGTTTTTCAGGGCCCGCCTGCATTACGGCAGCAATGAATTGTGCCAGGAGCCCCATGGCCCCGATTCCCACGAAGAGAAGCAGGCGGTCCATTGGAAAGGGGGCGCAGATCGGGATGAGCGATAGGAGCATGCCGGTGAACCAGAACCGGGCGAGGCGGTCGCGGCGCAACAGAGGCAAGAGGGCCGCCGTGATACAGACAAATACGGCCGTGCCCGCGATGGCTAAACCGACTTGCACAGCGAAGGGGACCATGAGCTGGATGTCCGATGGCGGAAAAGCCCATTGTCCCATAAACAAGGCCGGGGCGCGCTCGGCGACCGCCGCCGCAAATCGGAGGGGCGAGCGGACCGGGTCCACGTAGGCCCTCGATCCCCAAGTGCCGTAGTCCATCGCGTTGTAGGCCAGCCGCCAGAGGACGATAAGCACGGCATAGGGCGCGAGAGTCAAAATCCGTACGCGCAACGTTCCCCGGTCGAGGAATATCGCGTAGGCGAACAAGTATGCGCAGACCGCAATGCCGCCTTCGTTGCTGAACACGCTTAGCAGCAGAGATCCATGCGCGAGGATCGCCCAGGGCCAGGTGGATGCGCGTGTGCCGCCGTCCGGGTCTGGAGCACGCCGCCAGCGGACATGCGCCAGAAGGGCCAATGCGCCAAACAACACCATTAGTGACCCGTTGCGGTTGGCTACCCAGCCGGCGGCCATCGAGTGCGCGTCGTCGATCGTGTAGAGCAATGCGGCCAGCCCCGCCAGCCATGCTGGCGCCATCAGCCGCCGGTAAAGTACGGCGACCGCCGCCATGGCGAGGGCGAACCACAAAAGGTTGTGCGCGTGCATGAGGAAGGCGCTGTCGGGCCAGAGCTGATAATCGAGCCAATGGGTAACCACGGTGATTGGCCGGAAGAAACGAAGCCGCACGTTTTCGAGGGTCCACCAGGGCAGCAGGCCCAGGTCTATGAGGGCGTGCGTCCGCTCCGGATCACCGCTGACGAAATCAAACATGCTCAGGGGGCCGTCATAGTGCTCCTCCGCAAAGGGGGTTCGCATCATGATCACGCGCGCCAGATAGTCGTCCACTTGAAGCCCCGTCCACAGCGCCGGGGCGCCTAACACTACTGCCAGCGCCGCCACGGCCAACGGCAACCGCCGCCAGCCGAGAGCTGTCCGGAACCATTCCAACCGCATCATGATATGTCCTTCAGTCAATCCAAGGCCCCACCTCAAACCATGCGCTAAGCGATGCGTTGCAAGGATATCACATTCGACACGGGTTGTAGCTATTCGCTCGCAGGCGGGTTCAGTGCCAAGAGCTTATGCCCGTCGTCCTCAAGCTGGTTTTATCCGTCGAACCGGCACAGAGTGAGTCCCAAGGGCATATCGCCGGTTTGCATTATCCTGATCCGAATCACGTCCTTGATTTCGCTCGTCTTGTATATTCAGCTTGATGTCTTTGGCCGTACTTTCGCGGAAAAGAATGGCATCATTCCCTTTTGTTATGAGCATACCCTGTACTGAATCTTTGAGCGGACGTCATCGTGCGATAACACGCACCACGGAATCAGACAATTGTTTGCAGATATCTTGGAGCGAGAGTTCCGGCCCTCTCGAATGTCGTGAAAAAGCACACACTTGCGCAGTGTTAAATTGCTTTTCAATTGCAGAAGCCTTGATCGCATGATTAACCCCCTGGACCGCCTGACCGCTCTCATACAAATGTTTAATATCGAGAGATTTGATCGCGACCACCCCCACCCATTCGCCATATACATTAAGAACCGGGCCTCCAGAATTGCCTGGATTTAATGGCGCAGTGATCTGGAGATATTTGGGATCGCCCTCGATCTGATCGCCTGCGCCCTCCAGTCCGGCAATGTTTCCGCTCACGGATCGCATCTTTACGGTACTGAGAGGATACCCTAAACAATAAATAACACTTCCTTGTTCGGGTTCTTGCGTTGAGACAGGAATAGGGCTGCCCACCAATGATTTTGCGAAAATAATTGCGAAATCACATTTTCTATCCTGAAATTTAACGCTTGCCGGATAAGACACTTCCTCTTTTGATTCGACTCTTATTGTTTTTGCGCCATCAATCACATGGGCGCACGTAATGACATACCCCTCTTCAGCGACAATAAACCCTGTACCTACACGAAAATTGCCGGAAGTCTCCGGTCTTGATTCTGATTGCTCCGGCAAAAGGGCGATAGTCTCAGAGGCTAGAACTTCTTCTGGCAAATGGGAATCCAATTCCGTTATTAAATCATTTTCGTAAGTATACTCGTCGCTTTCCGATGCAATCTTATCTAAGAGTGCATAATACTCCTGAATCCATTCGCCAACGGTCTCCTGAGCCTCCTGCTCGTCCCAACTGCTCATGAGTAATTCAACTTCTGTCGAAACATCCATTCCATGTTCGGCTTTTGACCTTTGGTAGCGCGCTTGCAATTCCGCACGTGCGTCTGCCCCCAAGGTTAGTAATTGCGAGGCCTTAGTGATTTTTTCGTAATAGATTTCAGCCTTGGCGAGGTCTACGCGCAGGGTTTTCCATAGAGCGTAGAGCCGCGAACGGCGGCCCTGGCGTTCCGCGGGGAGCGTGTTTTGCCATTCTTTTATCTGCTTATTCAAAGCCTCTTTTTCCGCCCTCTCCCGTTCTTCTTTCTCTTTCTGTATTCGCGCTTCCTCGATCTGGCGAATATTGTCTTGCATCTTTTCCTGTTGCTCTTCAAAGGCTGCCTGGAGCTTTGATTGCCCTATCTGCTCCAAATCACCCAAATGTGTTTCTTTTGGCCAGGCGGCCCTATCCCACGTTGCAAGGCCTTCTGAAAGCATTTGCCCGGCAAGGTCTTTCCCATCAGCAAGAGTGACCTTTACATAGCGAATGCCATATTCAACAGAAACAATATCGATTTTGACTGGTTGGCCGATTACCTGTTGCATTACAAAAGATTTGGCGCGCTTGCCAAGTTCCGTACCGACAGCGGGACTCTTGATTCCATATAAAGACAGGAGTTCCCCATTGTCGGCTTTAATGATATTCGCGGAGGCAACCCCCACAGCTTTCCCTTGGAACTCTTCCGAAAATATCGGCGGCATTACAAGCAACACACTTACAAAAGTCAAGGTGGAGAGCTTTACGATATCCCTTCGCATATGATACCCCTTTCACCTGCGTATAGTTGTGTTGTATTGTATTGTTTAACAGATAATAATTCGGTGTCAAATTTCCAATTTTAAAAAAGTGGCTTTACACTAAGCAGCATGTGTGTAATCGTCCTTCGATGAGTGGCGCAACGCGACAAATACGATCGCTTAACGCTGCAGGAATCGGAAGCTCGTGCAAATAATGGAGGACCATCGCATGAGAAAGTCCTGTGTCTTGTTACTGGTGGGCGCGGTGGCCGCCGCCCCATGGCTTTTCGCGGAGGCGCTGGGAACAGATACGGCGTTGGATGCGCTTACGCGCCAGCAGAACTATGAGGTGCGGCGTGAAAGCAGTTCCAACGAGGACCTGAGCGGCAACAATGACAGCCGGACCATCGCACCGGGTGAAACGCTGGTGTTGGCGGATCTTGCGGGGCCGGGAGTCATCACCGAATTCTGGAACACCGTCGGCGCGGACGATCCCTTCTATGGCCGCACGCTGGTGCTGCGCGTCTACTATAACGGCAATGAAAAACCGAGTGTTGAGACGCCTTTGGGCGATTTCTTCGGGTTGGGTCATGGTAATGTCCACAAGGATTTCTCGTCCATCCCCGTGGTGGTGACGGGCCTGGGCCGCTCACGCACGTGCTTCTGGCGAATGCCTTTCCGGGAACGCTTCCGGATGACCGTCACAAACGACTCTGCCACGGAAGCGATCAGCTCGTTCTACTTTCACGTCAATTGGCGGAAGTATGAGAGCCTGCCGACGGACACCGCCTATTTTCACGCGAAGTATCGCCAGGAATTTCCCGCCAAGCCCGGCAACTACACTATCCTGGACACGAAGGGCCGAGGGCACTATGTGGGCACTGTCTATTCGGCGCACCAGGTGGAACTGGGTTGGTTCGGCGAGGGGGATGACTTTTTTTATATTGACGGCGCGGAGAAGCCTCGGCTTCGCGGCACGGGCACGGAAGAGTACTTCCTGGATGCGTGGGGCTTCCGCGAGTACGCTTCGCCCTACGCAGGGGCGCCGCTCTATGAGGGCGTGCTTCCCGGCGACCGGGTGTCGGTGTACCGCTGGCACATCCAAGATCCCATCGCCTTCAAGGAATCCCTGCATTTCGAGTTCGAGCACAAGGGCAGCGTATACCAGGAAAAGGGCACGCTTGCGGAAATGGAGTTGGCCAGTTACACGGAACGGCCCGATTGGCTGAGCTCGGTGGCGTTTTGGTATCAATACCCTCCGGTCACCTTCGACGAGCCCCTGCCGCCCGTCGAGCAACGCATGGCGCCGTACCGCACGCTGTGCCCGGGAAAAATGACCTTTCGCGCCGATCCGCCTGCTCTGGTTGTGCCTTCCGAGACAGGGCTCACGTACATGCCCTGCGTTCCAGAGGCCAGCATTGAACTCGACTTCGATCTCGATCTGGATGGCCGTTACAACATCACGGCCGTATTCTTCTATGGCGTCATCACCGGCATCTATCAGGTATCCCTGGACGGAGAGAAGCTTGGTCTGCCCATGGACTTCGTGGCCGGCGGCTATACTCCCGTGTTCGTATCCCTCGATACCCACGAGCTCAAGGCGGGCACGCACACTCTCCGGTTCGAGAGCGTCAACGCCATAGCACCCAAAGGCCGCCGCAACCTGCCCAAACTGAACTGCCTGGCATTCGAGCGGCTCTTCCTTCTCCGGTTGGAAGACATGGCCGGCTACCACGAAGTCTTAAACCGTTTGCTCAAGAAAGAGTGATCCGGGGGGTGCCCGCGCCCCAATTCCGGTCAGTTCAGGCTGGAGGTGGGGCGGTTTGCATCATTCAGCGCTTTGATATCTGTACACCAAAGCCCTAGATTTCGAGCAATAGCTTGACTTTATCCCATTATCAGCGCGAGTCCTTGCCCGCCACTAAGGATGAATAATCGGTAATCACAGGTGGTTGCGCGCGTCTGTCCGGGAAGAAACTATTTGTTGGCGACACAAGGCGCTTGGGGATTACCCTCAAAATAAAGCAGGGGGGCTATGGCGCTTGGAAAAGGAATTGCGGGCATTTCGGCATGCTTTTTTTCCGACCATGCGCCGGCCATGCGGGCAAAGACTGTTTCCGGCCATCTGTCAGATATGGAGGCGATGACTTTCTCCGCACTCGCCGCATCGCTATTGCGCATCGCCAAGACGGCCCGCATCATGAGCAGCGGCGCCGTTTCACCGTCTTTTTCAATGGCCGCGTTCAGAGCTTTTTCCGCCGAGGGCAAGTCGTTCTCCAGGAACGCCCTTGCCGATCCGAGCGCATCGCGGTATCCTGCCGCCTTTATGTCCAGTTCGGGACGCCGCGCCCGCGCCTTGAGATCAAACGCCAGGAAATCGCCTTGGGGCGCTGGAAATTTGCCATCACTGGCCCAGATCAGCCCCTTGCCCGCTTGCATGATAAAGGTGAAATTCGTGGTGGCACGGCAGATGGTGGTACGGCGGCCTCCTGGAGGGTGGAGGTATCCATCCGCTTCCCGGGGATAGGGATCGCGGACGATTTTGGCAGCCACTTCCGGGGTAATTTCCCCGGCATATTTTTTGAACAGTTGTTCATAGGCTACATGTCGTGGGAATTTGCTCGCGCAGGTTGTGGCATCCATCGTGCGCCAGTCGCCCTGGCGGTCATGGGGCGCCAAGGTTTCACTGCGGAAGTGGTTGGTACTCCACACGACACCTTCCTCAAGGGGTCTGGTAGCGCAGGTTGAACCCGCGGTTTCCAGAGCAACGGCTTTTTTTTCGTGGGCGCTGCCGATGATTATGATATCGGCCAGGGGCCGTGGCATGGCGCTACACACGACCTGGATTGCCTGGTCGAGGGTGCTGCTCTCTTCCAAAAGCCGCCGGAGGGTAACAACATACGGAACGGCCGGAAGTTTCGTATTTCCGTAGAGGGTTCGGTCTTTCGTGTGCGTATTGTCCCACGCCACGGAAATGCCCGCCGTGTTCATGCCGCCGTACAGGCCGACCGTTCCAACCGTGTTCTGCGTGCAGAACGGAAGGCCGTCCACAGGCGCGTAGAAAATCATGGCCAAATACGCGCTTGCAAACGCGTGTTGGCTGGAGGGCTGGTCGTCATTGAACCCATGAATCATCGAACCGTCCGGGGTCATCTCGTTCGCCGCCACAAACTCCGAACACCCGTGCGCCATGTAGATCTCCCATATGGCGGTCGCGGCAACGACTTCCAAAGGGTGTATGCCCGCACCATCCGCTATTCCCTTGACCTCGTCATATATGCCGGAGGGAATGGTTCGCCGGTATCCTGCCGACTCCCATACCAGCAACGATGGTGCAATCATCGGCGCCAACCACGCAGGCGCCCCGTATTCTTTTTCAACATGGGATGCAACAAAGTTGACCGCTTTGTCCCGAAACGCATGAATCAGGTCTTTGGCAAGCTGCCCGTGTTGATACCCCATCTCGTAGTGCGTCCCCGAAAGATACAGCGCCGGTATTGCATCCCCCATATCCATACGGCATGCACTCATTACGCGCTGGTGTTCCTGTTCGGGCAACAGCCTCGGCGATCTCGGAAGCAGGTATGAAATCAGCATCACGGTTCTTTCCGCCTGATCCGGAAAGAACATGGTGAGAAGTGCCACAACACCGAGAAACAAAATTCCTGTAAGCAGAATCTTTTTCTTGTATCTACGAAGCACCTTCATATCGCCTGATACCCGTCTTGGTCAGAAGCGCTTTTACCCTTTGTTTCCCGCATGGATAAACGGCCTATTTCGCAAATGCCGCTCTCCTTATCGTGTACAGCCGGGAGTTTCGGCTGTTCAACCCGCTGGCTTGGCCTGTATGCACAGTCATTATACTCCTTTGCCCTTGGACAAGGTGTATGCGGTGGCACGGAGACTGACGGTTTGTACGAGGGGGGAACGTACACCGGCGGCGTCCAGAACACGCGCCTGAGTTTCTCTTTGTAAACACTATCGTCCGCCAGCGAGGAGTAAAGCCAGAACGAAGTTCCCGGCCGCTTCCTTCCATCCAAAGATACCGAGCTGTTGTAGGACCATAGTTGTGGTTCTCTTTATCGTTGAAGAGGTTTCCTCAGACAGAAACGGCGTTTCGACAGGGAACGACGCAGGGATCAAAGGTTCTCAATTGTGTGAAAGTCTGGAACTAACTTGATTTTCACAAGTGGATGACATAGACTTTCCTTAAGATAAGCTTTGCTATGGTTTAGGTAACCTTGTGCTTAGTAGAGGGTGAGGGTCATGACTAATAACAAAGTCACACGCGGTGTCATTTTTACTGCCTCCTTGGTGGTCACTTTGGTGATTGTTGGTTGCCCGAAACACCTGAGCAGTTCCCCGTGTCAAATGTCGGTGGAATGTTGCGAGGCGCCGCGTAATCGGCGATGACGGGCACGTGCCTAACTGTGGGCACGGTCACGGAGCAATACCACGTGACCATATCCACAGGCCAAGTCATCAACCAGGGCCTAGCGTTAGGAACAGGTGTTGGTCAGGGATCAGAGGTGGAATTCTGTGACTAGAATGGCCCCCAAGCTCCACAAACGGTATTCGGAATTAGATCGCATTCTGGCGCGCCTTTGGAAGTCGAATGAAAAGCAGAGAAGGGCCTACTAAGGGAAAAGGCTGCAGGTGCTCCTCTCAAGTAAACAATACACAATTAGGGTATGACGGTTTGACAGACGATAATTTATATAGTCGCGTGGACGAAACGATTGGCATTCATGCGAGGACTAAGGCACCAACAACCAGACAATGGAGGAATTAGTCATGAAAAAAACAGACACGAACGATGCAATCTTGGAGTTGTATGTGAAGGCGTCCGGCAATTTAGTCAAACAAGGTGCCTCTGCGGGTCATTGGGGTGACGTGCGATCCACTGCTCTGGCCTGTTGGGCACTCCACGAAATGCCTTATGGAAGCGCTGTTCAGAAGGCGACAGGGTTCTCTATATGTGATTTGGTGGCGGATGCTCGTCATTGGCTGGTGAGCAACGTTAGAATAGAGGAGGATGGCGGGACAAGCTGGGAATCGGAGGCGTGGGATACCGCACTTTCCGTTATTGGTCTTGTTCCCGAAGAGGACGAAACCGTCCACAAAGTGGTGCACGATGCCGTCAGATGGCTGGAGAGCATCGTTCAGAAACGGGGCGCCTGGTATGACGAACCATGGGAAACGAGTCTTAGTGCCATTGCCATGCTCTGGTGGAGAAAAAACTGCAAGGCGTCAGTTGCTGGGAACTTTCACTGGCTTGAATATGCATTGACATTGCTTTGCAGTATTCCGCCCAGTGAGGATGGTTATTTTATCTCCCCCCATTATACAGGCTTCATTGTCTGGCTTCACAACGAACTGACGAGGGACCCAGAGATCCAAGAGATCAAACGTATTAAAAAGTGGCGCGAATTCCAGAACAGGAGCAATGCCGCTTCTAACTGGCTCATAGCGCGTATTTCGGGTAAGGGTTCCGACCTGTGGAGCTGCTATACATTCAGCAATGCCTATATCCTGCATGCCCTTGCGCGAGCGGAACACGTTCCCGACAAGATTGTAGGACGGATTGTCCGCTGGTTCAAACAGAAAGGGGGAAAGACCGGCCTCTATGAAGATAATGAGGATACGGCGCTGGCTGCCCTCGCGTTGGGAGCACTGCTCAAATTGAAGGGCGGCATGCCTAACGACATTCCCGGACACTTAATCTCTGCATTTGG
The DNA here is from genome assembly GCA_029565395.1 of Candidatus Hydrogenedentota bacterium. Classification (GTDB taxonomy): domain Bacteria; phylum Hydrogenedentota; class Hydrogenedentia; order Hydrogenedentales; family CAILVY01; genus CAILVY01. Next base: position 18,551 of record JAKQOG010000211.1, on the reverse strand, counting down.
CTCTCCGATAAGCCTCCGGCCCAAGTATTTCATCGGCTATTGCGGCAGTACCAGCGATGTAGCTGTCGGTGTAAAGGACCTTATTCGCGAGGATTTCAAGGACAAGGACGTGCAAGCAGTCGACTGGAAGTATGAGTTCTACCCCGGCAAAGTGCTTATAGAGGAGATTGAGGAGGTATTCGACAATGTCAGGTTCGCCGTTTTCTTGTTCACGAAAGATCACGAAGTGCAACTTAGCGATGGGAAAACGGCCTTTCTTCCCTCCGGAAACATCTCCTATGAAACAGGCTATTTCGCCGGTGCGCACGGCCGCGAACAGACGATTATGGTGGTTGAAGAGGGGGTGACCTTACCTTCGGACCTTCACGGTGTCATTCATGTACATCTCAAAGACCGTAACTCCGTATCCTCCATCCGCGCGGAACTCACGAAAGCAGTCAAGAAGGCCTTACGAATGCACTAGAATGTCTGCCGTTTATTCGAATTGGGCAGCGATGATAACCAGGCCGCTATCCTGCTCCCGGCTATGCTTGGACATATATTATGGACCGGATGAGGCGAGTAGCCAATGACGCTGATTGAAAGTCCCATCGGGTCACCTGTGGATCTTTTGCCAGACACACTTTATCTGACATTTACGACTTGAGTTCTGTCTCGAAGAGCAGAAACTACTTGCTGCTGCCCGCTTTACCTGCCTTTGTGCGTCATCGCATATGCATATCTCCTGAAACCATTTCTGGTCAGTGGCAATATCCGATTCCTCTGTAAAAATGGCGCGAATTATATCAACAAGGAATTGGCAGGTATGGACCGTAACGTGGATAGTGATCGTCAATTTCCTCTTTGTTAGTTTGTGACATAATTGGGTTGGACGACAAGGCCGAATCCTGCAAGTTTTTCGAAGTAGGTCTTGCCGCAGAAGTGAGTTGCCATGAACCTCTCTTTCACATCGCCTGACCTCGGTTCTTGCGTCCCCTGGAGTGTGTCGTTGTGAAGATTCCAACAATATAAAAATTTGCCCGGGTTGTGCCCTCATGGTTTCTCGTAGAGGACCGGGACGGCAAAGCCTTCTATTGTGTTATCGGTAAGCGTGTTATCGCGGGTGTCTTTTCCGAGGCGAATGCCGGTGCGATTGGCCGGGGCGCGCGTTTCGGTGAGTGTGTTGCGGGCGATGCTGTTCCCGCGCGTAACGCCTTGAAGGTCAATAGCAATGCCGTCCTCCGGCCCGGAATCGATGATGCGGTTTTCTTCGAGCCGGTTTCCGCTGGCGGTAAAGCCTTCGCCGCGTTCTGGCCGGAACAGGACGCCGGTTTTGCCGCTATTGCGGATCTCATTGCCGCGGATCACGTTCTCATCGTCCCGGTGACCAATAGAAATGCCGCAATTCCGGCTATCGCGGATGGTGTTCTTCTCGGCAAGGCCATATTTGACCCCCCAGCAGAAGAAGATGCCGATGTTATTGCGTTCCAGGACATTGCCCCGGATGATGGTCCGTTGTGCGCCTGAACCGGGATGGAGGCCCAGTCCCGTGTGGTCATGGCTGTGGCAATTCTCGACGAGAACATCGTGGCAGACCTGCCAACTGATGCCGTCGCCGTTGTAGTTGCGCGCGGTGACATTGCGGATGTTCACGCGGCTGCAATCCTGGAGCCAGATGCACCCGGCGTAATTGCCATCGAGATTGGCGTTGTTATCCTTGTTGCCATCCAGACAGAGGTCCTCGATCACCAAATCGCTGGTCTCCTCGGCCGTCAGAATAGGGAATAGCGTGGCAACACTCGCCTTGCCCAGTTGCCATGCGTTTTCGCGAAGGGCGCGGTCCAGTTTGAACCGGTTTCCGCTGCGCGCTACGAGTGTCCGTTTGATGACTACTGGGCCGTGGGTGTCTGGATTGGTTGCGCGGATACAGACGCCATCGCCGATTTGGAATCCGGCGGCGTCCGCCACGGTAATCTCCTGGTCGAACCAATCCGAGTCCAGGGCGAGATTGGTTTCGACCGAAGGTTCCTTGAGGAGAACGGTGTCGCAGCCACTGCCGCAAATTCGCACGTTGGCATGGAGGCGGATGCCGTTGCGCAGAGGGTAGACGCCGGGCAGAATTTTTACCGTGCCGCCGCCAAGCCGAACGGCGTAGTCCACGGCAGCCTGGATAACTTTTCCGGTCTGACCGGTGATGTCGGCCTTGTCCGGCCCGACCGTAACCGTCAGGCGTTCGTCCCAATCGGGTTCGATGGCCGAATCGCCGGAAGTGGCGCGGGGCTTGGTGATATCGGGAAGATCCCCGGCTCGCGAGGTTCTCATCCATGTTGCGCCGACCGCCATGCCGGATACGGCCTGGAGCCATGCACGGCGATTGAATGTGATTTGGCCGGATGTTTTCATGTGGCGTACCTCCCGCGTATTGACAGGGTGCATTGTATGAGGAAGGGTGCGGCCTGCACAACAAGGCGGGCATTGGTATATACTTTTAAAAAATTGAGTTTACCAAACGGCGAGGAGGACGCAATGAGATACCGGACAGTAATGCTTGTGATCAGTCTGCTTTTATTGGGCGCTATGGGCGGCGCAGTGTATGGAGAGGATACCGCACAGTTCCGGGATCTCTTCAATGGCAAAGACCTGTCGGGCTGGGTCAATGTGAATACGGACAAGGACACCTGGAGCGTGTGTGACGGATTGCTGGTGTGCACGGGGCACCCGATTGGGGTGATGCGCAGCGAGCAGCAGTACGAGAATTTCATCCTCCACATCGAGTGGCGCCACATGGAACCCGGGGGAAACTCGGGGGTGTTCGCCTGGAGCGAGGGAACAACGCCCGCCAATCGGCCGCTGCCCAAAGGCCTTGAGATCCAAATGCTGGAGCTTGAGTGGGTCAATCTGAACAAGGGCAAGGACGGCACGCTCCCGCCCATTGCCTATGTCCACGGGGAGTTGTTTGGGGCGAACGGGGTCGAGACGGCGCCGGACAATCCCCGCGGCACGCGCAGCAAGTCCCTCGAAAACCGGTGCAAGGGCAAGGGCGAGTGGAATGTGTATGACGTGGTCTGTGTTGACGGGACGGTGAAGTTGTCCGTTAACGGGAAATTCGTCAACGGGATTAGCAAGTCCTCGGTCAAGAAAGGCTACCTATGTCTGGAATCCGAAGGTGCGGAGATCCATTTCCGCAACATCCGGATTCTGGAATTGCCCCCGGGGATCACCACGCCGGAACAGTGCGCGCCCGTGGTCAAGGAATAAGAATAGGAAAACGCGGCGAATACTGCCCATGCGATGGCGGAATCATCAGGCCCAACGTTTCAGGGGATGTGAACGATCCTGCAACGGTATGGCCACGCGCCCTCCCTGGACGCATGAATCAAACACGGCCTGAATCATCTCCCACGATGCGAGACCATCGTGCACGCTGAAGGCCGGGCGGCGATCTTCCTCGATGGCGGCAATGAGGTCGTCCGTGATGATCCTGTTACGCTCGCGCTGCAGATCATTGACCTTGACGACGGGGGCGTCCGGCAACGGTTTCCAGCCAGCGTTTTCGGCGGGAGCCCAGGACGAACCGTCGAACCAGTGCACGCTCGCCGTGTTGTCGCCTCGATTGATGCGGATGGAAACAACGCCTCGGCTCCCGTAGATATCGATGCCGAAGCGACCGCCGTTTCCATCGGGGTTCTTCATGGAATCGAAGTACCCGGCTGAGCCGCCGGGGAATCCATACATGGCGTGAATGCGGTCGCCTACGATGGGCCCAAGCGGCTCAGTGGCATCGCGCACGTCTGCGGGCGTGGCCGCGCGGCCATCGACGGTTACATCGGCGGTGCACCATGCCGGCGACCCGCCCATGAAAAAACGCATCAGATCAAACACGTGCGTACCGAGCACGATCAGGTCCTCGCCGCCGGCGCGGTGGTCTTCCTTGCCACGGCCGCGCGCCTCCAATACCGTTCCGATGAGACCTTGTTCGCTCACCAGTTTCTTCGCGTGCTGAACCAGCGCCATGCCGCGGAAGTTGAAGGCGATAGCCCACTTCAGGTTTTTGGCGCTTATAGCGGCAATCATTTCGCCGCCGCTTGCCAGGCTGTCGCAAAAGGGCTTCTCGATAAACCCGTGAGCGCCAATCTCGGCGCAGGCCATGAGGTAATCCCGGTGCTTCACCGTGCATCGCGGTCCCACCGCCACCAGGTCGGGCCGCTCCTTCTGGAGCATCTCGCGATAGTCCGCATAGGTCCGCTCGACCCCCACCTCCTTGGCGCGCTGTGCCCGGCCTGCTTCATCGGGATCCGCCAATGCGACGGTTGCCACGTCGTCCCGCAATGCAAACGCGTACTGGATGCAGTGCCCATAGCCTCCCAAGGTGCTGTCGCCAATAATGCAGGCTTTGTACTTTCTGCCTGACGCCGCGCGCGCTGCCGTGGCCGCAACCATTGCGGAAGATGCCGCGATGAACTCACGCCGATTGAGGTACATATTCAGTCCTCCATGTTATCCGGAATGGACTTCGTCAGTGTAGGCGAGTTACGGGGTGACGTCAAGCGCGCGAATTCCTTGATGTTCCGGAACATACGGAAGGCCGGAGAACTTGAAGCCGATCCAACATCGAAATGAACAACTTTGCACAAGAAGCGAATTTTGCAGAACGTGCCTCCGAACTCCGGAAATCTTTTTTTCCGCAATGCACCCCCACTGGCACCGGCTGAGATAAAGGTGGTAGCATTTTGTATTCGGGAACCGTGACACAGCCAAAACATTTTGATTGGAAGGAAATCATAATGAAACGATTTCATCATAGTGTGTTTATCGCAATCTGCCTTTTGACGCTTTCCGCCATTTCATTTGGAGATCCGGGGCAATCCTTGACCCCGGCGCCGGAGGGCACCTTTTCCATCGCGGTGATTCCCGACACGCAACGCTACCTGGGACCGGGAACCGGCAGGGAGGAGGAAAGCGGCGAACCGCGCAACCCGGCGTTTGAATCGCGCACTTCATGGCTGGCGGCAAACCTGGAGACGCAGCGGATTGTCTTCATCAGCCACACGGGCGACATCGTGGATAAAAATGAGCCCCGTCAGTGGCGCATCGCCCGCGAAAATATGGACCGGATTCATGGGCGGGTTCCTTACGGCATCGCCGTCGGCAATCACGACATGGCCGGAAACACGGGCAATTCACGCTTGTTCCAAGAATATTTTGGCGCCGCCCGCTACACCGGGGAACCCTGGTATGGCGGAACCTATGAGGGCCAGCCGGGGCATGCGCCGGAGGTTTCGGGAAACAATGCCGACAGCTTCCAACTGTTTTCGGCCGGTGGGCTCGATTTCGTCATTGCACACCTGGAATGTAACGCGCCCGACGACGTCCTGAAGTGGTTGGATGGGGTATTCGAGACCCATCGTGACCGAATGGCCATCATCTCAACTCATATGTACCTGGGGGGAATAAAGAAGAAAAGCGCCGAGCCGCCGCAGGGACGGATGCAATGGAAAAAAGTCCACGGAGACCGCGGCAACACCCCGCAACAGTTGTGGGACAAAGCGTTCAGTAAGTACCCGAACCTATTTCTCGTGCTATGCGGCGATCAATCCATTTCCATTACCCATCGGCAGACCAGCCAGGGCGTACATGGTAATGACGTGCATGAACTTCTCATGGATTACCCGCGGGACGCGGATAATTCGGACTGGCTGCGCCTGTTGCGTTTCTTCCCGGAGAAAGGGCGCATCGACGTCTTGACCTACAGTCCGGCGCAAGACAAACTTTGTGAAAGCATCGGCCACTGTACGGCGCGGAGCGACCATCAGTTTGACCTGGATATTTCCGCCGCCATTGCCGATCACCGCGCGCAACGGCAGCCGACACTAGCGCCCGCCAAGTGAATGGCGTATACACCAAAGTCCATCGTGTTTAAGATAACGCCCGGGGAACGCGTTTTCTTGGGGTGGGAGAACTAACAGCAAAACGCATTGAATACTATCGTTAAAATGCTTAGGCACAATGACTTACGCGAACGAAAACCGCCCTCTCAGCCTTGGCGAACTTTCATTCAGAATCACATGCCAGACATGGTTGGTGTTAATCACGCCTTTGAACGTCTCAGGCTAGTTGCAAACCGTAACGTTATGCTTTATACTTTATGTATGCGGTATGATGTCCTGGACGAGAAAAAGGCTCTGCTCGACCAGCACCGGCCATTGCCAGTGGCTTTGGTAGAGAACCTGGACGAATGGTTTCGTGTGGAACTGACCTATACGAGCAATGCTATCGAAGGGAATACCCTTACCCGCCGGGAGACCGCGATCGTGCTTGAAAAAGGCCTGACGGTTGGGGGAAAGACTCTCAGGGAGCACTTGGAGGCAGCGAATCACGCGTACGCCATCGACTGGATCCGGGCGCAAGTGACGCGGAAACCGAAGGATGTAGATGAGCGCGACATCCTACAACTGCACGCGCTCGTACTTAAGGGGATAGACGACGTTAATGCTGGGCGCTATCGAACTATTGGAGTGCGCATCGCTGGGTCCACGGTCGTTCTGCCCAATCCTGTCAAAGTACCGGACCTGATGACCGAGTTTGCTCAATGGCTTAAAGAATCCAGAGGCATGCACCCAGTCGCGCTGGCTTCGGAAGCCCACTATCGCCTGGTGACTATCCACCCATTTGTTGATGGCAATGGCCGCACGGCCCGTTTGCTGATGAACCTGTTACTCCTGATGAATGGCTTTCCTCCCGCGATTATCCAGAAGCGCGAACGGTTGAGGTATATTGGCGCTCTGGAGAAGGCACAGACGGGTGGTTCGAGAGATGATTTTTTCAAACTACTCTCGCGGGCCGTGGAGCGGTCTCTTGATATCTATTTAAAGGCATTAAGCGGAGCGCCCCAATCGGATTCTGATGAGGAACGGCTTCTCAAGATTGGCGAACTGGCAAAGCGCGTTGGCGTGGCAAACTCTACCATCCGGCATTGGACCAAAGAGGGATTGCTAGAAGTCGCTGATGTTACTGCCTCTGGCTATCAACTCTATGCCCCGGATATGATTGCGCGAATCGCAGAGATCCGTGCCATGAAGAAGAAGCGATTTACACTGGAGGAAATCAAGACAGCCCTTGATCTATAGTTCTGCGAACCCGAATTTGGCCATATATTGTGAGATCGGATTCGGGTTTCACGTCAAATTCTCCGATAACGCCCGGCGTTCTATCCAAACTGATGGGCGGGAATCCGGCCTCTAGGCCGACCAAGCCACGCGCGTCGCCAACATCTGAGTGCCAACGTGTCAAGAAGCAACCTCCATAATTTGATTCATTCCGTGCTCTTCGGTAATGATTGAACCCGGATATGGATAAGCCAACGCTATACATGGAAACGAGTATCCCCAGGTATGCACGCCTGAGGAACTATTGGGAGAATAGAAAATGCATAGCGATCCGATTCTGCGCGAGGTCCACCGCATGAAAGATGAGTCCGCGCGAGAGATGGACTACAACATTCACAAGATATTTCGGCGCATGCGAGAGAACGAGAAGAAACACCCAGGGCGCATGGCGGCGATCACGCCTCAGCCCGTTCTGCAAGCCAAGCCCGGGACGGTCCCCCGGAAAGCCGCAAAATGAGAACCTTTCAGCGATGCGCCGTCCTCACCCAAATGATCGGCAGCGCCACGGTCACTGCCAGCGAACTCGAAATCCACGGCCTCACGATAGTGCGTGCCGGCCATCCTGGAGTTCTCTCGCCCCCTGCCGAAATAATACGATAGCGGCAATCAGGTATGCAATCATAGGAGAAATGATGCAAATGTTCGAGGGGGTGTCGCTCTTCATAGTATCCAACGACCTTCGCGGAGGTATAAAATGAGTCGAATTGAAGACAAACACCCAGATGTCCTGCAAAACATCGAGTTCGCGATCGTAGACACCTACAGACAGTACCGGGAGCTTTCCGATTACGACGTGATGCGAGTGCTGGAGGCATCGCTGGAAACCTATGCCGCCGAAAAGGCGGGACGATCCGCACGCACTACACGCCTTTCAGAGTTGGAACAGCTTCTCCTAGAATGGGTGCTGCACATGTGCGAATGGCGGCTTGGCCGTATACCTCTCGGGAACACCGAAGAAGTCTTTTCCAGCGATGATGTCCCAATAACCATTGATGAAATTATCCTGTGCCTCAAGAGGCTCCTCAAATCCGTTAATCGCTGGAACAAAGACGGAGGAAGGCAAGGATATTTAAATTTTATTGTTCAATATGTGAAATGAATGAACGACAGCGGTTTTGGAGCATAAACATGACGAGGAAGCCTGTTAAACCAATCTCATATATCAACAGGAAGGGCAAGACCTACTCTCTGCATGGCGCCAAGAGGAAAACCGGCAAGACCGTCTACGTCATGAAACTGTCCGCGCAAGACGCGCTGACGGAGCTTCCGGAAAGATAGTTTCTTTGAACTGATTTGAGTGAGTATTCTGATATCATGATCCCATGATCAGAATTCTATAAGGCCGACGGTTCGAGTCCGCGGAAATCCATAAGAAAGGGAAGCCGCCATGAAACGCCGTCATTTTCTGCAACTGACCGGTTCGATGGGAGTCTTGCTGGCACAGGGGGCCGTGGCGCCGCGCGTGGCTCGTGCGGAAAGTGCGTCACCGCCAAAGAGCGCCGTGAGCGCGCTCGACGCGGAGGGAAAGATCGGCGGGCGAACGCTCGATGACCTGATCGCGCGCTATCGCTATGATCTCTTCGATGATTTCCTGCCGTTCATGGATAAATTTGTCATTGACCACGAATACGGCGGTTTCATGACTGACGCGGACCGCGCGGGCAAGCGGGTCACCACGAACAAGCGTACGCGGTATGAAGGCCGGGGCATCTGGATCTATTCGCACCTCTACCGCACCCTCGCGCGCGAGGATCGGTATCTTGACGTGGCCCGGAAGTCGGTCGAGTTCCTGTTGCGCAATGAACCGCCCGCGGACAAACTCTGGCCGAGTTCTTTTTCGCGCGAGGGCCGCCCCATTGAAGATGAAGGCATGCTCATCGCGGGCAAGCGCTTTAAGTCCGGCAATGAAGTCTATGACGACCTCTTTGTTGCGGAGGGATTCACGGAGTATGCGGCGGCCAGCGGCAAGGAGGAATTCGCCGCGCGCGCCCTGGCCATCCTCGAACGCTGCGAGCGGATCTACGATGATCCGCAGTACGCGCCCAACGCGCCGCTGGTGTATTACGGCGGCATGGAGACGCCCAGCCTTCCCGGATGCAGGCTCCTCGGCGTGTGGATGGTGATGATACGCCTGGCCACGCAACTGCTCCAGGCCGCGGACACTCCCCGCGTGCGCGCCGTTGCAGATCGCTGCATCGACGCGATCATGCAACGCCACTACAATAAAGAGTTTGATCTCAACGTGGAAGTGCTCAACCACGACTTTTCCGCGCCGGACAACCTCTACGCGCAATTGGCTTATACCGGCCATGGCATCGAAACGCTGTGGATGGTGATGGATGAAGCCCTGCGCAGAAAAGACAGCGCGCTCTTCAATGAGGCCGCACGGCGTTTCCGGCGGCACCTCGACGTGGCGTGGGACGACGTCTATCAGGGCTGGTTCCGCGGATGCCGAAACGTGGACGAGAATACCTGGATTCTCGACAAGGCGTTATGGGTGCAGGAAGAAGCGCTCGCCGGGCTGACAATGATCATCGAGCACACCGGCGCGGACTGGGCCAAGGACTGGCTGCGCCGCGGCTACTCCTACGTGATCGAGAACTTCCCGCTCGCGCGCCATGGCTATGCGCTCTGGGATATCTACCCGGATCGCCGTGTGCATTTCGTCGAAAAATACGAACGCATCGAACACTACCATCACCCCCGCCACCTCATGCTGAACCTCAGCGCGCTCTTGCGCATCAAAGAACGCAGCGGCGCTATTTCCGGCGTCTTCGGATGAGGCTGGTGGTACTTTGCGGGATCTGTCGTTGCTGAAAGTCCATTACCAGCGGACTATCTTGTGCACGGTTGATCTTCTTCGCGTACACTTAACCTGGGAAGAAATGATAGGATAGTGACCATCAAGCGTATCGGATACTCGATTATGTTTATCAAAACACGCTCAACGTCATGAATTGTTTAGTGAACGAAAGCAGGAGTCCATACAATGAGTGAAATCAAAACCCGCCGTTCGTTTTCAGGGAAAAGCGCCAAGCTGTATCAGTTGAAAATCACCCTTTCCGGCCTCTCTATTTGGCGCAGGTTGCTGGTCAGGGGAGATATGAATTTGGGGCTGTTGCACACTGTGATCCAGGTGGCCATGGGCTGGACAAACAGTCATCTCCATGCGTTTAGTATAGGAAACGAGACATATTCAGATATAGACTTGAATGAAGGTGGATTTTTTGGTGAACCGCCCGACCTCGATGAAAGAAAAGCCATTTTGATGAAAATCGTACCACGGGAAAAAGCCAAGTTCATCTATGAATATGATTTTGGTGATTCATGGAGACATTCCATTACCGTGGAAAAGATACTGGAGCCTGATGCGGAACACAAGGGTTTTGCCGAATGCCTCGGCGGCAAAGGCGCTTGCCCGCCGGAAGACTGTGGCGGAATCGGGGGTTATGCATACCTGCTTGATGTCATCAAGAATCCCAAGCATAAAGAGTATGAATCCATGATGCAGTGGCTCGGCGGCGGGTTTGACCCGGATGAATTTGATATTGAAAAGATCAATAAGCACCTGAAGAAACTCAAATGGCCGCATACAACGGTAAACCAACTCGCCCGGATACTAATGGCGCGGGATGGGGTATAGACATTGTCCTCCTCTGTGGAACTCATCTTTTTGAGTTATTCCGCGCCATCCTTGATAGCCCACTTCGCCCACTCTGAACATTCTTGCCCCATGAATGCGTTCATCGCCTGAATGTCTTCTTTGCGGGTGCAACGTTCACGCCACTCGTCCAATATCCCTCCGAAGCACTCCGCCGCTAAGTCAGGCGCCTGCTCTTTAAATTCTGATTGCGCTTCGTGCTCAAATTGGTAAATTCCCTTCAATACACCCATGCAGTATTGTTTAGCCTGCTCCGGCATGCCCATTTTCTGGTATTGCTGGATTTTGTCTTCATACGGTTTCAGCGCCTCCTCGATCATTTCCACCGCCATTTCATCTGGCGATGAATAGCCATGCCGGTGCGGTCCAGAACGATCCCAGAGCTCGTCCACGTTAAGCCCATCGAGTTCAAAGAAGACGTCCTCTGCCACAGCGTCACGATCAACTTGCATAAATAACTTCTCGGCCTCGGCGAGGATGCGTATGCGAATTTTTGCATCTGTCTTACACAGTTCTTTCAGTATCCACAAAGCCTCTTCGTGCGAGAGGTTGTCCAGAGCATCCATCATATTCAGTCACCCGAGGGTTCTGTCGGCGCCCATACCCACGCCCTGTCCATTTGCATTAGTTTCTGTTTCATTCCAGCCCCTCCCACATGTTTTCTAACAAGCGAAGATAACATAAAGCAGGTGGAAGATCCCAAACTTTTTTGATCCAAACGAGTTCAGGTTGACTGTTCGTTCGTTGGCAGGAATCCGGCACGCGTGAATTCCTCAAGAACTGCTATTTGCGAGACACAATGTGCTTCACTATTGTTCCTCGCGCCGCTGAAGCAAATACGGACGTAGCAGTCTCTCAGAACGCATGACACACAGGATGTACACGTTATTTTTCTCGACGCGATAAAATAAGCGGCAAGGCGAAACGATGATCTCACGATAGTGCGTGCCGGCCAGTTCGGGCGGACGCTTTCCTGATTTTGGGTAATCGGCAAGCCGCTCGATTCTGTCGAATACTTTTTGGACGAAACGCGCTGCCGCATCAGGATTATCAAGTGCAATGTATTCGGCGATTTCCCCCAAGTCCGCCAGCGCGGGCTCCGTCCAAATCAGACGAGCCATTTTCTCATCTTTTCCTTGGCTTCGGCCTGAGAAAAGGTGCGGCCCTCAAGTATCGCGCGTTCCCCGCGCGCAATACCCTCAAGAATCTGCATCCTGCGTTGCATGAACTCATACGAATCCACGTCCACGAGGTAGGCCGCCGCTTTGCCATGTTCGGTAATCAGCACCGGCTCCCCGGAATCGCGCAGGTCGGATAAGAGCCTCGTCGCTTGCCGTTTCAGTGTTGTAACCAATTCTGTCTTCATGATTAAATGATACTTTAGTGATACTTTCTTGTCAAGTCTTGATGGGGCTTTTGCGAAGCAGGGGCTTAGATTTACCGGCGATTATCGTTGAGCACACCGGCGCAGAATGGGCCAAGGACCTTCGGCCCCGCACCTTGGCAATGGCCTTGGGGATATCAGAGCGTTTGAGACCGCCTTGACGCGCTTGGCGTTGAAGTTCCCGTTTCAAACGAGCGAACTCGTCAGCCGCTGGTGGGTTTATGACCTTGAACATGACTACGTCATCCTGTCCGAACACCGCGAATTGAACACCGGGGTTAAGCTTTAGGCGGTCACGGATAGACTCGGGGATTACCACCTGCCCTCTGGAACTCATCTTCGTTGTTGCAATGTTTTGATTCATGATTCAGCTCCTTCGAATCTTACCAATAAGATTATACCTGTGTTCTCTCTGTCGCGTCCAATTGTTGATGTAACAAGAATGGTATATGTTGACGGTTCTGACTAGCAGATCTCACCAACCGTTTTGTGTGCTCGTTATTGCGGGGCTTGCCCTCCGCAGGAGGGAGCGCGGCAAGAATCTCATATTCGCGCAACATTGGTACAGACGGCACTATGCCGCGATTCGCCGCTTTGTTCTTGCCAAGAAAGTAGACGCAATCGGGAGGGCGAGGCTCCTGCCGAGCCGTCGAACCCAATACACCTTGTTTTGCGATTTTCCAGATCTTGTTTTAACGGCTCAGCAGGAGCTTCGCCCTCCCGGCTTCGCCCTCCCGGCCCATGTTCACAGGTTCGAATCCGCAACAGGCTATTTGGGAAGCATGTAGCTGTATAGATGGGAGCCGTTGGCGAAGTAGATGCGGCCGTCGAGGTAGTCGCCGCCGGCCCCGACAGGAATCGGCGAGGATGCCAGGAGGTGGAGTTGATGGGTGGCGAGATCCACCGCGGCAATGCCTTTATTGAACAGCATGTACAGCTTGCCTTCGGGACTTAGCACAAAGACGCGCGGCCCCTGCTGGTTTGTGGCATGCCCGAGGGTGGACGAGGTGTTTTCCTGGTAGATCACCTTGCGTTGGGCGGCATCAAATACAAAGAAGTGTATCCCGTCCGCAATGCCGTAGATAAGCCCGTTCGGCGCGGTGCACAAATCATTATAACTATGCGCGCCGGGGATCACCGGCTCGTGCCAGGTCACCTCTTTCGTGGCCATGTTCATGAGGTAGAGTTCCGCTTGGGTTGCCTTGGTTTCGCCGCCGGTGCCGGGGCTAATCGTGGAGCCGCCGAGAAGCAGCCCGTCTGGCAATGCAGCGAGGCTTATCGTGGAGTGTTGGGGCAGAACGGCGGTGTGTTCGATGATCGCCGGTTGTTTAGTTTCGCGATCCCAGAAGAGCAGCCCGCCGCCGGTGTAGCCATAGCCAGGCGTGCCTGCGAGCACAAGCGTTTTGCCGTCAGGATGCGCCAGGAGCTTGTGCGGGCGATTGATGGGTTGATGGCACTCCGCCAGGAACAGCGGATTGGATTCTGCCTTGCCTTTTTCCGTCGCAACCCAGGGACGGGCCGGATCCCATTCGAGCAGATAACCGCCGGAATACGCTCCAGCGAAGAATCGGTCGCCTTGACGAGCGACAGTATTCCATTGCCCGAAACACTCGCGGTTAATCCACGCGTCCGTCTTGGGATTGTAGCTGAAAAAACACATGGGGAACGCCGTTCCGCCGCAGGCGGTCCCATCCGGCGCGGCGGCCACGCCCATGATATTCGCGCCTTCGCTCGTGTAGTCGAACTTCACCTCCTTGGTTTCGCCCGTCTTCGGATTCACGACCGAAAGGGTGCGTTTACCGAGGTTGCATGTTTTAAGTTCCTTCCCATCCGGAAACTTGGTGTGAAACAGCCCTTGGGACGACGTAATGATAGACCGGGCTTCGTAGCTTTTTGCTTTGCCGATCTTCTTCCCTTCGCCACCATGGAACTCGTACCAGCCATCCTTATCAGCCTCTCCCGCGTGGCCGTATACCCTCCCGTCGGTGGCCGGGCAAACGAAGCCGCTTCCGTTGATACGCTCGGCTTCGGGAATCATTGGCCTGGCTTCGGCGGTCGCCGGGTTGAACGCGATGATCTGGCTCGCCGTGTTGCCAATGCCGAAATAGAGCCAGCCGGCGTCATCCGTAGCGACATAGCGCTGGTACTGCGCCCAATTTTCTTTATGGACGCACCCATAATCCTTGAACTCACGGGTGGCGGGATTGAACGACACCACGCCGCTGTTCGGATACGTCACCGACCAGATGACGCCCTTGGTGTCTTCCGTCATGCCCATAGCCATCTGGGGCGCTGTCTTGGCAGAAAACGTGAACGCCCGCTTCACCGGATCAAACTCGCAGAAGTTGCTGTTGAAATGCGTGTAGAATTTGTTGCCGCTGGATAGAATGGAGGCATACGGACAATCGCCACCGGGCGCGAAGGGCATCGGCGCCTGTTCGCTCTTGCCCGTCTCGGCGTCTATCATGAGCAAGGCATAGCCGCCCCGGCAGTCAAACAACCACACCAGCACGACGTCCCTGTTATCGCCGTCCACTGTGGCTACCGTGCCTCGATGATTGCTGATGGGCGTCGCCACGCCGTGATGGAAGAATCCATTCCCTAGATCCTCCGTCGCGGCATACGCCGTTGAAAAAAGAAAGATGCTCAAGCCCACACAGGCCATAACACGAAGCTGAATGAACAAATGGCTCATGGTCTTCCTCATAAATGTGTTGTTCCTGAAAATCATTGGTTGCACCTCCATCATAACACGGTTTCAGACAATCGTTGCTGACATTAAGGGAAAGCGGCAGGGGCATCGCACTAAAATTTCCTGAAAATTCGCTTTTTTCATTGGGTTGATTCAAACAAACTCTGGCAAATCCCTTGCGAAGGAGAGGCTCGGTTCTCGAGAAATACGAACGCATCGGGCACTATCATCACCTGCGCTATCTCATGCTGAACCTCAGCGCACTCCTGCGCATTAAAGAACGCGGCGGCGCTCTTTCCGGCGTCTTCGGATGAGGGCGACGCAGGTGTTTTGCCTGTTTCGCAGGATGAATTTAAGAAAATGTTGAAGATGTCTTCGCGCGGGATAACTCTACGGCAGAAGATCCGCCATCAAATATCGTATAGTTCCGGCTACTTGATACTTTTGGTTTCAACCGATTTCGAGCCAGACGCTTTCGAGGAGGCCTGAGGGGTGGTCTTTGCCGGGTCCTTCAAAGAAATTGCGGGCGGAATTGGTGACTTTCAGTACGATCAAATTGGAGAGGCCCGGCCAGACAAAGCGTGTAATCTCCGCCCGGTACGGGGGCCATGCGCGCATGGCGGCAGTCTTCCCGTTGATTTCCACCTCCAGCAGGTGGCCCACGTTTCCGGCATCGAGGAAGACGCGCTTGCCCACCAGATCGTTCGGCAATGTGATATCTGCGGCATAGGCGGCGGTTCCGGAGAAAAAGGGAAAGCCCTGTTTTTCCCATGCGCCGCAGCGCACGCCGCGGCATGGACTCAGCCTGGGCGCGGTTCCATCCAGTTCGAGCATGAAATCGCCTGCGAGCCAGGCATATTCTTCCAGGCCCGGCTGTGGAAACCAGCCCTGGTTGCGGATGACAATTTCAAGGCGGTGCAAGCCGGGCTCGACGCGGTCCCCCAGGCCGAGCACGCGGAAGTGGGGATCAATCTCCCACGGCAGTTCATCGTGCAGCGCTTCTTCATCCAAGAGCACTTCGCTGTATACTTCTGGCGCCACCAGGGATCGTGCGGCTTCCGGCACGCCGTAGGGATGCTCCGGGATGCCGTCCAGAATCAGGCGGAGGTTGGCGATGCGCTCGCCGATAATAAATTCCGCCGTATAGCGGAGTTCGGTTACTTTGTGGCGCATTTCCATGTTCAACCGCCAATGCTTCAATGCCAGGAAATTTCCGTTGAACGGGGTGAAATGCCAGAGGTCTTTGCACACCTCGATCCGCTGTTCGGGGTGGAACGGCACGACGTGAAAGTCGATGGGGGGCTGTGCGGGATCGATGGAGACCAGCAGGGAGCCCATGGGAGCGAGCCGCAGGGACATCACGAGGCGTCCGTCTTCCACGGCATTATCCGGCGCGGGGCCGCTGATGCCGGTTTCGGGATCCCACATGGTCACCGCGCCCACACATTCGAACGAGACTTCCGTATCCACTGCGGTCATACCGGTGTTGGCAAAGAAAAAGAACTCGTGGTCATGATGGCGGCGGTGCAGGTAATACACCTCCGGCGCGTGGGCGATCATAACATCGGGTGTAACGCGGGACAGGCTCTCTTCCAAGCGGTCCGGTTCCAGTTTGTCGAGCACGGTCACACCGTGAATATCTTTCAAATCCACCGTGGCGGAGACGGTGCTGGTCAAGAGGCGGATCCGGTCCGTGCCCACGGAAACCACCGTGGCGTGTTCCGCGATGTGTTTCATCACGCCGAACACGTCATAGCGGATGGAAGTCATCGCGGGGAGCACCAGGGCCTCGAACCGCAGTCCGTTTACGGTGAAAAATCCGTCGTGTATCTGCGCATGCGCCAGGGAATCTTCATCCACGATCACGAAATCGCGGTGCAGCGCGAGCAAGGCTTCGCCCAAAGGCGCAAACGCGGCTTCCATGTGCAGGACTGAATCCGGAATGGTGTCGCCCGGCACGAAATCCGCCCAAACCGAACTCATCGGGAACATCACCGCCAGCTTCGCCACATGTTCGCCACCGGTCATCATGGCAGTGATCCGGGCGGTATATTCCGCAAGGAGCCGGTAATGCTCCCAATGGGGTGTTTGGTAAAACTCGGAGGGCGGCGAATCTTTTTTGCGCCGGCCGGCCACGGAATAATAAAAGGCATGCGGGATGAAATAGTTGATACCGTTCACCATTTGCCAGTCGCACATCCACTTCATGTCGCGCAGGGTGAGTCCCCAGCCACTCTCGCCAAAGGTCTCCGTCATGGTTCGTTCACGCCCTGCGAGCAGCGCGGCGGAAGCAATCAGTTTCGGCGTCATGCTCATGGGATGCCGCTTGCCGATGGTGATGGTGAGGTGGTCCATGCCCGGCATGTGCTGGTGTTTGAGGTATTTGAAGATGGTGCCGAGACATCGGAACTGATAGAAGAGCGGCTCTTCGCCGAGGGGATGGCCGATGAGCATCAGACCGCGTTTCTCGCACCAGTCCGAGAGTTGCCCAAAGAATGCCCGTTCGAACATGTCCGTGATCACATCCCAATAGTCATAACGTAATTGTGCGCCGGCTTCTCCCTGCGAGAACAGATCGGGGAGATGATCCAGAAGGTCATATCCTTTTGTTTTTTTGAAGGTTTCAGGAACCGCGGCGGTCCAGGGAATGCGGCGCAGGTCGTCAGGATAGGTGCTGAGTGCCGGCTCATCGGTGAAGAAGCCGGTCAGGCCGAGGGTGCGCAAATCACCGAGTTTTTCCTCGTGAAAATCGTAGGTGGAGTGGATAAAGGCGCGGCAAGCTTCAGGATTCAGCGTGTCGAGGTACGATTCAAACCATAAAATGGCGGGACACTCAAACCGTACCGCTTTTAACAATCGATGCCGTCCTTTCCCGCACCGCAATCGCTTTTCCCGAATCCGCTCCAGCTTGCCGGAATCATTTGAACGATACGCTGCAACGACTTTTTTCCCGAATTCCAGGTCTTGCGGGCCGTCCACCATTTCTTCTTCCAGCCGCAGGTAACTCATGCGGTTTGCGGGATCTTGGATTACTTTTCCGCCCGCCGGGCCGCTCGGCCAATCGCGCTCATCATAGGCCCATGCGATCATGCCCCGCTTCTTCGCTTCCGCGCAGGCATGGCGGATGCAGTCCAGCCATTCTTCGGATAGATAGGGCGTGATGAGGCCATGGCGTGCATGCATTACGAAGCCGCCAATCCCTTTTTCATGCATCTGCTGGATCTGGAAGGATAACAGATCCTTGTCCAGGCGGTGATTCCAGAACCAGAAGGGCGCTTGACGGAATTCGGAGGGTGGATTTTCAAACAGGTCCTGCAAACTCATACGCGTTCCCTTTTCCTGTTGCAACTCAAGCGGAGGCCTTCATCATACCATTGTGCGCGTGGTATCTCCATAGGCGAAACCGGGCGGGTGGCGGACATTCCCAATTTTATGCTAAAATAGTCATACTTGTGTCGGGGCGTAGCGCAGCCCGGCTAGCGCACCTGGTTTGGGTCCAGGGGGTCGGAGGTTCAAATCCTCTCGCCCCGACCATTTTCTTCTTCCACACTTGTCTCTGCGCGCCAAATTCAGGCGCAACGTGAGTCCTTTTCGCCAAGCCCTGAATCGTCCTTTATTTACAGGGGTTTCGCGATGTCGCATCTCTCAACCTTCTCCTCTTGCAGGTGG
>JAKQOG010000197.1 GCA_029565395.1 Candidatus Hydrogenedentota bacterium | reverse complement strand
TCACCTTCTACCTGACCCTCACCTTCTACCTGGCCTTCACCTTCCACCTGGCCCTCGCCTTCCATTTGGCCTTCAATTGCACCTTCCAGCACGCCTTCTTCAGCGCCTTCGATTTGACCCTCGGTCATACCTTCTACCGTTCCCTCCTGCTGGCCTTCAGCAGAGCCTTCTCCCTCGACTGATCCTTCTCCTTCAATCACCCCTTCGGCACATGCCCAAAATGGGTCATCCACGGTTACATCAGCCGTACAGGTGTTTGTTAGACCGCTTATATCGGTGATAAGCAAGGTAACCTGGTTTGAACCAATATTATCGCACGTAAATGTATCCGGGGTCACAGAACGAGAAACGATACTGCAATTGTCCGTGCTGAAATCGTCCACATCCGATACATCGATAGTGGCTATGCCGGTTATGTCCAACGAGACGGTGGGATTTTTGCACACAGCGGACGGCGGGATGTCGTCAATAACCTGCACAGTGGCCGAACAGGTATCTATATTTCCTGCAAAGTCGGTTATTGTCAAGGTTACAGGAATGTTGCCACGTTGCGAGCAGTCAAAGGTATTGGGAAAAACATCTCGCGAACCTATGCCGACATCGTCCCAACTACCATTGTCGACATCATCGCTGGTGATGGAGGTCTGCCCCGATTCATCCAAATAGACCGTTGTGTCTGCACATTGTGCATTTGGCGGGTTGGTATCCAGAAGAATGGTATAACTTCCGGAATCAGACCAATTGCCAGCTTCGTCCCTTTCCTGGACATACAGCGTGTACGAGCCATCCGCTACTGGAGTCGTTGAGAATGAGGTTCCCGTGGTTTCGATCCAGACGCCCGATTCACCGTTAATCTGGTACCTGAAGTTCCCATTCCCGCCATTGCCGCCCGAGGTCCAACTCCACTCTAAGGTTGGAACATGGGTAGGCGAGGGGGAACCGGTGACCATGGGAGGATCCGGCGGGGTAGTATCATAGACAAGCCCCCACAATTCATATCCCGCCACAGAGCCGTCGCTTGCGCCAAAATAGAGCACATCACCGACATAGCACATGTCTTCGACACCTGATCCATAGGGACCCGGCCGGATATCTCCCTCATTCACCGTGGTTTCCTCCGTACCCTGGGTGCTCCACAATTCCCAGCCCAGTCCCGGTGATTCTGCTGAGAAGAAACACTTATTCCCCGCTATCGTCAGATGCCCCACGTAGCTGGAGGTGCTTCCGGGGTAGATGTCTTTCACGAGCACCGTGCCATCGGCTGTACCGTCGCTGGTCCACAGTTCTCTTCCATGGACGCCGTCGTCCGCAGCAAAGTAGAGCCTGCTCCCAATATGCCTCAAATAACTGATATTTGAAGTATCCGTAGGATGGATGTCCTTCACGAGGACCGTACCATCCGCCGTGCCATCACTCGTCCACAACTCATACCCATAGACCCCATCATCCGCAACAAAATAAAGCGTCCCTTCAACATTCATCAGCGATTCCGGGGAGGAAGAATCGAGACCTGAAACAATGTCCTTTACTAATACGGTGCCGTCGGACGTACCGTCGCTCTTCCATAGTTCCGTACCCACCAGGCCGTCGTCCGCTGTAAAGAACAATGTGCCGTTCACATTCGTCAGATCCCATGGAGCGGAACCTTCTCCAATTCCTCCAGTGAGGTCCTTTACCAAGACCGTGCCGGCTTCCGTGCCATCCGTCATCCACAGTTCCGAGCTGGATTCCGAGCCACTGTACGCAGAAAAGTAGATGGTCCCGTTCATCTCCGTCATTTCCCGGGGTTCAGATCCCTCACTCCCCGGCATGATATCTTTCACCATCACCGTCCCGGCTTCCGTCCCATCACTCTTCCACAACTCCAAGCCCGATACATCATCTCTTGCAGCGAAATAAAGAACTCCATCAATGCCGGTGAGTTCAGAAATATAAGGGCTGTCGCTGCCCGCCACAATGTCCTTCACCATGACCGTACCAGAGTCGGTGCCATCACTCTTCCACAATTCCGTTCCATAGGTGGGGTCGGTGGCTGTAAAGAACAAGACGCCATTCACATTCGTTAGTTCTGTAGGATCGGAAGTTTCGCTTCCCGGCATGATGTCCTTCAGCAGGACCGTGCCGGGTTCCGTGCCATCGCTTGTCCATAACTCTTCGCCATGAATACCGTCATCGGCCGTGAAGAAAAAAGTCCCATTAACATTGGTTAGCCAAAGAGGATTCGAGGGATGATTCTCCGGCCAGATATTTTTAAACAATGCGGTTCCATTCTCCGTGCCATCGGTCGCCCATAATTCCAAGCCCGTTTCGCCATCGTTTGCGGCAAAGAAAACCGTGCCACTAAACGCCGTTCCCCCGGACGCACCGGAAGAGTGCGTGCCCGGCAGGATGTCCTTGAGCAGCATGGTGCCTTCTTCGGTGCCGTCGCTTATCCATAATTCATCGCCATGGACACCATCTTCCGCTTTGAAGTACAGCGTTCCTCCCGCGTTTGAAAGATTATACGGATAGGAGGAGTCATATTCAGTGCCGGGCATGATGTCTTTCACCAGCACAGTCCCGGATTCCGTTCCATCGCTTTTCCACAATTCACCGCCATGGATACCATCATCCGCGGAAAAGAACACTACCCCCCCCACATCCACAAGATACGAGGGATATGAGGAATCGCCCAAGTCAGATGCGATGTCTTTGACCAGCACCGTCCCGGATTCCGTTCCATCGCTTTTCCATAATTCCTCGCCATGTGAACCATCATTCGCAGAAAAGTACAAGGTCCCCCCCGAATTGATGATATCCTCAGGATACGAAGAACTGCCGCCTATGTTAATGTCTTTGATCAAGACTGTCCCCAAATCCGTTCCATCGCTTTTCCAGAGTTCATTTCCATTCGAGCTGTCAGACGCGGAAAAGTACAGGAAACCATTCATTACGGTTAACCCTGACGGATTGGCAGAATATTGACCCAATAAGATATTTTTAACCATAACCGTGCCGGATTCCGTTCCATCGCTTTTCCATAACTCGTTGCCATACGTTCCGTCATCGGCGCGAAAGAATAGCGTTCCATTGAAATCAACCAAATTTCCGACATTTGAGTCACTCGAACCCGGCTGAATGTCTTTTACCAATGTAGTGCCGACAGAAGTTCCATCGCTTTTCCAGAGTTCCCAACCGTGGACATCATCAACTCCCACAAAGAACAACGTACTGCCCACGACGGTTAACAAGCTGGGCACTGTATACGCGTAGGGTTCCACAAAGTTTTTCAACTTGACTGTCCCGTCTGAGGTGCCATCACTCTTCCACAGCCCAATACCCTCGACCCCATCGTCCGCAATGAAGAACAACGTCCCCCCCACATCCACCAGTTCACGGGGGTCAGATCCATAGGTTGCATTAATATCTTTCACCAACACCGTTCCATCAACCGTGCCATCGGTTTTCCATAGTTCGGTCCCCAACTCCCGTGTAGCCGCCGTGAAGAATAATGTCCCGCCGGATACACAAAAATATCCGGGCATCGAGTTCCCGATGTCCATTTCGGTGGTATTGATATCCTTGATGAGATACGGCGCGCCTTGCGCTTCGACAGCCGCCAAAACAAGGCAAACCAGCCCGCTAACCAGCAAAAAAATTGGCATGCAATGAGAGGAAAAATTCCTTCGAAAAATACGAAACGATACCATGTGACATTCTCCCCGGCAAAGCCACTTAGACTTTCACCCTCGTTCTACTATTCTCATATTTTCTTCTACATTCACACTATATGCTATTTTCACTGTATATTGGACAGTGTCAATATGCATCCCTTGCTGCTTATTGTTACATAGTGGAGGAAGCGTTTCAACCCCCCCGGATGAAAAAATGTTAAAACAGGCTATTAAGGGAATAATAGCATCTTAAAACACTGGGCAATACACAACACACACCCGCATCAAGTGTTAAGTCTTCTCAAAAAGACACTGTTTGTTATAGATTGAATCCCAGGGCAGAAAGTATCTTCCGTGCCTTCCTCAGGACAATAGTGATAGCCGCCAGAATTAAAGAATTGGATCACGCGAAGCAACTCAGACAGACTGATAAACCAGTCCTGGGGATTGTAATCGCTGTCGTATGGCACACAGCTTTGATCGCCGGAACCGGGCGCATAACCATCTTCCGTGCCCTCTTGGCAATGTAACCCGTTCGAGTTGAAGAACTGGATCACGCGGAGAAGTTCAGAGAGGCTGATCAGGTTATTGGCATCTTGATCTGCGGTAAGGAATTCATCTTCACCCTCTGTCAAACCCTCACCTTCTTCGCCTTCCCCTTCTATCCAGCCTTCCCCCCCTCCTTCACCCTCCCCAGGATCAATAACGGTAATGTACCCCGCCTTGACTTCGATATCGCTGCCGCCGTTGCCGGATATGGTCAATTGAACGGTATACAACCCTGCCTCGCTGTATTCATGCGCCGGACTCCATTCAAAACTGGAACCGCCGTCGCCAAAATCCCACACCGATGCATCACAATCCCCCGTGGAGATATTAGTGAATTGAACCAACAGAGGCGCGGAACCTTCCAACGGATTCGCGGAAAAATCGGCCACACAGGGAATCGCGATGATGAGTTCACCGGTAGTACTGTCTACAATACGATTGCCGGCGGTATCAATGGCCTCTGCCTGAACATCGTATACCCCCGGAGCCAGCGGACCTGTAACTATTGCGGTCCAGGCGGTTCCTGTTACTTCCGCCGGATAGAAAACGCCATCAACCCTAACATTCACGCTCGCCACCGCCACATTATCCGCCACCGTGCCGCTCACTACCGGCGCCACATCAACTGTAATCAGCGGGTCCACCGTCACCTCAGGCAAAATGTCGTCCAGCACCGTTATCGCAACGGAAACCGTTTGATCGCGCCCAGAGAAATAAGCCGCACCAACCGTGGTTTTAGATCGATCCAATGCGCCTGCCAAAACCAATGTACCGCTCATGGCGGCCGCGCATCCAAATCCCTGATTCTCGTACATATCGGACGCCGTCCATTTTCGTTGGTGGGTCCATATGCCGTCAATACAAGAAAATAAACATACCGAACCCGCGTAGGAGGCCAGGCTGCTGTCTCTGCTGGCGCCAATAAGCGCATCCATTCCGCTAAGCGCGACGGCATCTCCAAAGGTGCTGCCCTCCATCCCGCTGAGAGCCGGGATTTTCTGCGCCTCGGACCAGACATCTTCCTCGCACGAGAATACATACGCAGCGCCCGTTTCACTATCTTGTTTTGGCGCGCCGATCAAGGCCATACCGCCCTCAAGAGCGACCGCGCCCCCAAAACCGTTATTCACCGTTCCGTCTGAAGCAGTCAGTTTCTGCGATTCCATCCATTGCTGTCCCTCTCGAACAAAAATATAGGCCGCGCCCGTACGCCCAATGGCGTTTGAGGGCACTCCGATAAGCGCCGTATCCCCATATAACGAAACTTGCGTTCCAAACGCGTCATTGCCGGTTCCATCACTGGCCGTCAGTTTGGCTTGCTGAATCCATGCGGCACCCCGCCGCACAAATACATACGCAGCACCCGTAAAAACATTTTCGCCCGAAGCGCCAATCAGGACCGTGTCACCATAAATCGAGATGGAAACGCCAAAACTGTCTGCTATGGACCCATTCGCCGCCGTCAGTTTGGCCTGTTCGGACCATGCGCCGTCTGTACGTGTAAACACATAGGCCGCACCCGACATCAAGCCCATATCATCTCTTCCAAAAGCGCCCACAACCACCGTATCGCCGTAAATCGCTGCTGAACATCCAAATCGATCATCGGCGGCCCCGTCACTGGCGGTCAATTTCTGTTGCTCCTCCCAGACATTCCCATTGCGCACCACGACATAGGCCGCTCCCAGCCCTTCATTCAACGGTGCGCCAACAACTGCCGTATCGCCCTGGATCGCAACAGCCTGGCCGAAAGAGTCGCCGGCGGCCCCATCCGAAGACATCATCTTGCTTTCACCCGCATGGACGGTGTACTCGAATCCGGTATCCCCAGCAAAGTGGATATTCGGCGTGTAGTTAAATATGCCATTGTCCCAGTCCACCAAGGTGCCGTGCTCTTCAGGAAGGGCGGTGAAACCTGCTAAAGCAAATGGACCGCCCAAATCATCGTTAGCCGCCACATCCAGGTTGACGGTTCCTGCGCTCAAATTAGTCATAAAAACATCCCCAGCCGCATCCGCCGTCGGAAAAACATTAACGTATACATTTGCCGTGCTGCGGGCCGGTTCATACACATAGACTGAACCGGACATACTCCCCAAGGGATTGTCACCCTGCGCCCCAATAAGAACTGTATCCCCATCATGAACGACTGAAATGCCGAATGTGTCCCCCGTCGCACCATCAGAAGCAGTAAATTTCCTCTGCTGGGTCCAGAGACTTTCGTTTCGCACGAATCTATAGGCGGCCCCCGTCACACTATTCTTCCCATAGACCCCAATTACCGCCGTTTCCTCAACAAGAGACACGGAAGCGCCAAACATGTCAAAGGACTGTCTGTCGGAAGCCAGGAGTTTCTGCTGCTCGCTCCAAATACCTCCCGACCGCACGAATACATAGGCCGCGCCGGTATAGGAACTCTTGGCAAACGCGCCAATAAGAGCAGTTTCCCCCGAAACAGACACCGAAAAGCCAAACTTGTCATCCGCCGCGCTATCAGAGGACGTAAGCTTCTGCTGCTCCACCCAATCGCCCTCATTGAACACAAAAATATATCCCGCCCCGGCATTGTTATTCTCCCCGGCAGCCCCAATACAGACCGTATCGCTGGAAAACGCCACGGAAGTGCCAAAATAATCATTTACCGCCGCATCCGAAGCGGTGATCGTTTTCTGTTCGGCCCACACCCCTCCCGACCGTTCAAATACATACACCGCCCCCGTAGAATTGTTATCCCCCGCTGCCCCAACAATGGCTGTGTCTCCCGAAAGCGCCGCCGAAATACCGAAATAATCATTCGCTTCCCCATCCGAGGCAACGAGTTTCTGCTGCTCGCCCCAACTGCCTTTCGCGCGTACAAATACATAGGATGCGCCCCTGGAACCATTCGCATCAGGAGCACCGATAATTACCGTATCTCCGAAAAGAGAAACCGATGTGCCGAAATGATCCTGATCCTCACGGTCGGAGGCCGTGAGTTTCTGCTGCTCAACCCAAATGCCGTCTGACCGCACAAATACGTACGCCGCCCCCCTGCAATTCTCCTCACAACATACCCCAATTACGGCCGTATCCCCGGAAAGAGAAACAGAATTTCCAAACTGATCGGAAGCCTCGCCATCGGAAGCCATCAATTTGGCTTCTCCCAATGGGGTGCCGAGGGTGTAACTAAAATCCGCCGGACCGATATACCCCGCCTCCGGAATAATCGTAAAACTGCCCTCGCCCATATACTGAAGACTCGCATGCAACGGGGACGTATTGCTTTCCATGAAGGTATCCGCATCGATGACATCATTGGCAAGCACATTCACCGGCACCCCTCCACTATCCCGCCGCACCCAAACGTGGTCATCGTAGGCCATTATCCCCCCGCTCACCCCCGGCATCCCCGCCACAAAAAATACTATGAACCCTATACGATAATGCCACCTCATAGAACATCCTTTCATTAGCGCGCCCTTCACACGCTATAACTCACATCCACTCCACAATACACCCTCTTTGTATCGAATACAACGCCCCGTACCACAACTCATGACACACGTTTTATCATCAGACACACTATGAATACATCAACAAACAGACCCTTCAGATTGACACTTTTTGAAACATACCGCCTTCTTAATTACTAGTGTGCCTGTTCTTCCCTTGCCTGTCAACCAAAAACCAAGAAAACAGGCCCAAGTTATGATAATTGCCTTCCGGAGTTTGCCCCTGGAGCCGCCTTTTCACCATGCGCATATCATGTATTAAGAATAGATTAAGCACGAACACCGGATGCTGAAATTCCTGTTCTGCTTGACTTCCCCTGTTTTCATTGGCTACAATATGCGTTCTACGGTGCCGAGGTAGCTCAGTCGGTAGAGCAGTGGACTGAAAATCCACGTGTCGGCAGTTCGATTCTGCCCCTTGGCACCATTTTTCTTGGGCTGGAATAGCTCAGTCGGTAGAGCGGGTCACTCGTAATGACCAGGTCCCCGGTTCGATTCCGGGTTCCAGCTCCAGTCTATTTCAGGGGAATTACCACCATAGTACCCCCGAAGTCGGTGGTAATATTGTGGCGCACGTAGCCACCAGTTCACGTGCAATATTCCTCGACGGCGGATCCAATAAAAGCAAAACGTATCAGGTGTCTCTCTTGTTTCTCCGGCGGTGGTAAAGGCGCTCGGTGAACCCTCCATTTTGATCGAAGGCCTTGGCTTGCGCCGCAAGCTGGCGATTCAGGAGTTCACTGGCTACCGCGATGAGCGTCAGGGCGCCATTGGCGGCGATTTCGGGATAAGTTGGGAGAGTGGACGTTGTGGACGGGGTGGACGGTACTGATGGCATATTATGGTCGCGGTAGGGACACGGGTTGCC